>JBEAVK010000215.1:0-15718 GCA_041160955.1 Bacteroidota bacterium
AGCGATCATCCTTTGGGTAAAAAATACAACGGTGCAGGCGTAAACGTATTGGTACGTGATGATGGTGCAGTAGGCCCTCATATCGATTTCCAAGGTCGTTTATTCAACCAAGATGGCTCGGGCGCTCAATTAGCAGGCACCCACGGTGATGGTGTTGCAGGCATTATTGGAGGTGCAGGCAATATTGACCCCACTAAAAAAGGTATGGCCGCTGGAACTGATGTTTTTGTTGTGAATTATGTTGCTAATTTCCAAGATGCTACTTTGCCACTGTATTTGGATAAAAACGTTACGATTACCAATTCTTCCTACTCCAATGGTTGTAATGCGGGTTATACATTAGCCACACAAACTGTGGATGAGCAAATTTACCAGCACCCTTACCTCATGCATGTATTCTCAGGGGGCAACTCTAATGGATCAGATTGTGATTATGGTGCTGGTAACCAATGGGGCAATATTACGGGGGGGCATAAAATGGCAAAAAATGCTATCGCAACTGCAAATTTAAGGGTAGATGGTGCTATTGAGCCGTCATCTAGTCGCGGTCCAGCGCATGATGGTCGTTTGAAACCAGATATTTCAGCACATGGAGCCCAACAAAACTCTACCAATCCTAATAATGAATACCAAGTTTTTGGTGGTACTTCGGCTGCCGCGCCTGGCATTGCTGGCTGCTTAGCGCAGTTAACACAAGCCTACCGCTCACTAAATAATACCCCTGACGCGCCTGCTGCTTTGTTAAAATTGGCTATAATGAATACCGCCAATGAAATGGGCAATATCGGCCCTGATTATATTTTTGGATGGGGACATATCAATAATTTCAGGGCACTAAACCTATTGGAATCTAACCGTTATACTTCAGGATTCGTAGAAAATGGTGCTACATCAACGCATACGGTTGCTATTCCACCACAAACCAGACAAGCCAAATTGATGGTGTATTGGGTAGAACGCCCATCGGACGAAAATACAGCCCGTGCCCTCATCAATGACTTGGATATAACAGTCACTGCACCGAATGGCTCTATTTATCGCCCATGGTTATTGGATCCAACCCCCAATCCCACCAACCTTAATACCCCCGCAACTACTGGCCGCGATTCCTTGAACAATGTGGAGCAAGTAGCCATCGAAAATCCTGTTGCAGGCAACTATACCGTAAATATAAAAGGTTTTGAAGTCCCATTTGGCCCACAACCTTATTACCTCGCTTGGGAGTTTTTGAACGACCATGTTCAACTCACCTACCCTGCTGGTGGTGAAGGATTTGTTCCCGGCACCAAAGAATGGTTGCGCTGGGATGCCTATGGCAATACCGAAACTTTTACGCTAGAGTACTCTTTGGACGGGGGGAATACCTTTAGCCCGATTATTGAAAACATCAATAATGCACAGCGGATGTACGAATGGACAGTCCCAAATAGAACCAGTGGCAATGTAAAATTGGTGTTGACCCGTGGAACACGCCGCGATACTACGGATTTCCCACTTACGATTGCGCCACTTCCCACTAATTTGGCGGTCGCTAAAGTTTGCCTCGATTCTATCACATTGAGTTGGACTAAACTGGCCAATGATACCATAGCGTATGATGTATATGCACTTGGTGAAAAGTATATGGAACTCAAGGGTACAACACCACTTGCAGCGCAACAATACACGATTCCAATTATCGATCCAGTAGAGGAATCTTGGTATAGCATCCGTTCCAGTAAAGCATCTGCGGGTATCGTAGGCCGCCGAACATTGGCTGTCAGATGGTCTGGAGGCTTATTATCTTGCCCGCAGCCGCTTGATGCCGCTGTACTGAATGTTATTTCGCCTGCTGGCAATGCTATTTTAGGTTGCGGAGCAACGAGCAGACCTGTCACAGTAGAAGTGGCCAATCAAGGTATTAATGTAATATCAGGCGCAACCATTTCTTACAGTATCAATGGGCAAGCACCTGTTACTGAAAATCTGCCCGATATTGCACCTAACGATACGTTGACCTTTACCTTTGCTACGCCTATTTCGTTTACTACAAATGGCCAGTTGAGTCTTGAGGTGAGCATCAGTCTTATGGGGGATAATTTTACGAGTAACAATAAAAAAACACGTTCATACACCGTAGTGGCAGTACCAACCAATACTACTTTTTCAGCTGGATTCGGTGGCACTCCCGCCTTGCCAAATGGCTGGAATATTATCAATGAGGACAATCTAGTAGGTTGGGCCGTTACACCCGATAATGTCATTGGCATCAATAATACTGCAACAAGTGCCATGTTCCTGGACCACAGTTCTTACAGTCCTGCGGAGCAACAAGAAGATTATTTGTATATGATACCGCTGAATCTATCTAATTTGCCATACCCTGCCTTAGTATTTGACTATGCGCATACGCAACGTAATAATACCTTTGGTGATGGTTTAAAGATAGAAGCATACCCCAATTGTGATTTTGGCGGTAGCCCAGTAGTGATTTGGGAAAAAACTGATCCAGATTTAGCCACAGCACCAGCACAAACGGCATCATTTTTCCCTACAAAAGCCACCCAATGGAGCAAGGAGACCGTTTCATTGAGCCAATTTATTGGACAAAGTGTTATTTTAAGGTTTACGTCCATCAATGGAAATGGAAACAATACTTTTTTGGATAATGTCGGTTTAAAAAATGTAATACTGACTTTCCCAACTGCACAATTCAGCGTACCTGATACGATTTGCAGGGGAGATGCTATTTCAGTTGTTGCTGCGCAAAACCCAAATTCGAATGATGCTTATACTTGGAGTTTTGGTTCTAGTGCCCAGCCAACTACTGCCGTTGGTGCCGGCCCACACAACGTGACTTATCCATTGCCTGGCAATCGAACTATCCGACTCATTGTAAGTAATAGTTTGGGTAAAGATACTTTAAGTGAAATAGTAACGGTGCGTAGCTTCCCTACTGCCGTTTTCTCTCCAGTCTTGAGCAGTCTTACCGTCAATTTCACCAACAATAGTGCCAACGCGGACTCGTTCCTTTGGGAATTTGGCGACGGCAATACCAGTACCGAAAAAAATCCGTCGCATACTTATACTACCGCCGGAACTTATACGGTGACGCTCCGTTCTATCAGTAATTGTAATGAAACGATTAAAACAACAACCATTACATTAACGAGCGGAACAGTAGAACAAACAGGGTTAAATAAGGTGCAAATACTACCTAATCCAAACAGCGGACAGTTTCAGGTAGCCATCACCAATACCAATGATCCATTGGATATTCGTTTACAACTATTCGATGCCACAGGTCGATTGGTAAAGGAGCAAATACCTGGTTTAATTGGTCAAGAAACAAGGATTATCACTTTTGATGACCTGCGTTTGCCTGCTGGTAACTACCAATTGAGCATTCAAACTGCAAAAGGTAGTGTTGCTTTTATAGTTGTAGTGCAATAATTTTTTCAGGTTTGTAATTTCCTTGCTTTACCGCTGGATATTTAAGTATTTGGACATAATTAATTGCATAATTGAACGTAGGTATTTTTCGGCTATGCTGCTTCGACAGGCTCAGCATAAATTCGACAGGCTCAGCATAAATTCGACAGGCTCAGCATAAATTCGATACGCTCAGCATAAATCCATCCCCATTTTTAAGGCAGATAGCGGTACTATCTAACGAAAAAATGGGGATATATCGGCGGAAAAGACCAAGTTCAAAATGCAATTAATTGTGTCCAAATACTTAAACAAAAAATAAGCGAAATTAAAGACAAAGATGACTTTGTTCACTTTGTTGAATTATTAGTTCGTGATTTAAAAGATAATCCAACCGAGTGGGAAAACCAAACGTTATCTGAATATTTGGAAGGTATAGCAATTTGGACAGAAGATATGGACGGCTATTACCATAATAATAAGCCTATTCCTGAAAACATAGAGTGGAAAGTATTTGCAAATATTTTGATCGCAGCCAAAATGTACGAGTAGTTTAAAAGATACGGCACTTCGCAAAGATGAATACCCAAACATTTTTATCTATTTTCCTTAGAAAAGGAGAAACCACATCAAAAACTTTTGTATTGGATAGTTCCAATAGAGACATCTATATCCAAAGAGCAAAAAACGGAGGGCATATTATTGAACCATTAATAGTTAGTGTCACAAATGATACGACACTGCTTATGCTTACTAATATTGGTATCTACTATGAAAAAGACATGACAAATGTTTTTGTTTTGTATCAAGACATTATTTCATTATCTACTATGCCAAAGCCATTTGGAAAACGTTCTATTAAAATAGAAAATTTTCCAAATGAGATATACGTAACTTGCGAGCATGGTGAAGCATATTGTTTTGAGTGCGAACCAAGACTGCCCTGTATGGGATTGTACAACTCCATTGGATTTGCAGTTTCAAAAGCAAGAATACAACCTTAAGTACTTGTACACAAAACGGTCTATTGCTTTACAAATCGTCCACTTTTAAACACCCCTACCCCATTTTGCAGCAAAACCGTATAAGTGCCTGATGGTAAATGATCGACCATGATCTGTTGGCCTTTACCATAATTAAGCACGGTTTGCACTTGTTTGCCTTGTACATCAAAGATATGTACGCTGGCAGCAGTAAGCAATGGTGCATCTAAAGTGATACTAAATGCATTAGTAACAGGATTAGGCGTAATCTTTAATAATTCATCAGCAGTATTTGTTAGTTCAGTAACATTACTCGTTCCACAAGTAATGGCCTCAAATTTCCCGAGTGCTTTATTGAAAAAATTATTGACTTGACCAGCGTGTTGAGCGGACGTGTACATACTGGTATGATCGCCTCCAGTTACGATTTCCAAATAACTATCCACATTTTGATCCAAAGCATAAGGATGTAAAATACCCGTCCCTTCCAAATAAGCAATTCCGGCGGCAAGACCACTTATATAGTACACAGTATTATCGGCAGTACCATGTATGCTCACCATAGGTACTTCGCCTTCATCAATCCAAGAACGTCGATATAGCCCACCGGAGCGGTTATAAACCCCTTTCACTTCGGCGGAATAGGATTGATTCGCAGCAGAACCAGTATTCCCATTGATACCACCATTGATATCAAAAGCCGTTTGTACAAAAGGGGTAAAATCGTCGGTTTCATCTACATAGCCTACGTGCAAAGCCGTAACAGCCCCTGCGGAGTATCCACCAACAAAAATATGTGCGGTATCTGCTTTAAATAGATTGACTGTTGCGGCATCTTGACGGAAATAACGCACTGCCGCCTTCATATCACCAATGGCTTTGGCTACTGCACCAATGATATCAGTAGAATCGGGAAAGCCAAGCATAAGAAATGGGTATAAGCGATATTGAATCGAAACAGCGACATAACCCGCTTTGGCAAAACGCTCGCAATCCGTTTTCATATCATTTTTATCACCGGTAATAAAACTACCACCATGCGCGAGGATCACTACAGGGCGCGCCACTGCGTTATCGCCTTGAGGTTCATACACATCCATTTTCAAATCAACGGTATCCGGAAGCGACGGCGGCAATTCCGTATAGGTAAAAGCCGTAGCATAGACCAAGGTCGTTTTTTTAACGGTAGTAAAGGTGGGCTGCTTAAAACGGCTGCCATCACATGCCGCATTTTGGGCATGTCCATAATTGAATAATAATATCGCAAAAACGGCGATTATGATTTTTTTTTCCATAATTTGTTTAATTTAATCGTGATTTTGCGTGCGTGATTGCCCGTCGTTGCGTCCGTCGTGATGCCCGTCGTGATGTCCGTCGTGATGTAGAGACGTTGCATTGCAACGTCTCTACGCAACGACGGGCGCAACCGACGGGCGCAGCGACGGGCGCAACGACGAACGCAACGACGGGCGCAACCGACAGGCATCACACACGCACATTACGCACGGGATAAAATCCCAAAATATTCTAATCCGCCCCGTGCATCATTTTCCGCAACGGGAACGACAAACCAATCAATATCAATCCAGCAATACCGGCCATGCCGACAAACACCATAAAAAATTCATACAAATTGGTGATCTTACTACCTAAAAAACTAGGAAAAACCAACGGAATTTCTTTCTCCTTGGCTACAACAACCTGCTCAGGAGTAGCCTGAATTGTTCCTGCAAGAATACCAGTATAAGTCGTGTCATCAAAACCGTTTTCGCGCGCCAACTTGTATTCCGCACCAGATGGCGGATACAAAGCACTCAACTGACCAGCCGCTTTGTTCGCAACAGAATTGGCCAAAAACCAAAAGCCAAACAACAAGGATACAAAACGCAATGGCGATAATTTGGATACCAATGATAACCCAATAGGCGACAAACACAATTCACCAATAGTATGGATCACATAAACTGAAACCAACCAAAGCATGCTCACCTTTACACCCTGCCCAAGACCATTAACACCAATAGCAATAACAGCATAGCCAATCGCCAAAATCACCAAACCTAATCCTTGCTTAATCAAAGAATTAGGTTCTGATCTGCGTTTTTGTAAAGCCACCCAAATAGCGGCTGTAATTGGTGCCAAAAGCACCACTGCTACTGCATTTACCGATTGGAAATAACTGGTTGGAACCGTAAATCCAAGCAAATTCCTATTGGTTTGCTCTTCCGCAAAAAACGTGAGCGAAGCACCAGCCTGCTCAAAAGCCGCCCAGAAAAAGATAACAAAAAAAGCAGAAACACACAATACAATGATACGATCGAGTTCTATTTTACTCAACGACTTATCCGTCAAAATCGTTACTAACATTGCAATAGTAGCAGAATAGATCAATGCACCAATAGCATCAAATCCCAATACTTTCCAAAATACCAAAAATGCAGCAACCAATACACCACCACCAAGTGCTAATTGCGTAATACCCAAACCACCTTCTTCAGATGCACCACTCGCGGCACTCACCGCTTGATTGGGTAATGCACCAATAGGTTCACCATCGGGCGTAGTAACGTATTTTTCTTTTTGGGTATGGAACAAAATAGTGCCCAATACCATACCGATACCTGCCGCTAAGAAGCCCCATTTAAAATCGCCAGGATTGCCAGTATCACCCAATGTACCACATACCAAAGGCGCAATAAACGCACCTAGATTGATACCCATATAAAAAATGGTATAAGCAGCATCGCGGCGTTTGTCTTCCGTGGTGTACAACTGACCAATCATAGAAGAAATATTAGGCTTAAAGAAACCATTACCTAACATCAGGAAGCACAAACCAGCCCACATCAATGGTACAGCCGCTCCTACATTTTGATACACAGAGGCACTGCCAAACAACAAAAACTGCCCCAAAGCCATCATCGCCCCCCCAAATGTAATACTTTTACGGTTGCCCCAATAACGATCAGCCACATAACCACCAATCAAAGGTGTAAGATAAACCAAACCTGTATAACTACCGTAAATCTCGGAAGCCTTCCCTTTAGAGAGCATAAGTGCCTGCACCATGTACAAGGTAAAAATAGCCCTCATGCCATAATAACTGAAACGTTCCCACATTTCAGTAAAAAATAGCAACGCTAACCCACGGGGATGACCCCAAATTTCTGTATTGTTCTTTTGCATACGTAAGATATTAACTTAAGTTGGATAAATATTTTGAAGTGCAAAAGAACTAAAATTATCGGGTATTGTACTATTTTAATACAAATTTATAATTTTCTAAGCATAATGCGATTCGTCGCCCCTCAAATTGGGTACAATCCAACTCGTAATTTTCTCCGCCAACCAAAGTGTAGGAAACCAAATTACAACCAATAACCATATCGGCAAATCAAGATAGATCAACCACATAAAGATATCAATCAAGAAGAAAATAGCAATAAACCACGTGATAATCAATAATAATCCGGAAGCGTTCTGGTGCGCGCCGATGATCCACCGACCTGTAATAACACGGCCTTTGGGTGATATTTTACTTTCTGCAGCCGCTGTTTTGGCAACATACCGACATAGACCAGCAAAGCAAACCAATAGGACAATCAAACTATTAAAAGTCCACATCACAAATTCCCAAATAGGCTGAGCACTTTGCCACAACTTGGCTTTCCAACCAGTCATGGTTTGCTTTGCACCATCCAAACTTTGCGCCAAAGTAGAAGAATCCGGCAATGAAATATTGGTACTACCCGGTCGTGCATTGCTGTGCGACTGTTGTTGATCGGGAAACAACGCACGCGGACGCACAGGATCGGTAGAAGGCTGCTCTGTTTGAACCGCTGTTTGTGGTTCAACAGGTGCTTCATTCACGATTTGTGCCGGCACAGCACGGGCTACACCACGCTTGTATCTGCTGGGTTTCACAAGTTCGGGCGGAGCCACTGCAATGGGTTCTACAGGCGGTTGCACGCGTATGCGACCCGTATTTTTACTTTTGGGCTCTGCATAAATAGTGGCTTCTTCCCCTTTATAGATGACTTGAACAGCCAGTAGATTGCCCGCATTATCGTTATTGGTAAAACCACGTTGAGCGACTAATAACTGCTTATACGTTTTGCGACCATTGCCTTCACGGGTAAGTACAGCACGTTGGAAGATAAACTTTACAGATCCAATTGGCTTGTCATTTTCAAACCTGAAAGTACCCAAATGCGCTGCAATGCGCTCCGTTTTGGTTTGGGCATACAAAGAAAAAGATCCGCACAACAGCATGGCTGTGCAGAAAAGTAGAGGGAACCATTTCATATTTATTAACGTAGCCCTTTTTGAGGAACTATTTATTTTTTATTATAGCATAAAGTGTACCATCAATGTACAAACTTCTGAATTATCCTGCCTTTTTTGGCTTCTAAGGCCAAATACATCTCCCAAATCGTAATCGCACCATCGCAGGCACCATTTTTCCTGAAAATTTGCCGCCGCCCATCCTGACTATCCACTGTGTACCAACCATCTAAACCCTTATTCAAATAATAACTCGGATTTTGATACCCTTGATAAACCACTTTATCGTGCGGTGCACCTATAAACGCTGGTGCAAACAATGCCAAATAAAGATCTACGGTGTTGTGCAGTGGCTTTTCACCTGCTCTTTTGTATTTGTCCACCAGATAAATTTCGCTCAAATCCATCATTAAATTGATATTCCTATTGCGACAGGCGTACAAAACTTGGTCATAATGCACCGATTTACCTTGATAAGTTAAGCCCAAAAGCCCCACTTTAGTAAATTGTATCCATCCTGCCGCCACCAAATCTTTCCGGATCGTAAAAGGATTCAAAGCACATTCCAAATACGCACATTCATAAATACATAAAGGCGTAGTTTGAATCTTGGCTGCCATTTCACGCGTCCTTTTTTTAATCACTTCCAATTCATACGGATCTACATTTTTTGCCAATGCTGCTTCGTAAATCGCCGTTAAATGTTCCTCGTTATAATTACTCGTCTTACCAATCCAAACAGGCGTTAAATACCGCTGCTCCAACTCCTGAATCATATCGGCCAAACTATCGCTCATGCTCCAGACTATCGTACTAATAACAGCAGCGATCAACAAATTACGCAATCGCAGCCTGACTAATACCGGTTGAACAGATTTGATAGACCACCAAATAACCCGAATCCCTGCACGTATTACTTTTAAACCCTGCCATAAAGCAATAACAATAAGAAAACAAAACAACCAACGCGTACCAGCATCCTGCCGAAGCATAAATTGTACCGCATCCGAAGCGTTTTTACCTCCACTGTTCCCACAGCCCGACAAAAACGGGTGCAAAGATACCGCAATTATGGTAGTCCTGTATTTCATTTTATGTTAAAACTATAAACCGATGATTCGCTTTATCAACGCTTCATCTACCCCTGAGCCAGCAAAATCATCAAAAGCGCGCTCTGTCACTTTTATAATATGGTCTTGAATAAACGGCGCACCTTCTTGAGCACCCTGCCCAGCATCCTTGATACAGCATTCCCATTCTAACACTGCCCACCCTTTATAATTATATTGTGCTAATTTCGAGAATATAGACTGAAAATCTACCTGTCCGTCACCTAATGAGCGGAATCTGCCCGGTCTTTCTGCCCATCCTTGGAATCCTCCATACACACCGCTTTTGCCTGTTGGGTTAAATTCAGCATCTTTTACATGAAACATTTTAATATGCTCATGGTAAAAATCAATGTATTGTAGATAGTCCAATTGCTGTAATACAAAGTGGGATGGGTCGTACAGGATATGGCAGCGTTTGTGGTTACCAGTTGCTTCCAAAAAACGCTCAAAAGTAACACCATCGTGCAGATCCTCGCCCGGATGTATCTCATAACAAAGGTCAACACCACATTCGTCAAACACATTTAAGATCGGAGTCCAGCGGTTCGCTAATTCTTTAAATCCAGCCTCTACCAAACCCGCAGGCCGCTGTGGCCAAGGATACACCGTGTGCCAAATCAAAGCACCTGAAAAGGTAGCGTGCGCATTCAATCCGAGGTTTTGACTCGCTTTTGCTGCATTTTTCAACGTTTGTATCGCCCATTCGGTACGCGCTTTTGGATTTCCGCGTACATGCTCTGGTGCAAAACCATCAAACATAAGATCATAAGCAGGATTGACAGCCACCAATTGCCCCTGCAAATGCGTGGATAATTCTGTAATTTGCAATCCGCATTCGGCTATCCTACCCTTGAGATCATCGCAATAGGTTTTAGAATCGGCGGCTGTTTCCAAATCAATCAACCTGCTATCCCAAGTAGGGATTTGGACACCGACATAACCAAGATCGGCAGCCCATTTGCAGATGGAGGTTAAGGAATTGAACGGAGCGGTATCGCCCATAAATTGAGCGAGAAAAATGGCTGGGCCTTGAATATTTGTCATAATGAGTTAATTTATGAAATAGGTATCAATACTCGAGTGAGTTATATTTTTACTAAATGAATAGACATTTTACAGCATTAGAAATGAGCATTAAATGAGTTCTAATGATCGTCATCGTCTTCCACGACCAATGCCGCTTCCTCTCGTTCTGCAAATTTTGATTTTTTGCGCTGAAACAAATCCAATGACATTTCTTTATCCCAAGTCCACAACCCTTCCTCAAATTCGCGGGTCATTAATTCCACATTTTTGCGGTGGTAGGGTGCTTGTACACGGGGATATTTATACCGGTCCCAAAGCGAATTTTCATCAAAAGGGATACCCGTAGCAATACTTTCTCGCACCGAATAAATATAGGCAAGGCTCTCAATACGGCGGCGCGCCCAATCGGTCAGTGAAAGTGCCGGCAGTCCATGACCCGGTACAATACGTGTAAACCAGTTCCGATCGTGGATATCTGGCAATTTGTTCAGTGTATGCTCATAATCAACACTGCTATGGTAAATAAAAGGAAACTCATTGGAACACAGGTAATCACCCGTAATACATAGCCCCAATTGCCATACCACCATAAACATACTATCCGAGGTATGACCCGGAGCGGTATAAAAAGTCAATTTAGTGCGACCATGCCTGTACTGAACACCATCCTTAAACACAAAATAATCCGGTTTAGGATATTCCAACGGATAAGGCCGTTCAATATAATAACTTTGGTCAAATTCAATAATTTGATCCAAAATCGCCTCCGTATCTTCCCTTTCTGCAAATATTTTAGTCGCAAAAACTTTATCCGGTTTAAAAGCACCGTGACCAATGATATGGTCATAGTCCGAATGGGTATATACCAAAAAGAGCGGCCTGCGGCCACGAATAGCATCAGCGTACTGCTTAATGGCAAGCACCTCATCGGGCAGCCAAGCAGGATCAACTACAATCACAACATCTTCGGTAAGAATTACCGTTGAGTTGGTTTGGAATAAGGCACTCTGAAATATTGTTACATTCAGGTCGCGGTAGATTATTTTTTGCATAAATGCGGTTCTTTTTCACGAGCAATGCGGGGTAGCATTCCCTATTGTTTTCTGAAATTACAAAATCACGAGTCTTTTCCCGCGCTTTTTGTTTACCTTTGTGGCGCAAAATTAGAATTGTCTTTTAAATAATAGACATCTGGGCACCAGATTTTTATTTTTATTTTACCCAATACATCGTTTCATGAGTAATGTAGTTGCCATTGTTGGCCGTCCCAATGTAGGAAAATCAACTTTTTATAACCGTTTAGTAGGTGGAAGAGAAGCCATCACCGACGACTTTTCTGGAGTAACCCGCGACCGTAAATATGGTTTTTGTGAATGGGGAGGAAAGCGCTTTACCGTAGTAGATACAGGTGGCTTTGTGGCTGGCAGTACCGATGTATTCGAGGAAGCAATTGCCCAACAAGTCCGTGTAGCCGTACAAGAAGCCGCTGTTATTCTTTTTATGGTGGATGCCCAAACGGGTATCACCGACCTGGATGAAAGCATGGCCAACCTGTTGCGCAGGACTAAAAAACCTGTATTTTTGGTCGTTAACAAGGTTGACAATTTCAATAACTTATTGGAAGCCAATGAGTTCTACGGAATGGGTTTTGAAGAGGTGTTTTTTATCGCTTCCATCAGTGGTAGCGGAACAGGCGATCTTTTGGACGCTGTGATGGAGCACGTTGAAAATGTAGAGCCATTGGAAACACCATTGCCAAAGTTTGCCATCATTGGTCGTCCTAATGTAGGCAAGTCCTCTTTGGTCAATACGCTTTTGGGCGAAGAGCGCAATATTGTAACGCCCATTGCAGGCACTACACGCGATCCAATCCACACCGTTTATAATAAATTTGGTAAAGAATTTATCCTGATCGATACTGCGGGTATCCGCAAAAAAGCAAAGGTGGAAGAAGACCTTGAGTTTTATTCCGTCATGCGCGCTATCCGAGCCTTAGAAGAAGCCGATGTATGCCTTTTGGTACTCGATGCATCTCAAGGCATTGAAGCGCAAGACCTCGCTATCTTTAGTCTTGCACAAAAAAGACATAAAGGATTGGTCATTTTGGTGAACAAATGGGATTTGGTAGAAGATAAACAAACCAATACCCTCCGCGAATACGAGGCCATTATCAAAAAACGCCTCCAACCGTTCAATGACGTACCCGTTGTCTTTATTTCCGTACTGGAAAAGCAACGTATTTTCGATGCACTCGAAGTGTCTTTGCAAGTGTATGAAAACCGTACCCGCAAAATTAAAACTTCGGAATTGAACGAATATATGGCCAATGTAGTAGAAGGCACTCCGCCGCCGTCTGTAAAAGGCCGCTACCCAAAATTCAAATACATTACCCAATTGCCCAGCCATTATCCGATGTTTGCCTATTTCGTAAACAACCCAAAATGGGTGCGCGATAGCTACAAACAGTTTTTGGAGAACAAATTACGCGAACAATTCAATTTCACAGGTGTACCTATCGAATTGTTTATGCGGGAAAAATAATAAAAAATGCACCACATTAGTCCTAACCACCTATCCTTCGAGACCCTCGCCACCATCCTAAATGAACGCCAACCACTATCGCTTTCTCCCGAAGCAACCCAACTTATTGACCACTGCCGCACTTATCTGGAACAAAAGATAAGCGGCGGCGATGCCCTGCATTATGGCATCAATACGGGTTTTGGATCGCTCTGCAATGTGGCCATTTCTAAAGACGATATTGAGCAACTGCAGTACAACCTCGTGGTATCGCACGCCGCAGGTACAGGCGATATAGTGCCTTTGGAGATTGTCCGAATCATGCTTTTGTTAAAAATACAAAGCCTTTCGTATGGCAATTCTGGTGTTCGGGTCGCAGTTGTGCAACGCCTGATTGATTTTTTCAACCACGATATACTCCCAGAGGTATTCCAACTGGGTTCGTTGGGCGCATCGGGCGATTTGGCACCTTTGGCTCATTTGAGTTTGCCGTTGATAGGTGAAGGATTTGTGTGGCATGAAGGACACCGCCAACGCGCCGATATTGTGCTAAAAGCCAAGGGCTGGACACCGCTGCGGTTCCAAGCCAAAGAAGCATTGGCACTGCTCAATGGCACCCAATTTTCTACGGCGTATGGCGTTTGGTCACTCCTAGAAGCGCACAGATTGGCCAATATTGCCCAGTTCAATGCAGCCGTTGGTTACGACGCGTTCAATTGTCGCCTCTCGCCCCTGGACGCACGCATACACGCTGTGCGCCCGCACAAAGGACAGGTACAAACCGCCGAAACACTGCGCAACTTATTGAATAACAGCCCAATAAGTGCTACCGAAAAAACCAGCGTACAAGACCCGTATGCGTTCCGTTGTGTACCGCAAGTACATGGCGCGTCCTTGGATACGATTGCGTACTGCGCGCAGGTATTGCTCACCGAGATCAATGCCGTGACCGACAACCCAAACCTGTTCCCCGACGATGACTTGATTGTTTCAGGTGGTAATTTCCACGCGCAACCCATTGCATTTGCGCTGGATTTTATGGCCATTGCACTGGCCGAATTGGGGAGTATTTCCGAGCGCAGGGTATATCAATTGATTTCGGGGCAACGCGGTTTACCACCGTTCCTTACACCCGACCCGGGCTTGCATTCGGGACTGATGATTGCACAATACACGGCGGCTTCTATCGTCAATCAGAATAAAATTTACTGTACACCAGCATCTATTGATAGCATAGTAAGTTGTAATGGGCAAGAGGACCACGTGAGTATGGCCGCCAATGCTGGCACCAAACTATACAAAGTGGTACAAAACCTAGAACGTTTAATGGCCATTGAATTCCTGACGGCCTGCCAAGCCTTGGAATTTAGGCGACCTGCGCAGTCATCGCCAATAATTGAAGGGATTATGGCGCAATACCGAGCAATAGTCACGAAAAATACCAGCGATCGAATTATTAGCCAAGATATTGACCGTACCATCCAGTTTTTGAAAAGTGCGCAGTTATTGTTTTAAGTTTCAAACACTCAACAATTTCGCGCCACAACTGTTAACCCAATATGAAGAAGGACATAGATATCCGCAAGGTAGAGGACTTGGCCATTGCCCTAGTGCCTCGCGATACGGACGACCCAGAATACGACTATTTTTGGGATGCTTACCTCATCAATCTAAAAGAAGAGCCGATCAAATCGGTCTTAGTCAACTCGCGGGGATATGGTGAAGTAGAAGGCGAAAAACGCCAAACTGCCACTTTTCGCCATTTTTGGGAAACGATAGGCCCACTAGAAATCATTAAAATTGAGCCTGTATCGACCGAACTATTCTCGTTAGCCAACGAGTTTTGGGTGAGTTTTTCCCATGATAATTACCTTTATGATCGCAAATACGTGTTCGTACAGGGTAGTCTTGATCCCATGCACTTTACAGAAATTCCGTTCCTCGACAAAAGAGGCGTTATGATATTATGACAAATACAAACATCACGCCTCCCAAGCAGGCTTTACTCGTTTTTGCAGGAGGGCTGGTGCTCATGCTCAGTGGTGTTGCTCTTGATAAAATGGGCGTAATGGACATGGAGCGGCTATATCCGTGGACAATTGCCACGGGATTTATGCTGCTTTTTGCTATTTTTAATAGTATTATGTGTATGAATGCCGATAGTTTTGCCAAATACTGGGGCGTTTCTATGTATAGTTATTTGGGGTTGGCAGCCGTGCTGGGCTTATCGGCTTGGCTGTGTTCTGGTGTGCCTTTGGGCGAAGCAGAATCCTACAAATCCATTTATATTGTGGTCACTTTTGGTTTTTTGGTGTTCCTTTCTATGGTCAATGCTATGAAAAACATTGTTAATTTTGCGGAGAAAGAGGATTGGTCGCAGCC
>JBEAVK010000224.1:0-7877 GCA_041160955.1 Bacteroidota bacterium
AAATGCTGAAATATTGTGATTTTTTTCATTTCAAAACAGTAAACCTCTACCGCACAATCACCACCTGTTCTCCTTTTATCAAAGGTAAGCGTTTCAGTTTGAGGTACAATTGTGCTGTGGCTAATACGTCTTTTTCGCAATAAGCGGCGATCCGTTCCAAATCGCGGTCTTCCCAATAGACACGCGCCACATCGGCACCCGAAATATCATCTTTGGGGGAAGGAATCCCAAAAATAGCCGTTAAAAGGCGTAGGGATGTGTAGTTTTTGTTGTCGCCAAATTTCCAGAGTTCCAAGGTATCCAGCAAATGTTTGGTTTCCCAAGGTTTTTTGCCTGCAATATCGACCATACGTGGCAATGGCATTTGATTGAGGAGCAAACGCCTGCATATATAAGGTATATCAAACTCCTTGATATTGTGACCACAGATCGCAAAACGATCGGGATTGTTGAAATGCTTGTTGAGTACTTCGCTAAAATCTTCGAGCAAACTGGCCTCTACATGGTTGTAAAAAGACTTGAGGCGCATAATTGGCACAGAAGATTCGGGCTGACGGGTCATATAACCCACCGAAATACAAATGATCTTTCCAAACTCCGCATAGATGCCCGCACGGGTTTCGTACAACTCACCCATCGTATCGTATTCAATTTCCTCCTCGGCACCGAGGCGGAGTAGTTGGCGGCATTTAAGTCCCCACAGTTCCTGCAGTTCTTCGTCTAACTCATCAAAGGAGGCAACCGCTGGAACGGTTTCTATATCAAGAAATAAAACACTGTATTGGTCGTAATGATCGAATAATGACATGGTTCAAAAATTTTATTGGGGCAAAAGTAGGGCGATAAGTTTGGTTTTTGTAAAAATTTTTCATTTTTATTTGTAATTCATTAACATTGTAAATCAAGCACTTACGACTGCAAATGAAATTTTCTTACATTTCACGTACAATAAAATATATTGGAAGGGGGTTTATTCGCTACTTTTTCAACGGCATACGTCAGAAAGCCATTCATCACACAACCAACACTCCGCCTGTTCTGAAAAAGGTTTCGCCTATGCAATAAACATAGACATTTCATTTTAAAAGTTAAACCTTTTTTTCACACACTTAGTATGAGCACAACAAATTTTAATCAGCCGACTACGCCCGCTCCTTATGGCAGCGGCAACAACAACAACGACGGTCAAAAACGTCTGTTAACGATTGCAGGTATCGCTATCGCGCTTCTTTTGGGTACTACTATTTGGCTCGCTGTAGGCAAATATAAAACTGGCCAAGAGTTGGAAAGCCTCGAAATGAATTTTGAGCAGCAAAAAACGGCACTCGCCGATGTTGAAAGCAAATACAATACCGCAGTAGCAGAATTGGAGCAACAAAAAGGTATCAATGCTGAATTGGATGCTAAAATCAACGAACAAGTAAATCAGTTGACGGCTCAAAAAGGCCAAATCGACCAGTTGATCCGCGACAAAAAAGACTATCGTTCTTCGTTGAACAATATGCAAGCAAAACAAAAAGAATACCTTGCTGAAATTGACAACCTGAAAGCACAAGTGGGTATCCTTACCGAAAGTAACACTAGGTTAACGGGCGAGAAGGAGCAACTATCTACTAATTTGGCGCAAACACAAGGCGAATTGCAGGCTACAACACAAGCGAAAGCGGAGTTGATTTCGGCTAAAACGCAGTTGGAAAGCGAAAAAACAGTATTGAGCAAAAAAGTAGATCGCGGATCTGCGATTGATATTACTAAATTTGATATCAAAACGCTTGCTGTAAGTTCTGGCGGTAAAGAAAAAGAAAAGGCTAAAGCGAAAAAAGTAGATAAAGTAAATATCTGCTTTACAACGGAGGCTAATGAAGTAACGGAAGCAGGTGAAGAAACATTCCATGTGATCGTGGTTGATCCAAAAGGTACGCCACTTCTCAATGATGCACTTGGTTCTGGTGTTGCTGCTGATAAAAAAGCATCTTCTGATTTCCGCTTTACTACTACTGCAACGACTAATTACCAAAATAACGAAGCCAATGTTTGCGCTTCTTGGTTGCCTGGCGAAAAATGGATCGCTGGCCAATACCAGGTAAAGGTGTATAACAAAGGTTACCTCGTTGGTCAATCTACATTCAACTTGAAAAAAGGTATTTTCTAATTGTTGAAATCCTGATTTTCAATAGGTTATTATGGCAAGAGCCGCCTCGTTTGTTCGAGGTGGCTCTTGTGTTTTTGATGGGGGTTTGTTTTTGATGTTGTTACGCGGCGTTTAACAACCAATACACCAATGCGGCCAAAATGGGTGCAATCGTCGAAATTAACATCACCCCAAAATAAATCCGTGGCACCTTTGACCGTTCAATAAATTCCGAAATTCGTGCAATTACCAGCACCGCAAATACGATAGGTGTCAAAATGAACGTTAATAGCGAGGCTAAATACTCATTGGCTAACCATAACCCCATCCAAACCAATATTTCAATCAGAAATATCTCTAACAATGATAATTTAGGCATATTCATTTTTGTACTATTTTTTTAAAATGCGTAAAAATTTGGTTACCAACCACTTGCTTGTACTTTTTGTAGTACTCTCCCTCCCCTACCCTACTCTAATGGCACAACCGGTTACCAAACCGGAAGGCCCTGCCAATACTGAAGAAGAATACCAAAAGCGGTATAATGAAAATATTACCAAAGATAGATTGTATGGTGTTTATATTCCCAAAAATTTGGACGATGCCTTTGTACAATTAGACAAAAACATTTCGACGGAATCGCGCGAAAAAATAAAAGCCATCCCCGAAGATACGGTTTGTATGCTTTTGCACGACCGACTTGGGCGTTGGATGATGAATAATTGGTGTTTTTATGAGGGCTCTCGGTTCTCTCATTATTTGCGGAGTGCGGGTGTTACTTACCCCGATGATATGGCCGATTTTATGCTCATTGCCTATCATCGGCACTTGCATAGTAAACCCGTTGAATTGCGCGAATTGGCCAAATCGTACCGCGAAACCCGTAAAAAAGCCTTTATTGAAGAGAAAAAAGAGGGAAAAGTGATTAAAGAAGAAGTGAAGAAAAAAAATAAGGATTGAATTGATTCAGATTCATGTAACCATCCATAAAAAAAATTATTTAATATGCGCCATATTATTACCGCCTTTTTATTACCCTTTATTATCCTTTCTTTTAACCAAATACAGGCACAAGATACCAAATTTGCTACTAATTCCGGCGAATTTATGGATCAATTAGACGCTTTTATGAACGCCTCTAAGCGGCCCGATATGGCCGAAGCGTACACTGTTTTTAAAAAAGCAAATAAAAATGCACTGATTCCAGAAACAGATATGCAGCGGATTATTGCCTTGTGCAACCGTATGCGAGAGTTGAAACTGGGTGCATTTCCCTATTTTAAAGACTATATTAATGCCGTTTCAGGTGCAAAAATGAACTTGGATACAACAGTGTTTGGGCGTTGGCAGACTGTTGCAGAAAAAACATTTAAGGCTACTGTAGGTGGCAAAGTAAAATCTGCGGGTCAATTTTTGGAGTTTTCAGCCGATCTATTGGGCAATAGTGCCATCAAAACGGGTGAACAAGGGGCAGTTACCTGGGTCGTTCGAGGTGGTAAATGGGATTTTGGATTTATTGATTCTAGCGGACAAGCCACACTGATTTGTAAAAATATCAACTTAACAGGTATTCGTAAAAGTGATTCCACCACAATTTATAATACTTCGGGTACTTTTTATCCCTTTACTGGCCGATTTAAAGGCCGTGGCGGAAAAATTACTTGGCAACAAGCACGTTTGGATTCTACCGTTTATGCTGCCTTGAATAGTTATGATGTAGAGGTCGTTAAACCGCTTTTTAAATGCGATACCGTATCGCTGTATTACCCTTTGTATTTCTCTCGACCCATTTTGGGCAGTTTGCAAAACAATATTGAAATCACTAACCGCGATAGTTCCGCTTCTTACCCGCGCTTTGAATCCTTTGAACGCACCTTGAAGATCAATAAATTGGGCGAAGGTGTGGAATACACCGGCGGTTTTAGGCTTTGGGGTAATTCCATTTATGGCCAAGGCGCGCCCGGACAACCCGCGCAAGTGATTGTCTATAACAAAAAAAGAGAACAGATTTTTGATGGCAAAGCCGATATTTTTGTCGTTCGCAGGGAAACCAGTATTGTATCGGAAGGTGTAGATGCGCACATGAAAATGGGCGATGGTTCCGAAATTTCGCACCCCGGTGCAGTGATGCGCTTGGATTTAAAAAAGCAGTATTTGTCCTTAGAAAGGGGGTTAAAAGGTTCGCAAAAGAACCCTTTTTATTCTACTTTTTACAATATGAACCTCGATGCCGAGCGTGTGGCGTACCACTACAATGCCGATTCTGTTGAAATTGGGGCGCAGATAGTAGGGCGTAAAGGCGTACCACAAACCGTTGCATTTGAGAGTAGCAAACTGTATGAACCTGCTACGATGATCCGTATTCAAAATATTGCGGAGAAAAACCCAATTTCGTCGTTGTATATTTTGGCTACTCGTCTTGGTAAAGATAGCAATGACCTATATGTAGTGACGGATAATGAATACGCGCAAGAAATTAATCCAAAATGGAACAACGCCAATATCCAAACGCTTTTGGCGCAAATGGTGGCAGAAGGTTTTATCAATTACTTTTTTGACCAACACAAAATTGTGCTGCGCGATAAATTGATCCATTATGCCTTGGCAAGTGCTGGAAAAACCGACTACGATGCCATTAAAATAAAATCCACGACCAACGAATCGAATGCCAGCCTCAACCTGAAAACAAAGGAAACGACTATCAAAGCCGTAAAAAACCTGGAATTGAGCAACCGGCAACACGTGGCTGTTATTCCCAAAGACAACGAATTGACATTGCTAAAAAACCGCGACATGAAACTTTCTGGTCGCCTTTTTGCAGGTTACGCGCTCTTTGAAGGGAGAGATATGGATTTTAATTACGACAAATTTGACATCACTTTTGACTCGGTAAAAAACCTCGATTTTTATTTGCCCGTAGGTGAAAAAGACCCCAATCTCGGCCTTAAAAAAGCAGGTGCGATGAACTCTACCATTGAGTATGTTTCAGGGGTATTGCTTGTGGATGCGCCCAATAATAAATCGGGTAAAGAGGATTTGGATATGTTCCCTTCCATGCAGTCGAAAAAGAACTCGTATGTGTATTACCAACGTCCGGAAACCCAAAATAATGCTTACCGCCGCGATTCGTTCTTTTTCAAATTGGATCCGTTTTCGTTCAATGCCTTGGATAATTACGAGGCCGAAGATTTGAAATTCAAGGGTGAAATGCGTCCGGCAACTATTTTTCCGCCTTTTAAAGAGACTATTATTGTGCGTCCGGAGGACAAATCATTTGGTTTTATCCACCGCACACCACAAGCAGGTTATACCACTTACGAGAAAAAAGGTAGTTTTACGGGTACGGTCGATCTGAGTAATAAAGGCTTTTTGGGTAAGGGTACAGTGCAATACCTCACCGCAGATATTGAATCGGAGGATTTGATTTTCAAACCCAAACAAATGACAGGTACTGCCCGCAAATTCTTTATGGAAGAAGACCGCGACGGTGCCGTAAAAGTACCACAGGCGAGCGGTCAGGACGTAAAAGTAAACTGGTTGCCGTTTAAAGATTCCATGTATGTGGAAAGTAAAGCCAAGGACTTTAGCCTATTCAAAGCAGAAGGATATGCCCACAAAGGGGTATTGATCCTTACGCCTTCGGGCTTGAAAGGTCGTGGTGTATTTGAATGGACACAAGGCCGTTTATCGTCGCGGATCATTGCTTATGGCCCATTTCAGGCATCATCGGATACTGCCGATCTTCAAATTAAAGCATTGAGCGGTTCGGGTATTGCTTTTGACTCTAAGAACGTGGACGGTGAATTGGATTTTGACAAACAAGAAGGCCATTTTAAGGCCAATACGGCCAGTGCCAATACGACATTGCCATTGGACCAATATATCACTTCGATGAACGAATTTGACTGGGATATGAAAGAGCAAACCATTCAGTTCAAAGCCGATCCCAATAAACCTGCTGTATTTATCTCCATTGATCCCAACCGCGACAGTCTGAAATTTTCGGGTAAAACAGCATTGTACGATATGAAAACCAACCTGCTCAAGATCGGCGGCGTTGAGGTTATCAAATCGGCGGATGCTTATATTTATCCTGAAACTGGTGATATTCAGATCAAATCTGGTGGCGGGATGGATGAATTGACCAATGCCCGTATTGTTGCGGATACCTCTAATAAGTACCATACGATCAACCGTGCAACGGTCAATATTTCGGGTAAAAAGGATTATAAAGCCAAAGGGTATTATGAGTACAATATTACAGGTTACAATCAAGAGATCTTTTTTAATAATATCCTTGGTGAACGCGTAGGTGGCGGTGCCAAAAACAAAAAGAATGTACTTACGTCGGCAGATGGTCCGGTAAAAGAAGATGCAAAGTTCCGTATGGGCGTAAAAACGTTGTTTAAAGGTAGTGTAAAATTGGAGGCGAATAAGCCCAATCTGCGGTTTGAGGGTTATGCCAAATTGGATGCAGACAAACTACCCACACCGAGTTGGTTTACGGTCAATACCTCTGTGGATAAAAACGATCCACTGGTGCGTATTAAAAACTCTAAAAACGAAGCAAATGACCCTATTGTGACTGGTATTTTCTTGAGCCGCGAAACGGGCGATTGTTACCCGCGTATCCTCAAAATTGCGAATGCGCGTGTGGATCGGCCTTTGATTGATGTGCAGGATGTGTTCAAATACGAGCCAGAAAATGACCGTTTTATTTTTGGCGATTCGGCCAAAATTGCGGGTAATGCCGTGCGTGGTTCTAAAATGATATTCGATAATCGCGTAGGAACGGTGGTGGCAGAAGGGCCTATTGCCTTAGGCTCGGGTTTGAACTATATGAAAATAAAAGCGGCGGGCAAATTGCGCACCGATTTTAATATTACCGATAGTACGACCTACAAAATAACGGGCGAGGTGATGAGCGGTGCAGAGTTTTTCCTGCCGACCAAACTCATGGATCTGATGCTCAATAATATCAAAGCGGCCACTTATGATGCGCCCAATGCGATTTATACGGCTCAAAATGCGTTTTACCAACAGACCGTACCAGAGTTTATTCCAGATACTAAATTGGATGTGACGATTGCTGCGGATTTGAAAAACAACTTGATTCTATTGCCTAAGGCGGATAATAAGTTCGCTTTTTTGGTGGGCAAACACAATTTGGTTTGGAACCCAGAGTACCAATCTTTTTTAAGTACGGATGATAAATTGCCGTTTATTACCATCGGCGGCGAGCAAATTAATAAGGTGTTGACGGGTTATATCGAGTACAAAATGCCGAATTCTTTTGTGGAAGAAGAACCCGAGGAGGACGACGAGGAGGACATGGAGGAGGAGGATACTGGCTATGACGAAACACCGGACGAGGAACTGACTCCTGAGGAAAAGAAACAACGCGAGGAGGACGAAAAAGCGGCAAAGGAGGAAGCCGCAAAGAAAAAGGAAGAAAAAGAGCGACTAAAACGCGAAAAAGCGGAAAAAAACAAGGTAAAAGGTGATGACCGTTTTTATCTTTATATCTCTGCTACGCCGGAACTTTGGTATTTCTTTGGTTACCAAAAAGGTGCGATGAGTGTAGCGAGTAGCGATACCAAATTTACTGATTTGTTGGCGGGTATGAAACCTAAGGATCTTCAGATGAAAATGCCGGACGGTGAAACATACGAGGTGGTGCCTGCTAACCCGAATACTGCGGCGGCTTTTGTGAACAGGGCAAAGGAGGGACGTAAACGGGATTAGT
>JBEAVK010000245.1:0-4485 GCA_041160955.1 Bacteroidota bacterium
AAAAAGCAGGCCTAATACGGCCTAAACATACCCAACCCACAAATTGCCATTCCACCAATTTTTATCACCAAGGCACGGTGTCAGGATGAAAAACTATTTTTAGAATAACTATTTTGACCCTTTCCTATAAATTATTACTTATGAAAAACAAGTTTCAGTTCTTGCTATTTTGCTTTATTGTTATTGGGTTTAGTTCTTGCATACCTGCAATTGCTAGAGTACAAGAACCCAATAAAGCACAGGATTTTACAGAAAAACCTAAAAAAATACTGATATATTTCGACTCTGGCACACCTATTGCATCCAGAGTATTTAGGCACCTTGAGGAAAACTTAGTAGAATTAATTAGTCTTAGCAATGTTGAGGTGGTTGCTGTTCCATATAAAATGACAGCCTTAGACGGCGAGGGAGATCTTGCTCAAAAAATCGCCTCGGTTGCTCCTGATGTACTCCTTAAAATCAGTTACGTACCGCCTATTCTTGATGGAGGGCCATTAGTTTTTGATGTAAAAATGTTGGCACCCGATCAAAAAAAGATACAATGGCGAGGTATGTTGACCAGTACTTTTACCATTTCGGAGCGTTGGGCTAGAAAATCCGCCAAGAAGTTGGTAGTCCAATTAAGAAAGGATGGGATTCTGGATTAGGGATTAGTCAAAAAAATTTAAAGTATAAAATATTGCATACTACTGGATATTTTAGAAAATGCAAGTAACAGGTTACGTTTGCGAAACTTTTTTTAGTTTCGTAAACGTCATTTCCCACCATTTCAAAAGTGTGTTAACCGTATTTTTTTAATAAAATGTCCAGTAGTATAAAAAAACAGGCAAAAAATGCAAAATTAGGGGTAAACTGTACACCCTTTACCGTGGCTCAAACACTCACCCTTCAAATCGCCTATTCTTTAATCGAAAAATCGAGTAAATCTACTGGGTAATTTAATATCTCTTTGGCTCCAAGTACTAAGATAGGTACTCCAGCAGGATAATACTCATCACCGCTCGAACATTCAACTTCTTTAATATTTATTTTGTCTCTTAAACTTGGTAGCAGAATATTTAAATATTTATTTAATATATTTACAGCCTTTTCATGCGCGTTAACATCAGCATAGTGTGGGTATTTTTCACCAAATTCAATGCTAATTAGATCAGTATCTAATCTATTACGTATCGAAACTCGTAAATTAAAATTAGACTGAGGTAACCACAACTCAATAAATGAATACTGTCCTTTTAATTTGTAACTCTCTTTCTCGAATAGGTCATAAAGATGTGCAATATTTGATAGGTTATGAGATATATATTTAGTTGGCATAAACTCTGTAGTAGCTACATTTATATATCTATTGTCGTAAATTTTAAAAGAAAAACCTGCTTCAAAAAGAGCGTCAAAGATAATGATATTCATTTTAGGTCTTTCGCTAAAATCAATATGCAGATCAATAAGCAATGCTGTATTCATAATATTTTCTTAGTGTTTACTTCTAAAATCAAAAACATAAGTTCAAATATTAAGTCCCCTGAAAAATTGTTTGTGTATGGCTAAAATCAAGTTGCTCCAAATCCGTTTTCTTTATCAGGACATACATTGTACCGCTCATACCATAGTTGAAGCCCTGTTCCCATACACTCAAGACTTGGAAATAATAGTCTTCCACAGCACCAAAGTGTATCTGCAATAATAACTGCCAGTCTTGTGCTGCTTCATAGATTGGATTCCATTCCGCTCGGGTAGTTGGATATTCTTTTTCTTCCTCGCTGTAGGATAATGTTTTTTTACTTTTTGTATCCGCCTCAACAAATAGGCAAAACTGCATTTGATTTGGATACCCGCCTAATTTAATGCCACACTCGTCGTGCCGCCACTCCAACTCTTCAATAATCTCGTAAAGTGCTTCATCTGTTTCCAATAAATACGCAGTAGAACTCATGGAGGAGGGTACCTCGATTTGGGGTGCGCCAAACTCAATTTTCTGTTCTTCAAATACACCGTACTCCGCCAAATCTTCTGGTAATTCCACCAACTCCATATCATCAGTGATGGTTGCATATCGAACCACAACTTCATCTATCCATTGTTCATCCACTTTATCATCGTTAATTACTCCGAAAAAATAGAGTACACCATCGTGTTGCGTTAATACATCATCACCAAACTGTGTCCGTATAGGACTAAGGTTAACTTGCCCAATAAAAATGGTGTGCTTCCCCTTTTTGTCAGTAGGAAATTGAAACCCCTTGGGTGCGAGCGGCAACCCACCAAATTTAGAAAACGGGTCTCCTTGTTCCTCATTAAATGACCCAACAAGTGCGGTGCGCATTATTTTTCTTGCACGCTCTATTGCGTCGGGTGAATACCCTCCTAGCAGTTCTTCTGACAAACTAGCATACAACTGCTCTATTATTGTACTTTGCATTTTATATTATTTTTATTAAGATTCAACGTAATGAGCGTTACACTCTTTAAATGTAATCCCCGTCAAACCCGCAGATTCTATGGCATTCTTTAGGCGTTCACTCACATAGTAAGTTTTGTATCTCCAACTACATACAGAGTGTTTATAGACAGGAAAAAGGTCTAAGTCTTTTACTGTTTTTTTAAAAAGGATAGAATAATGAGAGATAATATTTCCTCCTAAATCCTCTTTAGTAATCAGACGTTTACCTCCTTCAACTTTGCCCCAATAAACATCTTTATCTGAAAAAAAAGTCAAGTTGTCTTCAATAATAATGCCTTCGTTGAGGCTAATATCCTTAACGATAGCAAATTTAGTTTTTTCAATAACAATACTGCGCCACATATCCTCATACAAAAAAAGATAATAATGCATATTGGGTACTTTTTTAAATAAATAAGGAGATTCTATAAAGTGGTGTCCGCTGATATTAAACCCACTCAATACATCGTGTGCTTTTGGAGATATAAAAAAACCAACATCCAAGCCATTATACCTGTCTTCAAAATCAAGTGGACGTTTAGTGGCAATAAAATACCTCAAATCCGGTATTTCATCTGCGCCAAGTGGTATGCCCTCTCCTTTTGAGTATCCTAACTTATTGACCCGCAAAGGCGATTTTCTGAAATCATCAGGGCTTAATACCGACCGATAGTCAACAAAAGAATTATAGGATGTATCCATCATGTACAATTTTAAGTTTTCCATTTTGAAATTTAAATTTGAACTGTTCATCCTTATTTTATCAATTAGGACAATTTATGCATAAAGATCGTTTGTAAGTAGAACGATTAGCCGATGCAAAAGTAGGGAAAATGAGAAGGGAAAGTGTAAGACTGTAAAAATTAAAAAAATAGGCACAATACAGGAATAAACCTGCATTATGCCTATTTTTTTATTTATATTAACAAGTACTTACTTCAATTATGCCTTTTCAGGGCGCATTTGCGGGAAGAACAGCACCTCCTGAATACTTGCCTGACCAGTAAATAGCATTGTCAAGCGATCAATACCAAAACCAATACCGGCAGTAGGTGGCATACCGTACTCTAAAGCGCGCAAAAAGTCCTCATCCAAGGCCATGGCTTCTTCATCGCCGCGTTCCGCAAGGCTCAATTGCTCTTCAAAACGGGCGCGTTGATCCACCGGGTCATTTAATTCTGAGTAAGCATTGGCCACTTCTTTACCATTGATAAACAACTCAAAACGTTCTACTAAACCCGGTTTTGAACGGTGTACTTTGGTCAAAGGCGACATTTCCACTGGGTAATCAATCAAAAAAGTAGGCTGGATCAGATGTGCCTCTACTTTTGCGCCAAATATTTCATCAATCAATTTAGCCTTACCCATCGAAGCGTCAATATGAATATGCGCTTTGCGGCAATAATCCCTTAAAGCGGCCTCATCGGAGGTTTCTACATTCAGACCTGTATATTCTTGGATGGCATCAAACATCGTTAAGCGACGGTATGGGCCTGCAAATTCGATGGTATTTTCGCCTGCTTGCACCGTGCTTCCGCCTGTTTCGTGGATGGCACGTGCTACCTTTTCTAACATAGATTCGGTGATATCCATCATCCAATTATAGTCTTTATAGGCCACATAGAACTCAAGGGCGGTAAACTCCGGGTTGTGGGTACGATCCATGCCCTCATTGCGGAACATCTTCGCAAACTCATACACGCCATCAAAACCGCCTACGATCAAGCGCTTTAGGTACAATTCGTTGGCAATACGCAGGTACAATTTGGTATCCAATGTATTGTGGTGGGTATCAAATGGACGCGCAGCAGCGCCACCATGTATAGGTTGCAAAATTGGTGTTTCTACTTCCAACAGACCCAATTCGTCCAAAAAAGCACGCATGGTTTTTACCAATTTTGACCGCTTAATAAAGATTTGGCGAACTTCGGGATTTACCGTCATATCCACGTAACGCATACGATAACGCGCCTCCGGATCCGTGAAAGCATCAAAAACATTGCCTTCTGCATCGCGTTTTACGATTGGAAGTGGGCGCAAGGTTT
>JBEAVK010000202.1:0-5163 GCA_041160955.1 Bacteroidota bacterium
GGCACACAAACCCGCATTTTATTTGGTTTTTTGCCAAATTTATTTTAAAAAAAATGCAACCAAGATACCTCTCCTTTGTTATACCAAGTATTATTTTCTTAAAAAATTACTTAAAAATTGATATACGCCGCTAAAAAATCATAACTTTGCGGCGAAATTTATAAATATACAGCATGAGGCAACTAAAAATAACGAAGTCCATTACCAATCGCGAGAGTCAGTCGCTTGAGAAATACCTTCAGGAAATTGGAAAAGTGGACCTTCTTACCCCCGAAGAAGAGGTAGATTTGGCAAAACGAATTAAGCAAGGAGACCAAATCGCTTTGGAAAAATTGACCAAAGCCAATCTTCGTTTCGTGGTTTCAGTTGCAAAACAATACCAAAATCAAGGTCTTAGCCTTTCAGATTTGATTAATGAAGGCAATCTTGGTTTGATCAAAGCCGCTCAACGTTTTGATGAAACGCGTGGTTTTAAATTTATCTCTTATGCCGTTTGGTGGATTCGTCAAAGTATCCTTCAGGCATTGGCCGAACAAAGTCGTATTGTTCGCCTTCCGTTGAATAAAGTAGGTTCGCTCAATAAAATTAATAAGGCGTTCTCCGAATTGGAGCAACAATACGAGCGCGAACCATCGGCAGAAGAATTGGCCGATTTGCTCGAAATCACCACCGATGAAGTAGAAACTACCCTTGGTGTGGCTGCCCGTCACGTATCTATGGATGCGCCATTCGTGGAAGGTGAAGATAATTCACTGCTCGATGTATTGGAAAATACCGCTATGCCAGGTACCGATCAGCACTTGGAATACGCCGACTCACTGCGCCGCGAAATCGAACGTTCTTTGGGTACACTCACCGACCGCCAGGCCGATGTTATTAAATTGTATTTTGGCTTAGGTATCGAACACCCCATGTCTTTAGAAGATATTGGTGATAAATTTGGGTTGACTCGCGAACGTGTACGCCAAATTAAAGACAAGGCTATCAATAAGTTGCGCGCTACGAATCGCAGCAAATTGTTGAAAAACTACCTTGGTGCTTAATTCGGGATGTTTGTAAGAACCCATCCATCCGCTCCTAATTTTCATATCCACCCGCTCTTGGTACGCGCCGTTGCCGAGGCTTTGCAGCGCATTTTTAACGACCAGCAATACGCCGATAAGGTGATTGAGCACGCCTTGCGTTCCAATCCCAAAGCGGGTAGCCGCGATCGGTCGTTTATTGCCGAAACCACGTACGAAGTGGTGCGTTACTACCGTTTGTTGGTGGAACTGTTTGGGCGTAAACCTAAAGTAGAAGCCGATTATTGGCAAATTATTGGTATTTATTTACTCACCCGCCATTTGCGGAATAGCAAAGAAGCCCCTGTTGAACTCCCCGAATGGCGCGAGTTTAACCCCATACGCCCCAATGCTATTTTTGAAAAATACAAAGAATTATCCCAAAACCGTCCGATTCGCGAAAGTATTCCCGATTGGATGGATCAATTGTGCAGTGCAGAATTGGGTGCATCATGGGATAAAACGCTGCAAAACCTGAATGTGCCTGCTGTGGTTGTTTTGCGCACCAATACACTCAAAACCACCCGCGATGCCTTGCAAAAGGCACTAGAAGCGGAAAACATTGAAACCCAGGCAGTTGGTCAAGCGGATGCGTTAAAACTGACGATCCGCAAGAATGTTTTTGCCACTCAAGCCTTCAAAGCGGGTATGTTTGAGGTGCAGGATTATAGCAGTCAAGCCGTTGCGGCTTTGCTGGCACCCAAGCCCGGTATGCGCGTGGTAGATGCCTGCGCTGGTGGGGGAGGGAAGGCACTTCAATTAGCGGCTTTGATGCAAAATAAGGGTCAATTGATCGCTTTGGATACCCTTTCTTGGAAACTCGACGAACTCAAAATACGCGCCCGCCGTGCCGGTGCGACCAATATAGAAACCCGTGTGATTGAAAACCGAAAGGTCATCAAACGCCTCTACGGCAAAGCAGATGCACTTTTACTGGATGTGCCTTGTAGCGGACTCGGCGTACTGCGCCGCAATCCGGATTCTAAGTGGAAACTCACTTTGGAGCAGATCGAAACCCTCCGCAATACCCAACAAGAAATACTGCAATCCTACAGCCCTATCGTAAAGTCGGGCGGCAGTATGGTCTATGCTACTTGTAGTATCCTTCCTTCTGAAAACCGTAACCAAGTCGATACTTTTTTGGCTTCGGAGGCTGGAAAAGACTGGAAATTGGTGGAAGATCGCAGTATTTTGCCGCAAGATGAAGGTTTTGATGGGTTTTATCTGTCGCTCTTGGTGAAAGGTTAGAGGATTAACTCAACCTATTTTTATAATCTTTATACCCAAATCGCCTTACCACTTCCAATGCACCACCCTCGCGCTGAATCGCCAGACTAGGGTGCAATACGCCATTAAAAGTCGTAGTTTTTACCATTGTATAATGGATCATGTCCTCAAATACGATTTTTTGTCCAATTTTTAATGCTTCGGGAAAAGCGTAAGTGTCCATATAATCGCCGCTAAGGCAACTTACGCCACCCAGTCGGTATTGGTGCTTATCCTCCTTGGTGGGTTCGGCGTTGGCACCTCGTACACGCGGGCGATAAGGCATTTCCAAGGTATCGGGCATGTGCGCTGTGAACGAAGTATTCAAAATCGCGGTTTTTACACCCCTGTTTTTTACAATATCCAATACAGTAGCCACCAAAACACCCGTGTCCCAAGCAATAGCACTCCCCGGCTCGAGGGTAACAGACAGGTTTGGATAACGGCTTTTAAAGGCTTTTAGCACCGAAATCAGGTGATCTACATCATAGCCAGCACGGGTCATTAAGTGGCCACCACCAAAATTAACCCATTTCAGTTGTGGTAAAAAATGACCAAATTTGGCTTCAAAATGTACCAATGTTTTTTCCAAATCGTAACTACTACTTTCGCAAAGTACATGAAAATGCAAACCCTCCACACCTTCGGGTAGTCCCTTTTTGAAATGTTCTTCGGTAGCACCCAATCGGCCCGTCGAATCGCCCGGGTTGTACAGCGCGGTTTCCACAGGTGACCATTCGGGATTTACGCGGATGCCCATACTCACGTGTTCGGGGTATTTTTGAACTTTAGACTTGTATTTATTAAACTGTGCCACGGAATTGAACGTAACGTGGCTCGAATATTTCAGAATCTTTGAAAATTCATTCGGGTAGTAGGCCACACAATACGTATGCGCCTTGACCTGCATTTCCTCAAAACAAAGTCGTGCTTCATTCAGCGAAGAAGCCGTTGCGCCGGGCAAATATTGGCGCACCAACGGAAATGCACTCCACATAGAAAAACCTTTGAAGGCCAAAATCACCGAAACACCCGCTTCTTTTTGAACGCGGTTGATCAGTTCGAGGTTGCTGCGGAGCAGGGCTTCATCCAAAACGAAGCAAGGAGATGGTACTTTTTTAATATCGATCATAATTCAACCGCAAAGAAACGGCTTTTGTTTGATTTGTTCTGAAATTGTTTGATCTGGTAATTACAAGGAAAAAAAACGCTACCTTTGCGCCTCGAATAAAGAAAACATGGAGCATAAAGAAACAGCGGCAGTCAGTGCGCCCGAATCACTGAATTTTATTGAGGAAATTGTAAAAAACGACCTTGAATCGGGCAAATACCCAAAGGTTTTGACCCGTTTTCCGCCAGAACCAAATGGTTATCTGCATATTGGCCACTGCGCCAGTATTGTATTGAATTTTGGTACAGCCGAAAAATTTGGCGGTGAAACCAATTTGCGTTTTGACGATACCAATCCAGTAACGGAAGAAACTGAATTTGTGGATGGCATTATTCACGATATACAATGGCTGGGTTTTAAACCTGCACGGATTTTGTATGCCTCTGATTATTTTGAGCAATTGTACGAATGGGCAAAAATCTTGATCCAACAAGGCAAGGCTTATGTCGATTTTTCTACACCAGAAGAAGTAGCCAAACAAAAAGGAACACCTACTTCGCCAGGCGTGGGCAACCAATACCGCACAACCAGTCCGGAAGAAAATCTAGCGGAGTTTGAAAAAATGAAAAGCGGCGCGTACCCCGATGGGCACTGCACGTTGCGGGCGAAAATCGATATGGCAGCGAATAATATGCACATGCGCGACCCTTATTTGTACCGCATCAAACACGCGCACCACCACCGCACCGGCGACAAATGGTGTATTTACCCGATGTACGATTGGGCGCATGGCCAAAGCGATAGTATCGAAAAAATAACGCATTCGGTGTGTACGCTGGAGTTTATTCCACACCGCGAACTCTACGATTGGTGTATCGATACTTTGGGTATTTATCCATCTAAACAATACGAATTTGCACGTGTAAACCTCACTTATACCGTGATGAGCAAACGCAAACTCAAGCAATTGGTACTAGAAAATATCGTGGATGGCTGGGACGATCCGCGTATGCCAACGATTGCTGGGATGCGCCGCCGTGGTTTTACACCAAATAGCCTTAGGGAATTTGTGAAACGCGCTGGTATTGCCAAACGCGAAAAAATAAATGAAGTGGGCTTGTTGGAATATTGTTTGCGGGAGGATTTGAACAAAACCGCTTTGCGCCGTATTGCGGTATTGCGCCCTTTGAAAGTGGTGATTACCAATTTGCCAGAAGGACAAACCGAGTGGATGGAGACCGAAAATAACCCTGAAGATGTATCAACGGGCAAACGCAGCATTGCATTTACCCGCGAATTGTATATCGAGCAGGACGATTTTATGGAAAATCCGCCACCAAAATATTTCCGACTTTCGCCAGGTGCGATGACGCGTTTGAAATCGGCGTTTATCATCCGTTGCGATGAAGCGATCAAGGATAGCGAAGGTCATGTAACCGAATTGCATTGCACGTATTTCCCCGAAAGCCGCTCTGGTCAAGACACTTCTGGGTTAAAAGTACAAGGTGTCATACATTGGTTATCAGCGGAACATGCTAAAAAAGCAGAAGTGCGCTTGTATGATCGCTTGTTTCAAGTAGAGGATCCCGGTTCGGAAGACGATTTCAAAAAGAGCGTCAATCCCAACTCACTGGAAATCATCACGGATGCTATGGTAGAGCCGGCATTGTTGGAGAGCAATGAAGGGGATCGATTCCAGTTTATGCGTATCGGTTATTTCTGTAA
>JBEAVK010000275.1:0-14432 GCA_041160955.1 Bacteroidota bacterium
CCATACCGCCCCAGGCTGCAAAGACACCAGCCCATCTCCATTATTGAACGCATCTACATTGCACGACATGGGTTCCAAAGCCACGCTGGTGCGGTGCGGTGGCGTAAATATTTGGAAATACGGAAAAATTGCAGATTTAGCACGCATGGTTAATTGTCGGCCAGCACCTTCTATCCTTAGCGCATAATCGGCATTGGCCAGAAAACAATTGTCCAAAAAGGTATCACCCAAGGCTTCCATTTTTTCAAACCGATCAAATGCTGGTGTATCGCCTGTTGGGATCATTCGGTCGTCAATCGCCACAATTTGGCAGCGGGGCATTTCCAAAGCAGTATCGGCTACTTCGGGTGTAAGTCGAAAATAAGGGTGCCACCCAAAACCTACTGGAATCGCTGTTCGGTGCTTGTTTTCTACCCGTACTGCGGTGTTAAATTGACCGTTATCGTTGATGGTAAACGTCATTTCCAGCGTGCAAGGGAATGGATAATAGTCCAAATCTCCGTCGTAATCCTGCCGGATGGTACAACTCGCAGCATCTTGCTTGGCACTGGAGGCCGTTAGTTCAAACGGGCGACTGCGCGCAAAACCATGTATCGAATTTTGTGTGGAAGCATTATTAATCGGGAACTGACGGGTTTCGCCCTGCCAAAAATAGCGGCCATCGCGTAGTCGATTGGGGAAAGGAAACAAAATAGCAGATTTGCCCCATTTGGCCTCTGCGAGTTCTTCTGGTGTGGTATAGCCATCCAAAATAGACTGGCCATTGAACCAAATATCCAATACCGTTCCACCTACCTCGGGAACAATAGAAAAACCATTACCGGTAAGGGTATTTTCAAAAATATATTGCTGATAGGGCCCAAAAGCCAGTTCTTTGATTTGATACATCGTTTAAAATCAGATTATTTGGCGAAGATAAAGCAAAGTTTTTTCCCCAAACAAAAAATAAGCAATTGTACCAAACCCCAATAATTATTTCATTTGGAGGTGCGAAAATTAATTTTACAAAAAAACTTTAATAAAATTTGGCAAATACAAAATTAAAACCAATATATTTACCGTCGAAAACTATTTATGCCAAATGGATTTTACTGTTTTTCATCATCTATAAACCATTTACACTATGCTCACTGTACGACAATTACTCGATGGCAAAGCCCATAACCATGTATGGGCCATGCATCCCGACCAAACCGTTATCGAAGCACTTGAACTCATGGCCGAAAAAAACATTGGCGCCATTATGGTGATGGATGACCACGATTTAGTGGGTATTTTCTCCGAACGCGATTATGCTCGAAGAGGTATCCTACAAGGCCGGAAAGCCAAAACTACACCCTTGAGCGAAGTAATGACGGCAGGTGTATTTACCATCAAATCCATACAAAACATACAAGATTGTATGGAAATTATGTCAAGTAAACGTATCCGCCATTTACCTGTGAGCCAAGATGGTGAAATTGTGGGTATTTTAAGTATCAGTGATATTGTAACCGCAATGCTCAAAGAACAAGAAGGCCGTATTCAAAGCTTGGAGCAGTATATTACTGGTTACTAAAGGAAGCAATTGGCAATATTTTTTTACCTTTGTGGTATGAAAAAATTGCTTCTCTTTATACTCGTCTGCGTTTTAAACGCGCCTTTGTTTGCACAAACAACAATTATTGATTCTATTTTTAGCGGCGGCCAATGGCGCGAATACCGATTATACAAACCTGCTTTGTATAATGGTACTAAGGCTGTGCCATTAGTGCTCAATTTGCATGGCTATTCGTCCAATAGTTTTGAACAAGAGTTTTATGCCGATTTCAAAGGGCTTGCAGATACAGCCAATTTTTTAGTGCTTTTGCCCAATGGAACAATCGACAACCAAGGCGAACGGTTTTGGAATGTGTTCAATAACCCTTCTGCGGTGGACGATGTGGCTTTTATGGGTCAATTATTGGACAGTATTGAAGCCCAATACAATATTGATAAAAATCGGATTTATAGTACAGGCATGAGTAATGGCGGCTTCATGAGCTATGCTTTGGCCTGCGAATTGAATGACCGTATTACGGCGATTGCTTCTGTAACAGGGAGTATGACACAGTCGAATTTGAATGCTTGTGTGCCCGGTCGCCCGGTTCCAGTGATGCAAATACACGGCACTGCCGATGATGTTGTATCCTATACTGGTAATAATTTTTTGGGTTTTGTGGCCATTCCAACCTTGGTCAACAAATGGGTAACCCTCAATGGTTGCAATACCACACCGATCCAAGAAAATGTTCCCGATATTAACACCACCGATAATTGTACTGCTGAACGTTTTTTATATACGGGTGGTTTCAGGGGTGCTACGGTAGAACATTATAAAGTAAATGGCGGCGGGCATACTTGGCCGGGCACTGCTTTTTCTTTTATTGGTGTGACCAATGGCGATTTTAAAGCCAGTAATGAAATTTGGCGTTTTTTTAACCAATATCGCTTAAATACCCTTACAGATACACGCCCTATTGCCAATGATCCGACGCTATTGCGCATTATGCCCAATCCTGCACACGATCATTTTACGGTACAATCCAATAATGGAATAACGATGCGCCAAATTAGGACCTATAATATCATGGGGCAATTGATCGCTGATACAAGCACATCTGAAGGCTCCACAACCCAAACTATATCTACTGCTGGTTGGACAAAAGGTATGTATATTGTGCGCGTTACGGCTCAAAATGGCACCGAAGCCACACAGACTATTGTAGTGGAATAATACGTTTAGTAATTAAGTACTTTAAACATGAAGTACTTAGATTCAATTTATTTACCTTACTTTTGCCACCTCATAAAATAAAATAGTTATGAAAAAAATTAATTGGGTTCGCGTTGCTCTTTTCCTGCTCATGGTAGGCATGATCGTATTAGAAGGCTGTCGCTTATTTAAGCCAAAATGTGATTGCCCGAAATGGTAATTAAGTATTTGGAGCAATGGAGTGTCCAAGGACAATTGCAAGTACTTGGACACAATTAATTGCAAGTACTTAAAAGTAATCAATAAAAAATGAAAGTATTAAAATTTGGAGGCACCTCGGTTGGGTCGCCTGATACTATTAGACAGCTTATACAAATACTAAAGGATAACCACCGCCGAGGTGAACGATTCAGTGTTGTTTTTTCTGCATTCTCAAAAGTAACCGATGCCCTACTTGAGTTGGCAAGACTAGCATCTGTTGGAGATGCACAGTTTCAAGAGCAATTTGAGCGGATCAAAACGCGCCATTTTGCCGCTGCAGAAGCATTGCTGCAACCTGAATATATTGATCCAATCAAGATAAAATTAGGCGAGCATTTCGAGGCATTACACGATGTAGTACAAGGTATCTATTTGTTGCGCGAGGCATCTCCGCGTTCCTTGGATTTTGTGGTGAGTTTTGGCGAGCGCAATTCATCGCTCATCATTGCGCAAGCAATGGTGCAGGCGGGTATCCCTACCCAATACCTTGATGCACGTGCTGTTGTGCGTACCGATCACCAATTTGGAGGTGCCAAAGTAGATTTTGACACCACCAACCAACTCATTCGCGAACATTTTGCCACACACCCGCAGGTACAATCCATCACAGGATTTATTGGTAGTACGTCTGATGGACTCACAACTACTTTGGGGCGTGGCGGCTCCGATTATACAGCCGCTATTTTTGGGGCAGCACTCGACGCACAGGTCATTGAAATATGGACCGATGTAGATGGCGTGTTAACCGCCGATCCGCGTCGGGTAAAAAAAGCATTCACATTGCCCTATATGACCTATCGCGAGGCAATGGAAATGAGCCATTTTGGGGCAAAGGTGATTTATCCGCCTACCATATTACCTGCTTTGGCCAAGCATATTCCGCTGGTTATTCGCAATACATTTAACCCCGATTTTGTGGGGACTTGGATTGGGCTTACCCCGCCTCCTGGCATGACCAACGAGCAGGTGAAAACCTTGGCGAGTAGTCCTATCAAAGGTATTTCTTCGATCAATCAAATCTGTATGCTTACCCTCCAAGGGTCGGGTCTGTTTGGGGTGCCTGGCGTGGCCGCACGTTTGTTCGGAGCCTTGGCGCGTGCTGGTGTAAATGTAGTAATCATTACGCAAGGCAGTAGCGAGGCCAGTATTACCTTTGCAATATCGCCCGCGCAGGCGGAAACCTCCAAACAGGTCATTGAAAAAGAATTTGAATACGAATTAAGGTTAGGGCAAATTGAACAGCCCCGTATCGAGCGTGATTTGAGTGTAGTGGCTATTGTAGGCGAAAACATGCGTTACCAACCCGGTATAGCAGGGCGTGTTTTTAGTGCTTTGGGCAAAAATGGTGTTAATATAGTAGCCATAGCACAAGGCAGTAGCGAATTAAATATTTCGGTAGTAGTGCCAGCACACGACGAAACAAAATCATTGAATGCGATTCACGAAGCCTTTTTCCTTTCCGATGTAAGAACCTTGCATTTGTTTGTCGTGGGAACAGGTCTTATTGGCAAAACACTGCTGTCGCAAATGGCCGATAATGCGGAACACCTGCGTACCAAACGCCGTATGGAATTGCGCATTGTAGGAATGGCCAATAGCCGCAAAATGATTTTTGACGAAAGTGGACTAAAGTCCGAAACCTGGCAAAATTTGCTGGAAAACTCCGATAAAGTATTCTCCATGCCCCGCTTTATTGAGCAAATGGAAGAACTTAACCTGCCCAATACTATATTTATCGATAATACGGCCTCTACCGCAGTAGCCGATTTTTATGAGCAGATATTGGATGCCAGTATTTCCATCTCAACGCCCAATAAACTGGCCGCTTCGTCGTCGTGGTTGCAATATATGCGCTTAAAAACCATCGCTGCCAAACGCGGGGTGCAATGGCGTTACGAAACCAATGTAGGCGCTGGTCTGCCGATTATCACTACTTTGAACGACTTGATTACAGCAGGCGATCAGGTACTCAGGATTGAAGGTATTTTGAGCGGTACGCTGTCGTATATTTTTAATCATTTCTGTGCGCCGGATAACAAAGCGGCATTTTCAGATATTGTAAAAAAAGCAAAAGAACTGGGCCTCACCGAACCCGATCCGCGCGATGATCTTAGTGGAGCAGATGTGCGGAGAAAACTGCTTATTTTATCAAGAGAAGCAGGGTTGCCACTAGAGATGAACGATATACAAGTAGAAAATATCCTCCCCAAGCCCTGCTCCGATGCACCTGATGTACCTGCATTTTTTGCGGCGCTTGAAGCACATGATAGTCATTTTGAAGGTCTAAAGCAAAAAGCAGCAGACAATGGTGCTGTCCTGCGTTTTGTCGCCAAAATGGAAGACGGTAAAGCCTCCATCGAACTCAAAGAATATGACCAATCCCATCCGTTTTATGGCCTATCGGGCAGTGATAATATGGTGGTATTTACAACCGATCGGTACCGCGAACGTCCCTTGGTAGTGCGTGGCCCCGGTGCTGGTGCTGCTGTTACTGCGGCTGGTATTTTTGCGGAAGTAGTGGCGATTGGTAGCGGCTTGAGTGCGTAGAGACGACAAAAGCGGATATATTACTGCTTGTTTTTTACCACAAGAGTACACAAAGGCGTAGCGTACACAGTTTTTACCACAAAGACGTAGCGTGACGCTACGCTTTTTTTTAATACATAAAAGCGTAGCGTGGTGCCATCAAATCAAGGTATTGCAATCAGCGATATTTTACAATGTTTTCACCTTAAACGCTTCACTCGGCGTATCCAAAATTCGTTCTGTCTTGAACAATACTTGCTTTTTTTCGCCTGGCATCAGATCAAAATAATTATCGATAAAAAAGCCATCTGCTTCTGTTTGGATCAATACGTTTTTGGCCAAAGTATTGGTTTCCAAGGTAATCATATAACCATCTTTTACTTGTTCTACAACCGTTTTAACATTGGCGCGGCCTAAACGCATCTGTTTAGCCGCAACAGGATAAAACAAACGGCGGTATAGCACTTTCCCTTTAGCATCCATCAGTAGTATTTCCACCACCGATGATTCAGGTTTGTTTTTGTCCAATACCGTGCGCATATCACCCTGCCAAATCACGCGACTCGAATCGGATGGAATAGCCACATTGGGGCGGGTAACATCGCTTAAGGTTTTGCCTTCAAAATTGCGGGCGTGTACCCGAATGGTCACCGTGGTATCATTGGCAAAATCATTTACGCCGTATATGCTCAAAATATTATTATCCACCATAAACGGCAATGCAGCTACTGGTGAAAATGCCTCGCGAACATAGTATTGCATGGCTTTCCAACGGCCAAAACAGTCGATACTCGACCACGATGCCACCGGCCACACATCGTTGAGTTGCCAGTACAGTGTACCCATACAATAGGGTTTGTTCCGGCGGTGTGCCTCAATGGCGCGGCGCATACCTTCTGCTTGTACCAGTTGTGAAACATACACAAAATCTTCAAAATTTTTCGGTTTATTAAAATCGCGTTTGGTGTATTCCGCGATCAAAGCATTGCCACGCGGGTGTTTTTGGTGCATGAGCATCACTTTGGATTCCAATTCGCGGTCTTCCGGCAACGTAAACGACTGTATGGTGCGCCACTCGGGGAACGACTGGAAACCATATTCGCTCATAAAACGCGGCACTTTTTTGTCAAAAATCGAAAATGGCTCTTCGTCGTGCCAAACACCCCAATAATGGCTATCACCTTCGGTCAATGATTTGGGATTGGCGCGACCATACCTCGGCGAACTTTCCCAATACGGAACTTCTGCAAAATTTTTGACATAAGTACCCAATATATCATTGAATAGGGTTTTGTAATCGCGCCAAAGTTGGGTGCGTTGTGCTTCCGTAAATTTCATTTGCCAGCCCCAGTTCTGCCAAGCCTCATCGTTTTCGTTGTTGCCACACCAAAGTGCTATACAAGGATGGTTGCGCAAACGCTCGATTTGGTACAGGGCTTCTTTGGCTTTGTTCCGAAGCGAATTACCGCCGGGGTACAGCGCACAGGCGTACATAAAGTCTTGCCAAACAAGAATCCCCTTAGCATCGCAGAGTTGATAAAAAGTATCGTCTTCGTAAATACCGCCGCCCCAAACGCGGAGCATATTCATGTTAGAAGCCACTACATCGTCGATAATTTTTCGATATTTTTGACCTGTTACACGATCTTGGAACATGTCTTGAGGAATATAATTTGCGCCTTTTGCAAATACTGGTTTACCATTTAGTCGGAAAAAGAACGTTTCGCCAGCGGCATCTTTTTCGGTGACCAATTCAATCGTACGCAGCCCTACGCGCACATCCTTTTTTTCGATCAATTCGCCGCCACTGCGTTTCACCTCCAGCGTAAAATCGTAGAGGTGGGGTTCGCCCATATCGCGGCACCACCAAAGTTTGGGGTTCTCCACATCAAACCAAACACTATCTTCATGTACCCCGTTTTCAAAGAGCCGCTTATCAATCGACTTGGTTTTACCATGTCGCACTACGACATCCGCATTCATAGTTTGGGAGGCATTATACCGATAACGCGCTACCACGCGCGCTTTTTCGGGGGTCAATGAAAGGGTCGTAAATTGCACATTTTCAAACCTTAGTTCGTCCCAAGCCTCGATATACGGGCGTTTGAGTATGCCCGCACCTACAAAACGCGGCCCCCAATCCCAACCATAATGAAACTGTGCTTTGCGCGTCATGGTACGTTGTCCGCCGGGCAATTCGTAACCCAGTGCGTCCCAATCTGCTTTTGATTTTTTCAGTGGACTTTCAAAATAGATATGGAGTTCGTTTTCTTCTAATTTCAAAAAGGGTTTGATATCCACACGCCATTCGCGAAACATATTATCGGTTTCGAGGATTAGGCTATCGTTGAGAAAAATTTGGGCGTAGGTATCCAGCCCCGTAAACACCATTTCTACGTGCTTTTTTTGCAGCGTTCCTTCATCGGTATTGAAGTTGGTGCGGTATTCCCAGTCTTCGTTTTCGATCCATTGGAGTTTTTCCTCATTATCACGGTAATAAGGCTCTTCGATCATTTTATGCTTTAATAAGGCCGTATGAACGGAGGAAGGGACTTCTATCGGTTTCCAATCGCCTTTATGCGCTTGACGAAATTCCCAATACAGGGTAATTTCTCTTTTAGAAGGTGAATGATTAACCTGCGATTCAGCGGTGTGTTGTAGCATAACAAATAATACGACAGATAATAGGTATTTGAGTTGCATAGTGTTGTTGGATAAAAAAACTGGGCAAAAGTATGGATTAGTGATGAGATTGTCAGTACAATCTGATTGATATGCGCACGGGAGATCGCTAACAGTGGGCGGAGTAGGCGGTTGTTTAAAAGAATCGTTGCTTAATTGTCGAGGCCGGGGGGGGGTAGGCTAATATCGTCAGATTAAATGTTGAAGAGGGGTTAAATCTGTAATTCCGTTATGGAATTGATATTATCAATAAAATGGTCAGGAATAGCCTAAAAAGTATCATTTTGGATAAAAAAGCATCCAATCGAATATAATATGTAAAAAACAAATACACCCTACACGGCTTTTTTTTGCTTTTGCAAAAAATTGTCGTGTAGGGTGTACTCGGACTAATTATCGTACTTATGAAACAAACTCCTTAAAAAGCCATTGAACGATCAAGCGGCCCTTTAGCGAAGTCGAAATTAATTAGCGTTCAAGTGCTTCACTGAATAGTAAAAGATAAAACCAAAACCGAAGGCCAGCATAGAGTGGAACAATACAAATGCTGTGTTTTCGGTGCGGATACCCACTACTACTGCACTAGCAAACAATAAGGCCATACAACCTTCTGCGATAGTGATCCAACTGATCTTTTTGGCCAGATAAGACGCATTTTTAAGCGGATTCTTCTTTAAGCCCGTTGTGATACCGTATTTAGGTGTACGAACAAACGAAGAGGCTTTACCCATATAACCTTCCACTACGGCAATCGCATTGTACAACGATAAGCCTAAAGAAATCGGGAGGAAAGTAAGGAATAAACCAAAGAAACGCACTTTTTCCCATGTTGTAGCAGGTACTTCGCGGTTCAAGGCTGCTGTAATATTGGCCGTATAAGAAATACCAGCTACAGAGAACAGACCTAATATAGAGAACGAAAGGAAATGCGTAGAGATACCCAATTCGCTAAATGCAAATGCTAATGGAATGGAACTAATAGCAGCGATAAACACCCAAAGGAATACGCCATAAGCCAATAATTGGCTGGTTGCGTGCATTTTTTGTACCCAATTCAATTTGTTTGCACCTTCGGTCCAAATAAGGTGGAATAATTTACGTGCGTTTTGAGCACCGCCTTTGTTCCAACGGAATTGTTGCGTTTTCAAGCCATTCATTTCGATCGGCAATTCAGCAGGGCTTTCCAATTTCTCCAAATACTGGATTTTGTAGCCTAAGATCTGTGCACGGAAACTCAAATCCAGGTCTTCTGTTAAGGTATCACTTTGCCAGCCGCCCGCTTCGTCGATTACTTTTTTACGCCAAACACCGGCAGTACCGTTGAATTGAAGCAATAAGTTGCCATAAGAACGGCCTGCTTGTTCTACCGTAAAGTGTACATTTAATTGAAGTGCCTGCAGGCGCGTCAAAAGGCTATATTCAGCATTGATATGTTCCCAACGAGTTTGAACGATACCTACTTTAGCATCTTCAAAATAAGGCATCGTGGTGCGCAAGAAATCGACACGTGGCGTGAAATCGGCATCAAAAATGGCGATAAAATCACTTTTTACATGCGGCATCGCATCTTGGAGTGCACCTGCTTTATACCCTTGGCGGTTGACGCGGTGGATATGCACAATGTCAAAACCCTTAGCCTTGTACTCTGCTACTTTTTTGGCCACGATTTCGACCGTTTCGTCGGTAGAGTCGTCCAAAACTTGGATTTGGAAGCGATTTTTTGGGTATTCTTGTTCAGCCACGCAATCAATGATGCGCTCTGCTACGTACATTTCATTGAACATAGGCAACTGAACCGTTACAAATGGCACATTCTCATCGCCAATATCGTATTTGCGGTAAGTAATGTTTGGATTTGTTTTATGGTATTTCTTGTAGAGGTACAAGAGGTGGAACTGTAATAGGCAATAAATGGTGACCGCGCTCATCGCGATGAAGTAGATAAAAAGCATCAAGTAACCGAAGTCAACAAAGGCTTGATACTTAAGTGCTTCAAAGAGCGATTGGATACCGTACATATAACGTTAGCGTTAAGAGTGAAAAAATTATTTATTTGTTGTGTAGTCTTCTATCAAACGGTGTAATAATTCTTGTTTAACCGTTTTTTTAGAGACTTTTTAGGATCGTCATAATTATTTTCCAACCGGCCAAGAAAGTGCCTTTGATGGTTCCGCTGACCTTGCTTTTACCTGCTGCACGTTTGCGGTAGCGCATGGGGACTTCCGTGCATCGGAGTTGGTGTTTGGCTGCTTTGACCTGCATCTCGACTGTCCAACCGAAATTGGGGTCTTGCATTTCAAGCCTGAGCAGTGCATCCCAACGAATGGCGCGGAAAGGGCCTAGATCGGTGAAGTGGTAACCAAAGAACACCTTTATCAAAAAAGGAGCGAGCCAGTTGCCAAATCGCTGCGGGATAGTCATTGCGCCGGGCTGCATGTCACCAAGTAACCGTGAGCCAATCACCATATCCATATTGTTGTCAATAATTGGTGCTACCACTTTTGGTAGATCCTCGGGGTAGTCGGAATAATCACCATCCAAAAAAACCACGATTTCTGGTTGTTCGGACGATGGTAAATCTTGTAGGTAACGCATACCCGCGAGGCAGGCAGCGCCGTATCCGCGTTTATTTTCTGTCACCACTACTGCTCCCAATGCTTTTGCTACCCTTGCTGTGCCGTCGGTAGAGCCATTATCGCAAATAATGATCTGCCTGACCCATGTTTTTGAAATATCGGAGATGACTAAAGGCAAAGCTTCTTCTTCGTTCCATGCCGGTATTAGTACATCTATTACTGGTATTTTACCCATTTTTTCTCAAAAAAGCCCGAAAATCATTTAAAAAAACTTTCGCTGCTTTGAATAGCGACACAAAGATACAGGAGTCCGTTAAGAAAACGTTAAAAAGATTAAATTTTTGGTTGTTAAACTTTTGCAAATGGCAAAAATGATAATACCCGACATTAAAGAATTGCAAAATCATATTTGGTAAAGCGGCTTTAATAAAGCGTAAATACTAAAATAAAATGGCTTAAAATTTATTTTTGAACAATAATTCTGTGCCTATCGAAATAGCATACAAAAGAATTTGTTAAAAAAATTAACACCCGTTAACAAAAATCTGAATTGCAACAGGAATAAAATTTAGGTTTAGAATGGTCTTATTCTAACGATATTTTCGGTGTTGAAGGCATATACAGCAAAGAGCCATCCCGGACAAAGGGATAGCTCTTTCTATGGTGAATATTTTTCAAGACAACCAGTGGCATTACTTGTCTTTCCCAGCACCGGGTCTTACACCGCCACCGGGTCGTCTTTCCTTGGCCCTTTCTTTTACTTTTTCCAATACCGTTTGTCGGAACTGGCGTTCGGCTTCTGGCAATTTTACGATTTTTTGCATGGAGATTACCTTACGGAGTTTTTGGATCAGGTCTTTTTCCAAATCAAGTTCGCGTTGGCGCAATTCGATATGCTTTTTAACCTGAGCCTCCGCTTCTGCATCGCTTAGGTTATCGCGGCGAATCGCCTTTTGTTCCTTGTTAATACCCTCCTTTGCTTCTGAGAACTGATTAAAAATAGGCCAAAATCCCTCTGCTTCCTGTGGTGTCAATTTTAGTACATCTGTATAAATGGCAACACGTTGGGCGCGTATTTTTTCGCGTAGTTTTTCACCATCTTGAGCAAGCATAAAAACAGGGACTAAGCCCAGTAAGAAGGTGGTTAGGAGTAATTTTATCATAGTAATTGTGTAATATATATATGGGTTATAGTAAATCCTCCAGTTCTTCATCTGTGAGGTCGTTCATAATATCCTCTAATTCATTCATATCTTTCGGGGCTTTATTTTGTGACTTATTGTCGGGAGCGATGTTCTCGTCCAAGGCACCATCATTAGCCAGTTCATTGGCTAATAGTTCCTCCTCAAAGTCAAAAATATTGGATTGGATATAATCCTCTGCCATTTCAGGCGTAAATTCCTCCTCTGTTGTAGGCGGCGTTTGTACCATTATGTCGTCTTGGCTTTTGGGTTGCATCCACCAAATTGCGCCCATTAGTAGTGTAATTGCGGCTGCTGCGGCGGTCAATCGTGCAGGTGTAAGCCAAACACTCCAAATAGACCGTTCGGGTGCTAGTTCTACGCGCAGCCCTTCTTGTTCCAAACGCTGGAAAACACTGTGCTCCAATTGGTCAAAATAGCCTTCTGGCACGCGCTGTGGGTTGCCTTTGCTTTTTAGATCGCTCAGCCAAGGGCTAAGGTCTTTTAACTCGTTGTATATATCTTCTTTCATCGCTCAAAAGTGGCTTCTATTTTTTTTACTGCGTGGTGAAAAGAGGCTTTTAAAGCCCCCACAGAGGTATCCAGCAATCCAGACATTTCCTCGTAGGGCATCTCTTGAAAATAGCGCAGATTGAATACTATTTTTTGTTTTTCGGGCAATAACGCGATGGATTCTTGCAATTTTACCTGAATCGCATCACCATCGAACCATTCATCTGCCTTTAACCGAGCAGCAACCGAAAACTCGCCCTCGTCTATAGAGGTAGAGGCGTGTCGCGTCCGCTGCTGTATAAAGGTGAGTGATTCATTGGTGGCTATACGGTACAACCAAGTATATAATGCACTTTTGCCTTCAAATTGTCCAATCCCGCGATATACTTTGATAAATGTATTTTGAAGTACATCATCTGCATCGTCGTGGACTTGCACCAATCCGCGGATATGCCAGTATAACCGCTCGCGATACTTGGCCATCAGTAAGCGAAATCCTTGCTCGAAAGCACGGTTGCCGCCTTGCAAGAGCGCCATTATTTCCTCGTCAGTCGCAATTAATGTTCGTTGTGTGGACAATGTGTGTATCTCGCTGGATTTGAGCAATTGGATGCAAATTTGGTGCAAAGGTTTAATAGGGGCGTAATTTTTTTTTAAGAAAACAGGGTAAATAATGCAGTTCAGTTGCTTATACAAAAAAATACCGCAGAAAAAACGAGGTATGCTCGTTTCTTCTGCGGTACGTTTGGTTAAATAATTAGGTTTGAGTGCGTGACAAAATCGGGGTATGATATTATATTTGTGCCAACAATAGATTTTAACTAAAACAATAGATTTCAATTAAATTGTCGGGGTGACAGAAAAAGTCGCCCCGACAATAGCTCAATTTCGTTTTTGGAACACTTGGAAATATTTGAATATTTGCGCAAAACCTAATGACGCAAAGTATAATTATAGCAAACTAGATTTTCCATTGCGGCTCCCAATTTCCATCTCCACTTTTTCCACGATGAATTCTACTGTGGGCAACAACTCGGGTGGGATACGGAGCATTAAACTATCGTCGGTTTTATTGCTAAGGATCAGGGCGGCATAATAGATCAATTCGTAACGACTTTTGAGCATTTTGCCGTGTATTTCCGATTCAAACAAAGCAAGTACCAGTTGTTTTTGTTCGAGGCAGAGCAGTTCAGTTAAGAACCATTCTAGGTCTTCACCGGCACTGGTATCAAGGATACGTGCTATTTTTTCTGGTAAGCCGTCGAATACGCCGTTCCAGATTTCGATGAGTACGACTAATTTATATATACTTTCGTTGTCCGATTGGGCGTAGTACTGGTGGATATAATCCAAGGCTTTTTGGGGCTGTTGTTTGGTGCTATAAAACAGAAATGCTAAATTCATCAATGCAAGGATATGATCATTTTCAATGGCTTGGTGATAATACTTTTCGGCTTCTATTATTTTGCCTTGACTAGCATACAGAACTGCCAAATTGTTCAATGAATCCACATCACCTTTTCCAATGGCTTGCAGGTAATAACTTTCGGCCTCCGCATTCTTACCTTGATCTTTGTACAAATTTGCCAAATTGTACACCGCATTCACCTCACCTTTTTCAATGGCTTGCAAGTAACAACTTTCGGCCTCCGCATTCTTACCTTGATCTTTGTATAAATTTGCTAAATTATTCAACGGAAAGTTATCACCTTTTCCAATGGCTTGTAGGTAATAACTTTCGGCTTCCACAATTTTACCTTGATCAACATATAAATTTGCCAAATTATATAATGCACCCACATGCCCTTTTTCAATGGCTTGCAAGTAATAACTTTCGGCCTCCGTATTTTTGCCTTGCTTATTATACAAAATTGCCAAATTGAATAATGCAACTATGTGTCCTTTTTGAATGGCTTGCAAGTAATAACTTTCAGCCTTAGCATTCCAACCTTGATCTTT
>JBEAVK010000336.1:0-2774 GCA_041160955.1 Bacteroidota bacterium
AGTCAACAGATACACTTATTGAAATATTACTGTTGTAGAAAATCTGGACATGTAAAGATTTTGCCATTTCCTTTACATATTCAAGTGCTTGTCACAAAAAATAAAACTTTCAATCTCATTCCTTAAACTAGACATTCCTCATGAAAAAAAGCCAATTCTTGCTGCTATTCTTACTTTTAGCCGCGAAATACATCAGTTGGGCACAACAGCCCGATACCTTGAAACCCGCCGTGATTTACCTGCACAACCCTTCGTTTGAAAACGACACTTTGAGTCGTAGCGCACGAAGAGTATTAGTGAAAGAATGGTATGACTGTGGTTGCAAAAATTGTACGCCACCAGAGGTTCAGCCCGGAAGTAATTGGGTAATGAATCCTCCCAGCGAGGGCAAAACCTATATCAGTATGGTCACTCGCGATGACGGAACCTACGAGGGACTGAGTCAAGAACTTGCGCGACCCTTGCAACAAAAAACAATTTATTTGTGGCGTATCGATCTCTGCTCCTCCGATGAGATGTATAGCCTAACCCGTACCTCCAATGTAGAGGTTTCTTTCAGTGCATCTGCCAAGTTATACGTGTGGGGCGGTAACGATATGTGTGATAAAGCCGAACTCCTAGACTCCACCAATTGGGTTGACCACACCAACTGGCTACAATATACACTGGTCCTTTCTCCTCAAAAGAGCCACTACACACACATTACATTTGATATTTGTACGGGGATGAATGCCACTCCCAAGGTTTGCAGCAATATATTGGTGGATAACGCATCGGCTTTGTTACCAATAGACAGGAGCAACTCCGATAGCCTGCTGACGGTTACTTTTTTGCAAAACTGGTTCAATCCGCCTTTATTGTCGGAGTCGTGGGAAAAACCGATAACCTCTGATGCTATGTACCTTTTGGATGGATTGGAATTTTCAAAAAATGATACAGACATTAAATCTTCCAGCAAGGTATCTCTAAACGCTTTGCTCGAAAAATTCATAAGATTCCCAGATTTAACGATAGAAATTGGCGCACACGCTGCCTCTAACGTGAAAAATGCCAATGCTGTTTCTGCCCGCCGCGCTCAATTGGTCGCCAATTGGCTGATCGAAAAGGGCATTGAACCCAGTAGAATTACCCACAAAGGCTATGGACAATCTATGCTGCGCTTCTACGATGAGGAAAACCGTGGGGCGGAAGAGCGCAATTGTGTGGTGGTGCGGGTGCGGTAGGGGAGCTATATTACACCAATCCTTTTCAATTCCCAAAAACATTTGGCTGTTGCTTGAATATCTGCTGCGGCATTGTGCGCTTCTTCGAAGTTGGTTTTGAATAATTTATAATGCAATTCGGATAATTTGGGCCATTTAAAGCCGTAGGGGCCACGAATGGCGCAAAAATCTGTAGTTGCGTTCATGGTGCATAATTTTTTTTTGTTATTTAGGACATTGCTTTCCCCAAGACGCAATAACTCTGCTCCAACAATTTTTTCGTCAAAACTCATATTGTGCGCTACCAGATGAGTTGATTGCTCCAACTGTACCAAAAAATCATCCATTACCTGACTTAATGGAACGCCCTCTTTTAGCGCACGCTCGGTGGAAATTCCGTGAATATTTGCTGCACTAGCATCAATTTTAAACCCTTCTGGACGAATGATGAAGTTTCCTTCCGTTATTTTATTTCCGGCTGAATCATAGAGAAGGTAAGCAAGTTGCACCAATCGAGGCCAATTGTTCAGGTCTGTTACAGGGGCTTTCCAATTTTTAGGGAGTCCTGTAGTTTCCGTATCGAAAAACAAGTACATAGTTTTATAGATTATTGATGATATATCGCTCAAAGTTCAAGTCAAGGTATACAGGCCTCGGAGAGATAAATAATTTCAGGTGGTGATAAAAATGTTTCGTTATTTTTTAATAAAAAAATAATATTATTTAATAAGACTATTAGGGTCAATAACCGGCAAAATAAAATCTCGCAGGGCTGTTCCTTGAAGCCGAGTAAGTAAGATGCCACGTGTTGTTGAGTAAGCAATAGAGGCAATGGCATTCGAGAGGTAAGGGTGTACTTCCAATTCTTTGTTGCCGGTTTCCTTAACTAAATCTGACATGTTGTCTATCTCGAAAAAATAAGCAATATGAAAGAATGTATCCGCCTCTTCTTTGTTTTTTTCTTCACTTTCCGAATATGCCGAGACTTGTATATCTACCTTTATAGCGTGTTTATCGAGGTTAAAGGCAATATCTAGCCCCACTTCGGAGCGAAAACCTTTAATTCGTTTCAGTTTTATTTTCTCCGGGCTATTGATTAGCCCTTTGATAATTTTAAACTCTTTTAAATGAATTTGATTTGAATCTAATAGTGCTTGATCAGCCATTATGCTACAGAAGTGTGGACAGTCTTTTCTCCTTTAGAAATATGAAAAGAATGATAAGTATTAATCCGTTTTTTGGAATTGTCGTCGCGATTTAGGTTGAGTTGAATGGTTTTAGTACTGTGTACTTTGAACTTACTCTTACGAGGTATATGAATTAAATCTGCGCCAAGTTCGACTTCCAACTTAGTCAAAGACCGTAACGTAAGGTTGTGTTCGCCACTCAACCATTTACTGATTTCTGAGGGATTTTTGCCTAGTTTTTTTGCCAGGTCTTTTTGTGTCCAGCCCTTTTCTTCCAGCAATTCGGCAATACGAAGTACTAATTCACTGTGGCGACGCACGAACTGATGTACTTCTGCCGGAGTTTCGGATAAAACCTGACGGGCGATAGCGCTTTTCATAATAT
>JBEAVK010000377.1:0-33155 GCA_041160955.1 Bacteroidota bacterium
GTTTTTGGAGGTACTTTTTTAGATTATTTATTACCAACTTTAACAGAACATTTTGCATCTGTTTCTAATTTAATATTTATTCCCTTTGCAAGACCAGGAGGAATTACTCACGATGAATATACAGAAAAAATAAAACCGTTTTTCAAACAATTAAATATTGAAGTAAAAGGAATTCATCAGTTTGAAAATCCAATTGAAGCGATACAAAATGCAGAAGCCATTTTTACTGGTGGAGGAAATACGTTTGTTCTAGTAGATATGTTGTACAAGTATAATCTTTTAGACGTTATTCAGAAAGTGGTTGAAAACGGAACGCCTTATTTAGGAACAAGTGCAGGAAGTAATATTTGTGGTTTAACTATGAATACGACCAATGATATGCCGATTGTGTATCCGCCGAGTTTTAGAACGTTAGGATTGGTTTCTTTTAATTTAAATCCTCATTATTTAGATCCAATAGAGGGTTCTCAACATATGGGAGAAACTAGAGAAACTAGAATAAAAGAATTTCATCAGTATAATCCGCAATCCGTTTTAGGATTAAGAGAAGGGAGCTGGTTAGAAGTGTTAGGGAATAAAATTACATTAAAAGGTGATTTGCCTGCACGACTTTTTCAGCAAGGAAAAGAAGCGATTGAAATTGAAACAGGAACGGATTTAAGTAACTTAAAATAAAAAAGCCTCAAAAAATTTGAGGCTTTAGAGCGAAAGACGAGGGTCGAACTCGCGACATTCAGCTTGGAAGGCTGACGCTCTACCAACTGAGCTACCACCGCGAGCATTTAAGAAATAGAAATTAACACTTCTATTTCTATCCTTTCGGACAAACTCACAAGTGGGGGTGGTGGGATTCGAACCTACTCAGCGTTGAAACAACAGATTTACAGTCTGTCCCGGCTCTCCAACTCCGGGGCACCCCCTTTTTGAACACAAAAAATAAGGGACACAGTATGTAGAATTTATTATCTCTAAAGATACTAAATTCAGCATGCTGCATCCCACATTCCGAATTAAATTGAGCCACTAGACGGACTCGAACCGCCGACCAGCTGATTACAAATCAGCTGCTCTACCAACTGAGCTACAGTGGCTTATATACTTTCACTTCGGTGAAGTGTTAACTTGGTAAAACTGTCAAACAACTACGCTCTTTAAGTTGATTTTAAACCCCCTTTTCAAAAGCGAGTGCAAAGGTAATACCGTCCCAACCAATCCGCCAAATATTTTTTGAAAATTTTTTATTTTTTTTTCTACAATAAAAAATAAGCCAAAAATGATGTGGTTTTAATGGTGTTTAACTGCTTCCATTGAAACGAACTTCCCTAAAACAAATTAAACTGCGCCATGGTTCATTTGGTTGGTGTATTTTTTTAAAAAAATTTAAAAATTCCTAAAAACCATACAAATAACCTACCTTTACTGTGGATCTGCACCTAAAGTAGATTGATAGGTGGATAACTGCATAGAAAACAACAAACTTATCCTAAACATAGAATAGGACATTGCTAAAGACCTACCTTTGCGCCACACAATTCACACCACCTCCATGTCCACTATTCTCCGCGCATTCGCTGAAGACCTCTATGCAGAGGAAATTGCTGTACTTAGCCAACAAGATACTGCAAAACGTCCTGAAAACTGGCGACTTTCGCCGCAAGCAGTAGTGACCTATCTAATAGGTGGCACACTTGATAACGGATTTGTCGTAAGTCCTAAATATATAGGTAGCCGTCGTTTGATGGAAATAGCAGTGGCTACTTTGGTTACTGATCGCGCATTATTATTGTATGGCTTGCCTGGCACGGCCAAATCATGGGTATCGGAACATATTGCCGCTGCAGTAAGTGGTGATTCAACTCTTTTGGTGCAGGGTACTGCGGGTACCTCGGAGGATGCAGTCCGTTATGGCTGGAACTACGCCCGATTACTGGCAGAGGGTCCAAGTGAAAGTGCATTGGTTGTTACACCATTGATGAATGCTATGCGTAAAGGGCAAATTTGTAGGATGGAGGAATTAACAAGGATGAGTTCGGAAGTTCAAGATACCTTAATTACGGTCTTATCCGAAAAAATTATGCCTATACCAGAACTGAATACTCAGGTACAGGCGGTGAGCGGGTTTAATATCATTGCGACTGCTAATAACCGCGACAAAGGTGTAAACGAATTGTCGGGTGCTTTGAAACGCCGTTTTAATACCGTGATACTTCCCTCTCCTGCCAGCCAGACAGAAGAAGTAGAAATTGTAAAAAGACGGATACAGGATTATGCACAAGTCCTCGAAATGCCTATTGATAAGCATTTGTTGGAGGAAATTAATCGAATTGTAACTATTTTCAGGGAACTTCGCGGTGGCGTTACTACGGATGGTAAAACCAAACTTAAATCGCCCGGTAGCAGCATGAGTACAGCTGAGGCTATTTCGGTGGTGAATAGTGGCATGGTACTCGCTACTCATTTCGGAGATGGCAGACTGACTGCTTCTGATATTGCTTCTAGTTTAACAGGAGCGGTTGTAAAAGATCCAGTGCAAGATGCGTTGGTGTGGAATGAATATTTGGAAACGGTTGTAAAACGCCGCGATGAATGGGCGGATATTTACAGGGCCTGCAAGGAAACCATATAATATCTACAAATATTACGGCGCGTTGCACCATTTATAAGAAAACCTTGTATTCACTTCTGCTATTTAGGTTTTGTGCTTGAAATCGTATGGTGTCTGGCAAATCTATGTACCAAGTCTAACAATGCTCGACATAATAAGTATTTGGGCAACTTTACTAAAAAAACGATGTTAAGTACTTAACTATTGGCGACAATTAACACATATAAAAATGAATAGAATATTCTCATTTGCTTGTTTACTAACCTTTTTATTTAGTGCCTGCCTGCCTGAAAAAAAGGGGCCATTGCCGATATTGGGTAATCGCGATATTTCGGCTAATGGCGATACTGTATTCCCCCAAGTTCCCGATTTTATATTTGTGGATCAGGATAGCCAAAAAATCACGAATGCCACTTTTGAAGGCAAGGCTTATGTTGCTGATTTTTTCTTTATCCATTGTCCAACGATCTGCCCAAAGGTAAAAGCGCAAGCCAAGCGGGTTTACGATAAATTTGCGACTGAACCTAATTTGCTACTACTGTCGCATTCTATTGATACGAAGCACGATACGGTGGCAGCCTTGAAGTTGTATGCTCAAAAAATTGGGATTGATGCCAAACGCTGGCATCTAGTAACGGGCAATCACGATGCGATATATGATATTGCCAACAGTTATTTTAGTGTGGCTAAAGTAAATCCCGATGCTCCAGGTGGGTTTGACCATTCGGGCCGGTTAATTTTGGTGGACAAGAACCGGCATGTCCGCGCATTTTGCGATGGCACAGATGCGGCTGATGTGACGCGTTTTATGGAAGACATAGAACGGTTACTGGCTGAAATGAATGGGAAATGACCAAAAATAGCATACGTGCATTTTTGAGGCAACCGATTTTAAAAAAATGTATTCATTGGATAGACGATCGTTAAAACTCAACTTGCGCTGCTCTTTATCAAATTTGATAGGGTTGCGTACTTATTCCGCGACAATCAAGTCACACACACCATGAAAAAATATCTATTATTCGCTTTTTGCGCCATTAGCCTTTGCATACAAGCGCAAAATGCAGCCTTTCAAATTGCTCGTACGCTAAAATGGAGCAATACCCCGGAAATACTCTCCGCTCCGGGCGGTGAATCACTGGAAGTTTGGGAATTTAATAATTGTAGCCACTCCAGTTTAGCGCCTACTTTACCCTTGTTCAATGAGCGTTTCCCACTTAATGGTGCGGCAGATTTGGAAGTTAGCATTATCAATGCCACTTGGGAACCTATTACCCTAAAGCCTTCGCCTGATAACGCGATCATTGGTGCCGAAATGGTAGCTACGATTGAAATGGAGCAAGAACGACTAAAGTTTTTTGGGCGTGTTAACTTGCACCCACTCCGCCGTACGTCCTCGGGTGGGTATGAGCGCGCAACGGCATTTACTTTGGAAATACGTACAAAACCGTTAAATACACCTGTTTCTACTTTGGTCAAAGAGCGTAATGTGATCAATTCTAAACTGAGTGATGGCGATATTTACAAATTTGGGGTAAGCCAAACAGCGGTTTATAAACTCACTTATGAATTTCTGAAAACAAAATTGGGGATTAGCAATTTAGATAATATTGACCCACGAAAAATACAGATTTTAGGCAATGGAGGTTATATGTTGCCGGAAAGAAACAACGATGCCCGTCCCGATGATTTATTGGAAAACGCCGTGTTCGTAAGCGGTGAAGAAGATGGCAAATTCAATGCAGGAGATTATATTTTGTTGTATGCTGTGGGGCCTGTGGCGACGATCGTTACCAATCCAGCAACGAACCCAAATCTGACCATAAGCACTCATTTATACGACCGAAACGCTTGGTATTTTGTAAAAATAGGCAACGAAAATGGTAAAAGGATCAATGGTGCTACACCTATTGCTGAGGTATCAGCCACAGCCATATCGAATCAATTTGACGATGTAGGGCGTATTGAAGAAGAATCTTACAATCTATTGGCTTGGTCTCCTATCCACCAGGGATCGGGGAAAAACTGGTATGGCGATATATTTGAGCAAACGAGAACACGTGAGTATAAACTGAATTTTGCCAATTTAGTACAAGAAACCAGCAATGTACGCATGCAATTTGCAGGGCGTTGTGATGGAGTGAGTACAACGGTACGTTTAACGGCCGAAGGTACGGTATTTTCAGGGACTATGTCGGGAACAGACAATGGCAATGGCAACGCTAATATCGCTTCTCTTACAACTGTAAGCGGTAATTTTGTACCCGATAATGACGAAGTAGCACTAAAAGTAGAATACCTCAATGCGTCCAAGCCAAGTCAAGGTTGGCTGGATTTTATTGAGGTGGATGTACGCCGCAACTTAATAATGGCGGATAAAATGATGTCATTCCGCGATTTGCGTAGTCGTCTCAATACAAGCACACAATTCCAAATGGGCAATGTAAATACGGCTAATTTTAACCTGTGGGATATTACAGAATTTAACCAACCGCGTCCACAGGCTTATACAGCATCGGGTGGTGGAATTAGTTTTGGCGCCAATACGGAGAATATAATCCGGACGTATATCGCATTTTATAATGATGCTAATTTCCCATTGCCAGAGGCTACTATTGGCAAAATATCGAACCAAAATCTGCACGCCTTAGAGACAGAAGATATGGTAATTCTTCACCCGGGTGATTTTGCAGCCGAGGCAGAGCGTTTGGCGGAGCACCGCCGTTCTTACAGTAACCTCAAAGTGGCGACGGTGGATATTGGCGATGTATATAACGAATTTAGTTCGGGTGCTAAAGACCCAGTGGCCATTCGCGATTTTGCGCGTTTGATGTTTGAGAATAACCCACAAGGTTTCCGTTATTTATTGTTGTTTGGTGATGGTTCATTTGATCCTAAAAACAACCTAAAGGCGGATGTAAATAATGATTTTATCGCTGTTTGGGAGACCTCTAATTCGCTTAGCCCTATTGATGCGCACCCTTCCGACGATTTTTTTGGATTGCTTAGTCCGGGCGAAGGCCCAGATAATAATGCTGGTTATATCCGTGGTTCTTTAGAAATTGCGATCGGTCGTATTCCTGCTGGTAATCAGGCAGATGCGCGTGCTGTAGTCGATAAAATTATTAATTACGATATAAGCCCCGATGCTTTAGGCGATTGGCATAATCGCTTGATTTATGTTGCTGATGACCAAGAATACAATCATATCGATCAAGCAGAGGTACTTTCGGATCGTTCTTTGGCTACTAAAGATTGGTTCAATTCTGATAAAATCTACTTTGATGCTTACCAGCGTGTTTCATCGTCGAGCGAAAAACGTATTCCTGATGCAAAAGCAGCCATTAATGCTAATATATTCAAAGGTGCTTTAACGACTAACTATATCGGCCATGGCGGCCCTAAAGGATGGGGGCAAGAACGAGTGGTGGATATTGCAGATATACAAGGCTGGGAAAATAAGAGCAAACAAACCTTATTTATTACAGCCACTTGCTCCTTTGGTGGTTTTGATAACTTTTCGTTTGTTACGGGTGGAGAATTAGCGTTATTACAACCCAATGGTGGTGGTATGGGCTTGTTTACTACTGTTCGTCCAGTGTATATTGGCGCAAATGACATATTGACCAATAGCGTTCAGCAGTATATTTTCAAATCTGAATCTTATGGTTACCGTACGATCGGAGATATTTTAAAAGATGCTAAAAATCTGCTCACCAGTACCGTACAGGACAATGGTCGCCGATTCCTGCTTTTTGGTGATCCAGCACAGAAACTGGCGATGCCGGAATACCGAGTGCGTACGGATTCTATTAATGGTCAATCTATCGTAACTGGTGTGCCAGATACTTTAAGATCATTACAACGTGGCAGTATTAGTGCCTCGGTTACGGATACTGCTGGCAACGTGATTACTAGTTTTAATGGCCGCGCCTTTGTAACTATTTTTGATAAACCTCAAAAACTACGCACTTTGGCCGAAAACGGTAGCCCTCTGCGCGAATATGATTTGCAACGCAATGTGTTGTTCCGCGGTAGCGCAACGGTAAAAAATGGCAAGTTCCGTGTATCATTTGTGATTCCTAAAGATATTAATTATGCTTTTGGATTGGGCAAAATCAGTTATTATGCCGAAAATGGGACGCCTATTGATGCCGCCGGTGGAGATCGGGATAATTTGGTGATTGGCGGTACTTCGCAGGATGTAAAGGATGACCAGCCTCCAGTTGTACAAGCGTTTTTGAATACGGATGCTTTTGTTATTGGTGGTATTACGGATAATGATCCAAAGATTTTGATCAAATGCTTTGATGATAATGGCATGAATGTAAGTGGTACTAGCCTTGGTCACGATTTGACGGCTGTATTGGACGAAAATGTAGCAGCATCGGTTGTTTTGAACGAGTTTTATGAAAGTGCGTTGGATAATCCACGCGAGGGTAAGGCTATTTATCCGTTGCGCAACCTTGCTGCTGGTCGTCACACGCTGCGCGTAAAGGGTTGGGATATTGCAAATAATTCCGGCGAAGGTTATACGGAATTTGTGGTTGCTGAAGATGGTAAGGTTGCACTAGACCATGTACTGAATTATCCAAATCCGTTTACGACAAATACATCGTTTCAATTTGAGCATAATTTGGCGGGACAAATGATGGATGTGCAAATTTCTATTTTTAGTATTTCGGGTAAATTGGTAAAAACCATTCAACATAATACGACGCCTGATAATTACCGTATTACTGATATTAATTGGGATGGTCGCGATGAATATGGCGACCAATTGGCAAAAGGGGTGTATGTCTATCGTATTAAAGTGCGAGGGACAGATATTACGGGGCAACAGTTGGTTGCTGAAAGTGATTATGAAAAATTGGTTATACTGAAGTAAGGGACGATTAGTTTTTTTTAGGGAAGGGTCGCTGGTTCAGCGACCCTTTTTTCATGGGGTTTTACCCCATGTTGGATATGTCGCCCCTTTGGGGCTGGGTGTTGTGTTTAGGCTCCTTTTGGGGTCTTTTTTTATTTGGAGACTTTGTTTAAGTGGACGTTGGTTGGATAATTTAGTTTTAGGGAAGGGTATTTTTTATATTTTCAATAATTTCTGAAAATTAAAAAACATTTTTTACTTTCTTTCGTTTAATAGTTATAAGGTTGATCATTGACTGCTTTTGCATCAATATTTGACGATTAAAAAAAAACACCCATGATAACTTATAACTTAATCGCTTATACTATTTACGGGATCATTACTTACCTCATCACGGTTCGGGTTGGTTGGATTTGCTACACAAATGGCTACTATTTTATTCGTGCCGAAGTAAAGGATGAAGCCATCGCAAATAGTATCAATAAAATATTACTGGTGTGTTATTACCTAACCAATTTAGGGTACATTACCTTGATGATCCGATATTGGAAACGGGTGGAAAATTTCCAAGGACTGGTGGAAAGCCTTAGCCAAAAAATAGCATTGATCGTGCTGGGATTGGGATGCCTACATTTTATGAATATGGCCGGCGTGTATTTATTAAGAAAGAAAGTAAATACTTAGGCACTCCCAACGTAAGAAAAAAAACTATTAACCCTTAATTTTTTATATTATGACCAACAGCAATATTGTTATCGCTTATTTTATTTATTTACCCATCGTACTCGCCCTTACTTGGTATGTTGCTCGTACACTTTTTCAGAATGGAAAAGTTTTTATGTTGGATATTTTTCACGGCAGAGAAGACATTGCGGTGAGTACGAATAATCTATTTGAAGTAGGTTTTTATTTGCTCAACATAGGTTTTGCTTTGTTTTATCTTCGTATTTGGTACAATATTGAGCATGTACAAGGATTGGTAGAGGTGCTTAGCCAAAAAATCGGCGGATTTTCTATTTACCTTGGTATCATGCTCTTTTTTAACTTGTACATGTTTTTTAGAGGCAGGAAAGCCAGTCGGGTAAATACACAGAAAACGCAGCCTATAGCCCCCCAATCATAATGTAGGTGTATCTTTGTGCCAAAATTTGTCATAGACTTACCTTGCAGCCTAATTATATCACCTCAATTCCAGTTCATTTTAAATCGCATTTGCTCGCTTGGGCTGACCAGTGGGCAAGTGCGGTTTATTTGGACAATAATGATTATCCATCTTTGGGACTTAGTTCGTGGGATGTATTAGTGGCTGTTTCTAATCGCAATAATGGTCTTGTGTGTCAAGCAGGAAATGCTTTTGACCAATTGGAAGATTTGTACCAGAAAAATCCGCAGCAATGGCTGTTTGGTTATTTTGGATATGACCTAAAAAATGAAGTTGAAAACCTGTATTCTAATCATTTTGACGGTATTGGTTGGCCCGATATGTTCTTTTTTGTGCCAGAAATGGTGATTGGCATACGCAATGGACAAGTGGAAATATATGCCGCCAATCCTATATCTATCCTCGATGAAATTATGGCTGTTGCAATAACACCACCTTTTATTCCCGACCATACCATTACACTACTCCCCCGCTTACCCAAACAAGATTATCTCGATGCGGTGCAAGCCATTCGGCAACATATTTTGGAAGGCGATATTTATGAAATGAATTTTTGCCAAGAATTTTATGCCGAAAATATTGTAATCAAGCCTGTTGGTACATTTTTACGCCTAAATACCTTGTCTCGCGCTCCTTTTGCGACCTACCTAAAATACGATGGACGCACCTTGATGTGCAGCAGTCCTGAACGTTTTTTGCGCAAAGAAGGTACACGATTGGTGACGCAACCCATCAAAGGTACGCGGCGGCGGAGTGCTCATTTGGAAGAGGATGCCCAAATCAAGACCGAACTGTTGAGCAGCGAAAAAGACCGCTCCGAAAATGTAATGATTGTCGATCTAGTACGCAACGACCTAGCCCACCATTGCTTGCCGGGTACCATTAAAGTAGAGGAACTGTTTGGCATTTATTCGTTTCCAACAGTACATCAAATGATTTCTACCGTAAGCGGCCAATTGCCCGAAGGCAACAATGGCCTTAAAGCCATTCGCGATGCTTTTCCAATGGGTAGCATGACGGGAGCACCCAAAGTAATGTCGATGGAACTGATTGAACGTTACGAGCGTACGCGTAGAGGACTGTTTTCCGGTGCAGTCGGCTATTTTGATCCTAATGGCGATTTTGACTTTAATGTGGTGATCCGCAGTTTGCAATACCATACCGAACGGCAATATTTATCGTGTATTGCTGGCGGGGCTATTGTATATGACTCGGTGCCGGAAATGGAATACGAGGAGTGCTTGTTGAAGACGGCTGCTGTACGGAAATGCTTGGAGAAATAGCAATCCGAGGCTACAAAAAAGAGCATTATCGCTATTTTTCAAGTTACTTCCCAACTAAAACTAGATTATTCCATTGAAATAGATAAAGAAACACGCCGTGTGTCGCAACTTTGCGCTAGAATTTTATTCAACAAATATCACATTACATACTGTCTATTTATGAAGCGTTTTTACCTAATTTTATGCCTATTAACCGTCCAAGTCGCTATTTTTGCTCAAAAAACAAGCCTTAGAGGTCAAATTTTGGACAAAAGTAACCAAGAGGTCGTCATTGGAGCCACTATTATCGCCCAATTGGGTGGCAAAGCCATTAGTGACGTAAGTGGCAATTTTTCTATATTGGCCAATACCGGTGAGTCGATTACCATTGCGAGTCTGGGGTACGAAACCCAAACCGTTACCGCAGCACAGGGTATGACAATCCAGCTCATTCCCACCGCTTCTACTTTAGATGCGGTAGTGGTCGTGGGTACGCGCAACCCATCCCGCACAGCGCTCAATACGCCTGTTCCGGTGGATGTGATAGCGCTTTCGAGCATACAACGCACGTTGCCACAGAACGATCTGAACCAAATGTTAACCTATTTGGCGCCTTCGTTCCAGTCGAACCGCCAATCTTCCTCTGATGGAACGGAACATATCGATCCCGCTTCGTTGCGCGGTATGGGGCCCGATCAAACATTGGTATTGATCAATGGCAAACGCCGCCACACCACTTCGTTATTGAATAACCAAGGTACATTTGGCAATGGCTCGGTGGGTACAGATTTGAATGCGATTCCTACCTCGGCGATTGAGCGGGTAGAGGTGTTGCGCGATGGTGCATCTGCTCAATATGGCTCTGATGCGATTGCGGGCGTTGTAAATTTGATTCTAAAAACCAAGGCCGATGGACTTAGTTTGACCGCAACAGGTGGCTTGACCCAGCGCGGCGATGGTGCTTTGACACGTTTATCGGGCAATTACGGTTTGCCTTTGGGCAAAAATGGTGGTTCGCTCAATATTTCCGCAGATGCTTATTTGCGTGGCTCTACCAGTCGCACCCAAAACCACGACCTGATTATTTTTGACCAATCGGCACAGGGCAATTTTTTTGCTTATCCTTTTGCCAATACAGCAGCAGCGATTGCTTATGATGATAGTGTACTTGTTGCGAATGGCCTCGACCGCGATGATTTCAATTTTCAGGTAGGCGATGCAAAAATTAATAATTTGAGCACTTTTGTTAACTTATTATTGCCATTTCGCAATGGGAAAGGCGAATTTTATACTTTTACGGGTTATAATGCACGTCAAGGCAAGGGTTTTGGTTTCCGCCGTTTGCCAAGTGATGGCGCTAAAATGGTATTTAGTAAATTCCCTTTTGGTTTCCAGCCGAGTACAGGTTCTAATATTTCCGATGTATCATCTGCTATCGGCATTCGCTACGATTTGTGGCAATGGAAAGCCGATTTTAGCAATACATTGGGCCTTAATAATTTCCAATATTCAGTACACAACACGGTGAATGCTTCTTTGCAAGATAAAACCCCTACTGCATTTGATGCTGGCGGTCATACTTTTACGCAAAACACGTTCAATGCAGATATTTCGCGTTATTTTGAAAATACCTTGAGCGGTCTTAATTTGGCATTTGGCGCAGAGTGCCGTTTGGAAAACTATCGGATCCATGCAGGTGAGACTGCCAGTTGGCGCAATTATGGTTTGGTCACCAATCCCGATAATTCCGTTACCGATACGCTTGGCTTAGCGGGTGGCTCGCAGTCATTCCCCGGTTTTTCTCCTGTTAATGCTGTAAATGAGTACCGCAGTAACGTGTCACTGTATGCGGATACTGAATTGGATATTACTAAGTTTTGGACGGTGAGCGGCGCAGGTCGTTTTGAAAGTTATACGGATTTTGGTAATACATTCAATTACAAATTAGCGACTTTGATCCGCCCTATCCCGATGTTGGGTATCCGAGGTGCAGTGAGTACGGGTTTCCGTGCGCCGTCGTTGCACCAGCAGTATTTTAGTTATGTATCCACCACTATTTTGAGTGATGGCCGTTTGGGGCAATCGGGTTTTTTCCAAAACCAATCGGAATTAGCCGTTTCCTTGGGTATTCCTAAATTGAAACAGGAGACCTCACAAAATTTGAGTGCGGGTTTTACATTGAAGCCAAACAGTCAGTTTAATCTATCGGTGGATGCTTACCAAATTAAAGTAAAAGATCGTATTGTACTCACTGGATTGTTTGGTTATGATCCTTTTGGTGCCCCGGACTCGGCGGTACAGGCGTTGTTTTTGCCTTTTGGTGCCGATGGTGGTCGCTTTTTCGCCAATGCGATCAATACAACTACCCAAGGGATTGATATTGTAGCGGCATATCGTATTGCTTTTAATAAAAGTAAATTGGATATCACAGGTTTGGCCAATTTTAACCGCACTTCCGTGGATGGCGATTTGAATATCCCTGCTAAATTGCGCGGACAGGAGGATATTTTCTTTTCTCCGGCAGAACGCGGTTTGATCGAACGCGTGAATCCACGTCAAAAATTTAACCTGACGTTGAACTACACGCGAGGCAAAATGACAGCATTCTTGAGCAATGTATATTTTGGCACATCATACCGCAATGGTTTCCCATTTGGCGTAGAACAAACGTTCTCGGGTAAAACGGTAACAGACGCGTCCTTGACGTACCAAATCACCAAGCAATTATCGATTACGATGGGTGGAAATAATATATTCGGAATATTACCAGATCTACAGGCTTACGAGAACTCTTATTTCAAAGTGTTCCAATATGCACCAGTGCAAATGGGTATGAATGGCGGGTTTTATTTCTTACGATTGAATTATCAGGGATAATAGGATTGTTGAAAATCAAGTAGGAGGAGGCGTTATTACCCGTCCATCCTCTCACACCACCGGACGTACGGGTCTCGTATCACGGCGGTTCATTAGAGTTTTACGACGAAGGGGTACATTTCCGCTAGCGAGAGTGTATCCCTTTTGTTTTAGACGTTTGTAGGCAATTGTCGTTTGAAGGATTGGACTATGTGCAGTTCGTCGGGTCAGGGATTTGCCGCCGACTTCCTACCGATTCCACCTTGCCTTGGGCTAACACTCCTTGCTGCCTTTAACCGCTAAGTCTGCGCCCATGCTAGGTGCACCCAAAAAAATGGCGGAGCAACTCAAAGTCGCTCCGCCAAAATATTTAATTTAGCACTAAAATATGGCGCAATTAAGTGCCCAATGTTTGCTATTAATTCAATTTGAACTGCACCGTAATACCCGAACTCACCGAAGTAATCGGGAACGACTGCGACGTTTTAGGTATCGTTTTGCGATAATCCACAAACAAGCGCAATGCCAATCGGCGGTTCAATTGGTAATCCACTGATGGATTAAAACTGTACGTTGTGCTACCCCGTGATGGTTGTGGCTGCGGGCGTTGGATACTGTGTACCAAAGTAATATCGTCGCGGTATTCAAAATCGAATTTGATATTCAAGTCATGCGCCTGCGCACCGCCACCACCACCTGCGCCTCCGCCAGGAGCAGCGGGTGTATCTGGTGTTTTCTTTTTACTTTTCTTCGATTTGCCTTTGCTGCTACCTTTTCCTTTTTTACTACCTGTAAGGAATGGAATATCCACGTTTTTGATCCGATGTCCAAATCCGCCAGCATAACCTGTTGCACGAGTTTCGTTCAAATTATAATCTACGAATGACATGGCCAAAGTGCGCGATTTTTTGAAATCGGCTTTTGCAGTCATACCATTTTTGAATTTAACATCCAAACCAAGCAACGGTTGGAAGGACTCATTAATGACCACCTGAGGAATTTCAAAACGTGCAATATAGTTCAAGTTGATCTCATCCTTTACTTGCACTTTGGGGTCAAAGAACAAGTCTGTATTATACTGGCTCACGGTCAGGGTATTTTTGTACCCGTGTGAAATTTGCACACTGGCGAAAATCTTACTCAAATTACCGACTTTCGACAGGCCATTATAGTTCAATTTCCAGTTGAGTGCCGGGCGGGTTTTGAAAATATCCAAACCAACCGTATTGGGGTCTTTTTGGGTATAAGCCGCCAAGAATGCCGGAATCAATACTTCTTGATGTACTTTTCCGTATCCCTCTTTAAATCCAGGATTTTCGTTGGGATCATCGTGCGGATTGCCATTCGGGTTGAGTCGATTTGAAACGATAGCACCATTGGCTTGGAAACGCTTGAATAATCCGTCAATATCGTTATTAAACAAGGTTTTTGCCGAAAAGAACGATGTAGTAAAACTACCCAAATCGCGTTGTGCCCGACCTTCAAAGAACACCGAATCTGGTGAAATATTGAAATTTTGGTCTTTGTATAACTCAGTAGAATTACGGGTATATTGCCTAGATGCCGTGATTTCTACACGGAAATCCTTAAATGGCTCTACTGTAAGCCCCGCATCCATATTTTGGGTATAGTTGCGTGTGATCTGCTGGTTCAATTCAGGACGGTGTGTGATCCAGCCTTTCTTGCCTGCTTCGTCCAACCATTTGGAATCGGGTTGTGCACCAGCGATAAATGCCCAGCCTGGAGCGGAGAAGCCTTCGCTCAAGCCCATGAGTTTGGTATCAGGTACAAAACCCGGCACTACACTAGAAATGTTTTCGCTATAAGTAAAGCGCCCTTTGCGTACCAACATGAGCGGGCGTAATGCAATACGTTCGGCCATACTAGGTTGACGATCTTTTTTCTTCTTTTTATCGTCCTTACCACCTTTGCCTTTGTCATCTTTGCCTTTGGCTCCTTTATCATCTTTGCCTTTGCTATCTTTGCTATCTGCATCGGGCAAAGGTTTGCCATCGCGACCTACCCTACCTCCGCCTGATTTATTGGTGGAACCATCAGCACCTGGTGCGCCAGGCATACCAGGAATAGGAGGTACTGGAATGGGCGGCATTTTTTGATCCGGTGCGGCTGGATCATTCTTACCACCTTTACCGCTTGGCGATCCAGACGGATCACCTCCGGACAGTCCACCTTTATCGCGGCCTCCGGGGCCAAGATCGGAACCACGCCCACCCGGTGCTTTACCACCTGGCCCATCATCACCACTACCGGGTTCTCCTGGAATACCATTATTTTTCTTGCCTTTGCCCCCTGCCTTTGAGGGTTTATTGATTTTGGCTAAGTATTTACTCTTATTGTATAGCCCTTCAAAATTGATGTCACCATTGATTTGGCGCACTACGTTGTTTTGGATTACATTACCCAAACTACGGGTATAAGACTCCACTGTTGATGGTGGTAATGGGGCTACATCTAAATATTGTAATTTCAAAGACTGCGCCGACCATGTATAACCTACTGAATACGAAGCCTTTGCGCTGATCCAGTCGAACATCGGGAAACTCTTGAAAGGCAGCGTATAGTTAAGTGCTGCATTTTGAGCGTAGTTTTTGGGACGACCTAAGTTACGCAAATTGGTTAGGATAGAATCACGACGTTGACCTTTGCTATATTCAGTACCATCGGGCCTGTTTTGAAGTGGTTCGTCAATAATACTACGTGCATCGGCATCAAAGTTGAAACGCAAAGATTTTGCGATTGTCCAACTCAGGTCATAATTACGATCCCAAGTAAAGCGGCGGTTGTAGTAAGTATTTTGCTCTGGTGTGGTGGTGGTAGAGCCAAACGAACGCCACTCCGTAATCCCTTCTATCCGTTGCAGATTGGTATTAAAACCATACGTTTCGGGCAATGGATTAAAATTAAAATCCTTGATGAATTTAACTTTCGACTTTTTGAAGGGTTGAAGCGGCTTCAAACCCGTGGAGTATTGCCAATCCAGTCCACCTTTATAGTTCTTGAGTTTATCGCTCTTAACAAAAGGTGTACGTCGGTTTTGCTCATTATAAGCATAGGTTGCGCTAAAGTTTTCAATATTCCAAGGCATTGGCACCTTACGTGGTTTGCCTTTGCGCTCTTTGCGTACATTGGTAAAGTTGAAACCTCTAGTCGTGGTAATATCCAGGGCATTGGCGCGAATACTATCTCTATTTTCTTGTGGCGCATCCCTCAATTTGTCCGAAAGTTTTACGTCCAAATCATACGGATCAAATTCAGGGCGACGGGTCAAGTTGGAATATTGCGCATAAAAAGGCAGGCGCAATCCCCATTTTTCTGGAAAGAATCGATCCAATGCCAAACTGGTAGAAACATCAAATTGCGTGACATCTTCCAATTGACGCGCCAGTACTTTTTGATCAATACCGCCCCACCCTTTTGTGGTAAAGGTACCTGCGGCTGAAATATTACCTAAATCGGCCAGTTTGATATCCACACGAGCCGTACCCGCATAGCCACCTCTGTTGTTGAGACCTGTTAGGCGTAATTCATTGACCCAGGTTTCAAAACAGTGCTGAACCGCCGTATTCGCTGTATCCAGATTCATTACGCCGATCATTACCCCCCTTACATAGCCAATATTAGGATTACCGATGACTTTTATGACATTTTTTTCCTTTCCCTTTTCCGTATCGTTTACGGCATATAAAGCACCAACAGGAAATCCTTTTGAATTACGTTCCCGCTTTAAGTCGATCAGATCTTGCAGTTTGAAATCAAATACATTTTTCCAAACTTCATCCTTGTATTCGTCGTCATTCGATTGCAATCCTTTGGTGATGTTTTCATCAGAATTTACCAAAGGAATTTCGTACTCGTAATAGTTATTGATAAAATCGGAGCCAAGACGGATGAATATTTTTAGTTGAGTACTATCAAATTTAATATCAGACAACTGTTCTGCGTGGGCAAACATTTTTACCCGCTCGAACTGGCGCAAATCCATATTCAATGTTTTGAAGATGGATCTACCTTCGCAATAAGGCAAATCACAAACACTCATTGACAAGGACTGCTCATTTTGAAGGATATCAGGGAATGCGCCTACCGAATTTTCTCGTTGTATGCCATTAGGAATGGTATAATTGAAGGGAGCACGAACTGCGTTTTCTTCAATATTCACATTGTTTACATCAAAATTGACTATAGGGCTTGGTACAGTTCTATCCGTACAACCATTACCATTAAGAACTTGTGTATAACGCCTCCATTGGTTACGTCCCATTTCGAGGGTAGCATAACGGAAGGTAGTCTGCTGATCAAAACCCCTCCAAATCATACGAATAAAACGAATAGAGCGGAAATCTTGGATGCCATTGATAGCCTGACGTTTAGACCAATCCAATGGTACTTTGAAGCGGTACCAAATAAAATCACCCACTTTCACGGTATCTGTAATCAGATCTGCGATAGAGGAAGAGGGATCCGTATTAATTTCACTGGGTTGATTACCAGATAATTTTTTATCCAGCGGAATACGATACCTGAAATAGGACTCATTTTCATTTAAAGTATTGTCGCGGTTCAAATCTTCTGCATCGGGCAAATTGGTGGCCGAAGTTACAAAATCATTATTAAAACCACCGCCAGTGGCCGTAGGTGTATTGCCTTGTGGGCCATTGAACAAGCGGTAACGCTCCTGTACGCCGGGATTGGGCTGGGGACCTGTACCATCAAAGCGTCCATCGCGATAGTGTACAAAATCATCGCCAGATGGGTCAAGGCGCATCTTTGCTTTGGCATCGCTGCTGAGCGTAGAGGCTTCTATCACATCCAACCAGCTCTTGAAATGCTCGCGTTCGCCTTCATCATCAAAACCATCTAAGCCCACATCCTGACCAGTACGGTTGTCGGGGCTATTATCGAAAGCCGAAACGATGGGTTGCAACGCAGGAACACGCCCCCAACGGGTTGGTACGGTAACCGTAGCAATATCAGGTGTAGGCAATCCACTCTCGAAAAACTGGCGTGAATCGCGCAATACATCTTCCGAAATAGTACCTAAGTCGATAATCATTTCCCCTTCTTTCGATACTACGCCTTGGTTTTGTTCCGTTGCCATATAAGGGTTGAGCATCCAAAACTCGATAAATTCGACGTTTTGAGCCTCAAAATCGTTGCTACTATTATTGATACCCCGCATAAAGCCACCCCAACGAGTATCTGGATCATTTAATGACCCATCAGTGGCTAAACCACTCGTAACACCCGGATAACCACCCGGAATATCATAGTTATACGGGCCACGCTCATTAGGGTATAAGGTAATATCCAAGGGTCTTAACGTAGATTGTTCCAATGGCGACAATTGACGATTAGGGAAGATATCCTGAAAACGGAACAAACGAGTATAAGGATTTTCATTGTCCTTCATTGTACCGCCATTATCCAATGCACTCGGATCGGCAATGAACCAAGACAAACGCGCACGGTTGGCTCCCAATGCCAAGGAATCTGGCCCAGAAGAAAGTGCCGAGGCGTTTTCGGGGAATAAATTATCATTCCCACTATTAGGGTCACCCTGAGGTACAGAGGCAATCATCCAGCTATTGGCAGGGAAAGATAATGGAATATTAGCAGTACTACCCTCAAAATCGTCAATATACACGATACCTCCCCTTTCGTTACCTTGGTTAATGGCGCGGTTATAGCCAGGTTTGAGTGCTGCCAATTCCGCTGCCGCAGTAATGCTGGACTCTGCTTTGGTACTAAAGAAGGGCAACTTGTCCACCAATCGGGTTACCCAAGGTGCTTCTTTGGTATAGTTAAAATCCACACCAAACACCTTATTATTAATAGGATCGTCTCCAAAGTTGACTTTTTGGGTTAGTGGCCGTTCAAAAAGGTTCATAAATGTACCGCCTACCGTCAAACTCTTGCTATATTCATAGTCAAAACGAGCGGCCAACATGGTACGGGCATTAAAGCCAAATAATGTATTATCCTCGAAGGAGACATTGATATTTTGCCCCGATTGCAAGATGGACTCATTAAGGATACGTACCTTACCAATATTATAATCAATCGTATAATCCTGTCCTTCTATCAATTGGCGGCCACCGCCACTTACGCGCACTGAACCAGGCGGCAGGTTAAACGTACCTAAAGAAATTTCGGAATTGGTACTGGATTTGTACGAACCACGGAGCGTAAAGCGATTGAGTTGCTGGAACTCACGGGCGCGGAACAAAGTAGAGTCGTACAATTGGTAATACAACAACTGTCTGCGCAGCAATGTATCTTTTATATCGTTAAAATCGGGGTCGGCGGCTTTTATTTTTTGGTATAAATTATCACCGAAAGGCTCTAAAACTGGGAACATGATCCGGCCAGAACGCGCATTTACGGTAAGACCAGGCACAAAATCGAAGATACCATCGGCACCAGGGTCTCCCTGGCGGTTGAGGTTGTCGAGGTCGAAAATTTGGATCAAAGGCTTATTGCGGAGACCTACAGGCATAAATGCAGGGTTATCCAAAAAGCGTTTTTGTCCTTTACCTGGATCTTCATAAAAAATATCGAATAAGAACTCCTGTGGATCTACATTTACAGCACCCACGGCATATACGTTTTTCATCATCAAATCCCAAATCGGATACCTCACGTTAGGAGAGGTACTTTTTAGCATTTTCAAGAAGATAACGTCTTGGTTTAAGGAGTCACCAGGAGGGATATCGCCGCCAAATTCACCTATTTTATAAGCAACACCGTTGTAAGTATATTCCAAAGCAACACCCACAATATCATCGGGTTGTACATTTCGGTTGATACTTAAAAAACCAAGTTGCTCATTGTAGGTGTATTCTGAACCTGAAATCAGTTGTGTCGCCCTCGCTTTTTCAAAGTCGCGTATTTGCACCATCCCTAAACTCTTCAATCCATTGATAACATTGGCATCTCGGCGCAGCAGGTCATTATTTTCTAATATCTCTCTGTAAATTTGGTTATTTTCATTGGTAGGCAAAGGAATGCCTTTGATATCTTGTTTTGGAGGGTTATCAAACGAAAATTTGGGAATAGGAACATTAGGATCCACCTCATTCTCGCCATCTAAGAAAGGGCGTGGTTCGGCCAAATCGGTAATACAAACAATTTGGCGTGTTGCTGGTGTATTTTGTCCCGGCGTAAAGTTCTGCTGCGCAGTGACCCATACTTCCATCCGTGTAATATTGAACAAGGATAATGGTACCGGCAAGCATTTCATTGCTGGCTCAAAATTATTGCGGTTCCATTGGCTCACAAAGAAGTGGCGATTTTCGTCGTAATCATCGATTGGAACTGCATATTGTTGCACTTGTGCACCGCCTTGGAGTGTAATACCTTGTTGGCGGGAGCGTTGTTGGCTGGCGAGTAAGGTTGTTTTTAAGTGTCCAAACTTGAGTTCTGTTTTTACACCAAACAAATTGGCAGCCCCTTTAATCAAGGTAGAACGCAGTGGAAAGGATACATTACCAGCCTCTATATTTTGCAAAATTTCGTCTTCGGAGAAATTTTTAGGATCGTAGTGCAGTTTCATTTGATTATCAAAATCAAAAGTGGCCTGCGTATTATAGTTAAAATTGAGGTTTAGTTTTTCACCAATTTTGCCCTGTGCGCTCATGTTAATATCCATGTCGAAGTCAAAATTAGTGACCCTTTGCAAGCGGATAGGCAGGATAGGGTTTTCGCGGCGTTCGTGATCGACCCCGAAAGTAAGGTTGATATTACCCTGTGGCTTGATATCTACTTCGGTTCCTCCAAAAAGACGTTCGATGAGCGAAGTACGAATATTGAACTTAGCAATAGGATCTACCAATCCTTTTCTTTTTTTGGAGCCATCCGATACGCCCTGCAAGCGGTCGAAATATTCGCGTTGTTGTTTCTTATCGCGGTATTTCTGGTACTCGTCAAAAGTCATGTAATTGGACGGGCGGAAATAGTCGTCCCCAATTTTTTCAGTAATGACGTACATACCCGTAACGGGGTCATATTCAACGGTTTCGATCACAATAGAAGGATCTTTGAGATCGATCATATTGTTGTTGGGCGCATTGAGAAAATCGTCGTACCGATCTTCTAATGGATCGAGCGTATCGGCAGGAGCAGCAACAAAAGTTTTGCCCCAGTTGATAGGTACAACGGGTTCGGCGGGCTCATTATCGAGCAGATTAGGAGCAATCGCGGGCGATTCTTCCGGAAAAAAAATAGTCATTACCTGTTTACTTACCGTATTAGGGAAAGTAAAAGCAAAAAGCGCGGCCAGCGCAGAAGAGGTAACGAGCAAAAGCAATGAACGCTTCTTAGTCATCATCAAAAGCAGGTGATCCAAATAAAAGTGAACATGATTATTCGATAAATTCTAGGATATTGAACACACCAAGTGCTGCCTAGACAGCCGTGCGGTTCAATAAATAGAAGGAGTCGAAAAAATCAATTAAAATAGTTGGCGGATTAATGACGTGGTTTTAATCTGTTGGGTTGCCCGTGTACGATTAATCCGGTTAAAAATTTCAAGGTTGCGCGGATGAATGTTGCGCGGATTTCTGTTGGCAAATCTTGTGCCGAAAACATTGCCATCTATTTTTGCAAATCCTTATGGTAAGGGAAACTATAACAAGGTAGGGATTGGTTGCATTAGTTTATGAAAAGATCTATCCCGGAACTTAAAACAATATCTGTTTTATCAACCTTCATTTGCTCCGATCATAACAATATTTGTTTTATATTATCCTAATAATAAAAAATATGAAAAATAGTGAACTTTTTATTTGGTTAACCTTGGAGAATTGCTCTATCTTTGTACTGGGTAAAGGTGAAGGAAGAGTGTACTCGAAACTTTTGTTTAGTATTGGATGTTTCTTTCCGTTCGAGGCACTAAATTATTATTAAATTTTGTTAGTTTTTAATCCGTTGCTTAATTTATTTTAAGCAACCAATAACGTATCGCACATGAGTCCTTTTTTCAAGGTGAATGTAGCGCATTGGGTTCTTTTGCGCTTAATTCTACCCTTTTAGTAGAGATGACACTATGGTGACGAGGCTTTTGTGTCCTATTTGTTAGTTAGGACGTTTAAGGTTTTGTAATAGCAATTAAAAAATCGCATTCAGCATATAAATAAACAGCAGGTTTTTATGGCACAAGTACCGAATATGATAAATACCACTCCACCACTTAAGATGATTTTTAAAGGTCGTTTGGAGTTTGGCAATACGCGTACCTACGAAATGGTAACCAAGCAATGGAATACCCGTTTGGAAACGTATTTCAAATCGGATATCTTATTCAAAGGCGAAGACATTTTTTTGGATGAGGAATATGCCCTTACACTGCCACAGCCGCACTCTGTATTGTATGGTACCGAAAAGGCTTGGCGTGGCACTACGGATATGTTGCGCGAGATTGTCCAATTTGCTATTGTTGGTAAATTGCAATGCTGGTGTATATATAATGGTATAGTTACCGAAATCATTTTAGAGCCTAAAACCGATAAAGGTGCTATACTTGAATATTGGTTGGGTTGCGAACTGGTACAAAAAGATGGCGGAATGGAGGAAGCGTCTGCTGCGCTGAGCCGTGCTATTGACAAATACCAACGCCACGCACTAGCTTACGAGCGCCGTGGTTATGTGAATTATAAATTGGGCAATTTTAAGGACGCCTTATACGATTTTTCAAAAAGTATCGATATTCATCCTGGCAACCCTGAACCACACTATGGTCGTGGCAAGGTGCGAATGCTCAAGAATGAGTGGGAAGCAGCGGCTCAAGATTTTGAACATACCCTCAAACGGTCTATTGCGCTTCAACCGCTTTTTTGGTTGGCACGTTTGAAAAAAGGTGAATGCTTGGTACATTGCAAAAAATACAACGAGGCCATCCCAGAACTCGAACAATACCTCAAGCGCGATTTTGATGTGGAAAATCCTAATTTCCGCCGCCGCCGCCGTGCTTGGTACTTATTGGGCAAAGCACTTTTGGGTCTTGGTAAGACAAAAGAGGCACTCAACGCGATTAATCAATCCATTGCTATCCGTGAAGGGGTAGAGTTGCTACCAGAATCGGAGGCATTGCTCCAACGCGGTATCGTATTGAAGCAATCGGGTGCGAAGGGCTTTAAATCCGATTTTGAGGCCGCCGCTGCATTGGGTAATGTAGAAGCAGTACGAATGTTGAAAGAAATATAGCATTAGTCTTGGTGCAGATTTATGATACAAAAAAACCACTCTGATTTTTCAGGGTGGTTTTTTTTTGTAGAGAGGGGGCTAATACTTAGTGCTTTATTTGTCAATTTTACCAAAATACTATAAATTTTTATTAATTATAAATGCAGGCTGGTATGAAGGCCGACATACGTTCCGCAAGTCCACAAAGAAGTGGCCTATTGTGGATTTAGGGAGGAAAATATGTTTAAAAAGGAGGATTTAGGTGCAATGTTTAGAGCAAATTTGTTCTAAAATCCATAAATTTGTTCAATAATTCTGTTAAGTGCGTTTTCACTGCCCATTTCATAGTGTCCGTGGGTTGCAATACTTTCTAAAATAGATTGAACAATTGAATTAATCAATTCCCATTGTCCGTTTGTTGGCTGAATAAACGGTATTTTTTTTATATAATTTGCAGGATTATTTGCAGACGGGTTAATCGTCCTGATGAGTTTATTGCAAGTTGGCGAATTAAAAAATGCTAATAAGTAATAAGTCAAACTTTCGTCTTTTGGGAAAATACCAACAATTGACTGGTCAAATAATTTGTTTTCAATTAATGAAGCCGTAATACTTGACGAACTTATCATTGGAACACCAACACCAAATCTAAAATAATACTGAGGGTTTTGAAAACGTGCTTTTTTGTCTTTTTTGTAATGCGAAACTGCTTCTTTGCTCCAATTCATAAACCAACCTTCGGGTTTCAAGTATTTCGTATTGCCACCTTTTACAATTGGCAGAAAATGTTTTTCGCCTTCAAAACCATCGAGGATATTGGGTGTATTGTTATATGTTCTGTTGATTTTATTGGGATCAACTAAATCATAATTTTTTCCATTTTTTAGGTCGAGGCTATTGACTTGCAAAAATACCTTGTCGTTTCCCGAATAAAAGCCCGTAACACAATTAGCGATATCACCAATTTTCAAAACTGCTTCATTTATCGCTTTAGAGATGCTTGAATTATCTGATATTAAAAAAGCATAGTCGGGATTTAAAAATATTTCTTGTTGAGAGAATGAATAAATTTTCAATTCATTTTTATTCATTTTTACCAATTGCTCCACTTTTGAGAAATTGGTAAGAACATTGAAGGTATTGGATAAACATTCTTTTTGATTGCTTGTTTTTTGAAGCGTAATAATTGAGAGGTTTGCATATCCAAAGTTCACTCCGGGGAAAAACGAAGATGGAAACAATGCTAATTCTACAATTTTTGTTTTAGTTAAAATATGCTTTCTTATCGCCCTGTGCATGTGTAAATTCAGAAATGTATCAGGAATAATAAAAGATAAAATTCCATCTTCTTTTAATAATTCTATGCAACGGAACAGAAATAATGCGTAGCTTTCTTTTACATACAGTTCTGAATACATTTTTTTTAACACTACTCTTTTTCCCAAATCTTGCCATGCTCCATAAGGAGGATTGGCAATTATTTTATCATAAATACCGCCAAAACTTGAATTGAAACTTAGATCATGATCAAGCAAAGTATCACATTCTCTAATATTTACATTTTGAAAAGTGGAGAATTTGCTTTGCAAAACAGCAACAGCAGATGGGTTTAATTCGCAAATATCAATATTTGCCAATTCATTTGTATTCAATATTGCTTCTATGAATACGCCATCTCCACCACAGGGTTCAAATATTTTATCATTTTGGCTAAGCAAGAGTTTGCTCACCATATAATCAACAATTGGTGTTGATTTGGTATAAAATGCCTGATATTTTCTCGCTTCACGTATCGTTACCATAGCAGATATTGAAGTAAATTTTTATCAGTAAAATAGGCTGTTGTTTCAGGATCAAAGTCAGTTGCCCAATCAATATTTGTATCCGTCCACAATTTCAAATCATAACCTGAGTATTCTTTTATTTTTTCATACGCTTCGTTTCCACAGTAAGCATCCCAAATAGTTGACTTTTTCAAAGTATTGAAATAACTATTATTTTCATATGCCCTTACCAAAAGTAAACATTTATAATTTTCATCAAGATTTTGATAAATAGTAGCGACTAATAATAGTCGATTTGTATTACCCTTTTCGTTTGAACCAAAACCGCTTTTAAAATCAACAACATATTTTTGGTCATTATAAGAAAAATGTAAATCAAGTTCTAATTGAATTTCTCCTGAACTTACTAAACTCCAAACTTTATCGTAGTATTTTTTTAATTCTTGCCTTTTATCGTCTGTTATCTTTAATTTATCAATATAGTTAACAATCTCATCCGTCATTTTCTTTTTAACTTCTGAAAAGAGAGGTGGAATGAAAAGTGAAAGATTATTGATTGGATAGCGAAAGCATAGTTTACAGAATGGATCCCATAATTCGCCAACTCTCCGAGAAAAGTCCATATACTCATATGCTCTAACAGCATTTCTACTCTCTATCATTACCACAACATTACAGTAAGTAATCATAAGAATACATTCAAGTTTCTCTTAGTTTGTCCACTTTTCTTTTTCGGCTTGTTGAAAAAGTGTGGTTATTATAACATCTTTACTTTGATTGAGGCTTTCATTAATAGCTCGTGCCCTTTTATCTGCTTGCGATTCAGAAAATTTTGTCTTGATGTCTGTTAAAACTTCACTTGCTCTATTTCTAAAATAAGATAGCAGCTCCGTCTTTTTGTCTTTTATGGTCTTGTCTATGTTCATTTATTTATTTGATATAAAGATAAATATTGGGCTATTTTTGAGGTTTTCGACATCAGTCCAGCACTCATCACGATGCAGGAAAGTTGCCTAAAATTGATGTAACAATTTTTCTAGAGTAAGCACAAAGATAAAACACACCTTCCACTATTCATACATTCGGTACGCATATTTTTCTTAAACAAACAAATTACTACTCAATAAATGTAATAACTTGGGCATTATCTCTTTCCACCAATGTTTTCCTTGTTAAGAAAACTGCCATAAACAAGCAAAATTCGATTATTGCACAACGTAATTGGCTAAAAAACAATAAATTTGCATATATTATTAAACTTTTCATTTCTAAATCTTCAATTTTATGACAAAACGATTCCTTACTTTCTGCTTATTTTTCTGCTTTTTTACGCAATTACCCGCTCAAAACTTACCAGAACATTTTATTCAGTACAGACCATTTACGTCTTTGAGGAAGGTATTTCGGCTACCCGACTCTACTACCTTGATTATTGTTCAGTCGCTCGATATAATCAAACTGGACAAAGATGGATTAATCCTATGGCAAAAACAGTTGCCAATTGAACAGTGGAGTCCTGCGCTGATTGCTTTTGACGCAATGGTTTACCCAAATGGCGATTTGGCGATTCTAGTGGCTTGGGAGGCTTGTGATTTGGGGGGGACTCCAAATTTGGTGCGGGTAAGTAGTACAGGAGACTCAATATGGTCGATAGATATACCGTTTCCTTTGTTTTTCCTGAATCAAGCATCTCCTATTACACTTTTACCTGCTGATAATAATGCGTTAATAGTATCTCATATGAATGAGCGAGTAACCATAGATGCTGATGGTGCATTGCTCAACCAAAGTACGGATGATTTTCATATTTCGGGGTTTACAAAGATCGACACTGGATTTGTAACTTGGGCCGACAACCATATCAATAAAACGACTGATAATTTTGCACTTGTAAACACATACGATTTGCCAGAACAGATTTTCAAAATAATCAAAACAACCGACGACCATTTTTTGGTATTAGGAGATAAAAAACTCTATAAAACAGACCTGAATTTCCAAATAGTAGCCGAACTGGGTGGACTTATTAATCCATTTCCAAGGCAGGATATTTTTGAATGGAATGGCGCGTATTGGTTGACCGCCAAGGAAAATCCAGACAATACAGGTATTGTTGTTCGGCTAAATGACAATTTAACCATACACTCAAAAGTAATTTTTGCGCCAAAGGAATACCCATTAGCCCTCCTTAACCAAGACCAAAACCTCATGGTGATCGGGGAAGAAGGTGGTGTTTTTATCAAAGTTATCCCAACATCACTAGCAGGGAATATTGATGTTCAAAACGATGCGGCACTAACGGGAATTAGTTTTGAACGGCCTGCTACTGCCGGCACAGCGAAAGTCTGCGGATTTGGTGTTTCTGGTCGATACTTCAATTTTGGCCCTATATATGTTAATATCACCAATAATAGCACCAATACCGTTTTAAATGAGGCAAGGGTCAACTTAAATTACCAAAGTTGCTATATCTATTGTCCAGATCCCTTCTCTTATACAAAGTACTTTACGAATCTCAATTTACAACCAGGGGCAACAGTACAGGTATTTTTGGATTCTTTAAATATTCAACTTATAGACACCAATTTGGTTACTACACTTTGTTTTGATGTATCTGCACCCAATAAGTTGATGGATGCTGCGCCTCAAAATGACCAGTTTTGCGCTACTGTCACAGCTACTGTTCACACTTTATCTCCCCCCAATTTGATCGATAATATCAAAGTTTATCCCAATCCTGCGACCTCCTCTGTACAAATTGATCTCCCCAATCTGGAAGCCCCTGCAAAGGTATGGATATTCAATAGTCTTGGGCAGGAGCAACAGTTTTTGGAGATGGGCAGTGGGCAATTCACCGTAGAAAGAGGTCGATTGAACGCTGGTTTTTATTTGTTAAAAATAGAACAAGACGGAAAATTGGGATACGCTAGGGTTCTTTTTGAATAAATGCAGCGCAAATAACCAAAAACAACTACCTTTGCGCCCGTTTTTAAGAAAGATTATTATTCCATGACTTCACGCGAAATACGCCGCCATTTTCTCGATTTCTTTGCCTCCAAAGAGCATAAAATCATCCCTTCTGCCCCAATGGTGGCCAAAGGAGACCCTACCCTTATGTTTATCAACTCGGGTATGGCACCGCTCAAAGATTTTTTCTTGGGCAACCAAACACCGCCTTCTAAACGCGTCGCGGATACCCAAAAATGCCTCCGCGTAAGTGGTAAACACAACGATTTGGAAGATGTGGGCATGGACGGCTACCACCATACCATGTTTGAGATGTTGGGCAACTGGTCATTTGGCGATTATTTCAAAAAAGACGCATTGGCTTGGTCATGGGAATTATTGACAGAAGTCTATAAAATACCCAAAGATCGCCTTTATGTATCTGTTTTTAAGGGCGATGACGAGCAAAACTTGCCATTCGACCAAGAAGCACACGATACTTGGAAGTTGTTTATCAGCGAAGATCGGATTCTCCCCTTTGGTAAAAAAGAAAACTTTTGGGAAATGGGTGATCAAGGTCCCTGTGGCCCATGCTCAGAAATACACGTTGATTTGCGCAGCGATGAAGCACGCGCCCAAGTAGATGGCCGTACCCTTGTGAATGCCGATGACCCGAATGTAATTGAGATTTGGAACAACGTATTTATGCAGTTCAACCGCAAGGCCGATGGTTCGTTGGAGGAATTGCCGGCCAAATCGGTGGATACAGGTATGGGTTTTGAGCGTTTGGTGCGTGCGGTACAAAACGTAAAATCGAATTACGATTCCGATCTGTGGTCGCCGTTGTTTAATTTTTTGAGTAAATTTTCAGGTGTTACTTACGGTGATACTTATCCGGGTGTGGATGCCAATTTTACCAAAACGGATATCGCCATGCGTGTGGTAGCCGACCATTTGCGTGCGGTGAGTTTTGCCATCGCTGATGGTGCTATTCCTGCTAGTGGCGGTGCTGGTTATGTTATTCGCCGCATTTTGCGTCGTGCAGTGCGTTATTATTATACATTCCTCCATATTAAGGAACCCATTTTGTACCGTATGGTGGCCATTCTTGCGGAGGAGTTCCACGATGTATTCCCCGAATTGAAAGGGCAACTTGGTTTTGTGACCGAGGTGATTCTTAGCGAAGAAAAAGCCTTTTTGCGCACCTTGGAAAGTGGTTTGAAACGCATTGAACTGTTGGATGTAAAAGACAACGCCCTCAATGGCGAACAGGCGTTTGAGTTATTCGATACGTATGGTTTTCCTTTCGATCTCACACAATTGATTGCCCGTGAAAAAGGCTGGTCGGTGGACGAAGCGGGGTTCAAAGCGGCCTTATTACAACAAAAAGAACGCTCGCGCAAAGATGCAGTGCGCCAAGTAGGCGATTGGATGGTGTTACGCGACGAATCTGATATGGAATTTGTGGGTTACGACCAACTGGAAACCGAAAACGCTTATGTGACTAAGTACCGCACTATTTCGGTAAAAAACGAAACGCAGTACCAAATTGTCCTCAACCGCACGCCGTTTTATCCAGAAGGCGGCGGACAAGTAGGTGATACAGGAGTCATGTATTTTGGTGCCGATCCGGTACGCGTATTAGATACCAAAAAGGAAAATACATTGGTGTTTCACTTGGTAGAACAATTGCCAGAAAACATTGATTATGAAGGCATTGTATGCCAAGTAGATGAGCGCAAACGCCGCCTCACAGAAGGCAACCACTCTGCTACACACCTGCTCCATGCAGCCCTGCGTCGTGTATTGGGTACACATGTGCAGCAAAAGGGTTCGTACTTGGACGATAACGCTTTGCGCTTCGATTTTCAGCATTTTCAAAAAATGACCGATGCCGAATTGGCCGAAGTAGAACAGATCGTCAACGAGAAAATCCGTGCAAATATCGCTTTAGAAGAGGCGCGTAATTTGCCCATTGCGGAAGCCCAAAAATCGGGTGCAATGATGCTTTTTGGCGAAAAGTACGGCGAAACGGTGCGTATGATTACCTTCGATCCCGCGTATTCCCGCGAACTTTGCGGCGGTTGTCACGTACAATCCACAGGTCAAATCGGCTATTTCAAAATTACGGCTGAAACGGCAGTAGCCGCTGGCGTACGTCGCTTAGAGGCCGTAACGGGTGTTGGTGCAGAAATGTACGTAGCCAAAATGGAGCAAGATCTTGATGCAATCAAAAACGTGATCAAAGCAAAAGATTTGGCAAAGGCGGTCAGTGATTTGCAGGAAAATGGTAAGCAGCAGCAAAAGAAAATTGAGCAATTCAACTTATTGTTTGCCAATTATTTGCGCAGCGATTTACGTCAAAAATTCGAGGTAGTCAACGGCATTAACCTGCTCGTGACCACCTTGCCCATTAGCGACAACAATGCCATCAAAACATTAGCGACCGAACTAGAACGCGAAGTAGGTAATGTAGTCATCGCATTTGGTTCCGTTAACGATGATAAACCATCGGTAAGCATCAAAATTAGTGATAACCTAATAAAAGAAAAAGGATTAAACGCCGGAACAATGGTACGCGAATTGGCGCAACAATACCTCAAAGGCGGCGGCGGCGGCCAACCCGGATTTGCGACAGCAGGCGGCACAGAGACAAGCGGATTAGATGCAGCCTTAGCAGCAGTGCGCTCCAAGGTATAAAGAACGAAAATGTCCAAAGGACAAAACTATAGCTTGGATGGAAGGAACGTGCAAAGTCCTCCATCCAAGCCCCAACGGGGCGACATATCCAGCATAGGGCAACGCCCTATGAAAATGTGGACATATGGACGATGAACGGGTGAACGGATGAACGGGTGAACGGATGAACGGGTAAATATATTCAAATGATTTCCAAGCAAATAGATTATGAAAAAAATATTTATATTTTTATTTTTGTTCGTTTATATTTTAAATATCCCCCTCAACGCCCAGTATTGGGATTTCAAATCAGTGAACACCCAGGGAATGGGTTATGTAACAGGTTTAATTATCCATCCCAACACAACACTTTCGCCCAACACCATATATATCCGCACCGATGTAGGCGGCGTATATCGTTTCGATGCGGATAATAAACGCTGGGTGCCACTCATGGACAACCTCATTAGTCGGAACAACCGAGGTGCGCTCTACGACGTGGAGAGTATCGCCTTAGATCCACAAAGTGCAACCACCATTTACGCAGCACTCGACGGCGTAAGTTATTACCCCAACCCAGCACCCGGCGAAATCTTTAAAAGTACAGATAAAGGACAAACCTGGCAAAGTACCGGTTTCCTAGAAGCGAACGTTCAAATGGCCGCCAATGGTGCATGGCGAGGCACAGGTGAGCGCATGGCAGTAGATCCCAATCAATCCAATTTGGTTTTTTACGGTTCACGCACCAGTGGCGTTTGGCAAAAAAATGGCAACGCTCCTTGGCAAAAAATAACAGGAGGCTTACCCACCAGTTCTACGGAGCCACTGGAAGATTATCCTGGATATACGTTTGTTGTTTTTGACAAAAACACAGGTACACCCGGCAATGCCACCCAAACCATTTATGCTGGCCTATGGAACAGCGGTGTTTGGCGCACCACCAACGGCGGTACATCTTGGACAAAAATCGGCGGCGGCCTAAATCCCACACATGGTGAACTCGACGATTCCGGAAAATTGTACGTTGCCTTTGCCAATACAGGAGGCATCCAAAAATACGCAAACGATATTTGGAGCAATATTACCCCTGCTGGCCAATCGGGCGAAGATTTTATGGGTATTTCGGTGCATCCAAGTACACCAAATACGATTCTAGCCAATACCTTTAACCGAAAACTATTCCGCTCTACCAATGGCGGATCATCTTGGACGGCATTGACGATGAACTTTCCAACAGGTAGTTTTCCTGCTTACTATAACACTTATTCGCCTACTTACAACACCACATTTAGCCCATTTGATTGGGGAAATACAGCATTAACCATTGATCCCAATAATACTGCACGGGTATGGATGACCAATGGATATGGTGTGCTCAAAACCGACGATATTGGTACTGGTACAAGTTCCAATTGGGAGGCCGTGATGCAAAACCTGGAAGAGATTGTTACAATTGACCTAAAAGTACCGCCCGTAGTAGGTGGCGCAGATTTGATGGCTACTACGGCAGATATGGTGGGTTGGTGTATTGTCGATCGAACCGTAACGCCCAAATCTACCATTGCAGATTTTGATTATGTGGCTTTTGGAGCATCTACTGATTATTGCCAAAACCAACCAGAGCGGTCGTGTTTTGTGGGTATTGACCAAACTGGAGTAAATGCGAAATACACCGGTTATACGAACGATAATGGTGCTACTTGGCAACCTTTTGCCAATCAAACACCCGGAGATGCTGGTGTTATTGCGATGAGTGCTGATAATCCATTAAATATAGTATGGGCACCTTGTTGCTGGGCTGCGCCTGTTTTCACCCTAGATGGCGGTGCCACTTGGACAACCTGCCAAGGTATTGCCGCTGGCTGGCAACATGGTATATCGTATTGGTGGAATGGCCAAAATTTGATTGCCGACCGCGCAAATGGTAATCGGTTTTACTATATTGACCAAAACGATTTTTACTACAGCAACGATCGTGGAGCGACTTGGACAAAAGGATATAACCAATTCCCTGCTTGGCACTCCAGCCTCAATCTGAAGTCGAATCCCGGCCAAGAAGGCGAACTTTGGGCCAGTTTTCCCCGTAGTGGTGATACACTAACGACCAAACACCACGGACTGTACCACTCCACAGACGGTGGTTTGACCTTTAGCGAAACCAATACTTTGCAATGGATCAATTATATTGCACTCGGCAAAGGCAATTCAGATGCTATTCCATTCCTGTATGCGCACGGGCGCAAGGCAGGTACGAATTACGATGCTATTTACAAATCAGAAGACAAAGGACAAACGTGGATACAAATCAGTAGTCCAACACAGAGCCAATTTGCCAATATTTCGGTGATGGAGGCAGACCAACGCACCAAAGATCTAGTTTATATTGGCACAAGTGGTCGGGGCATTTTTTGGGGATCAGCGGATCAACCGTTATCGGTCGAAGATACCAAGCCTACACAAGGTTTTGCAGTACGTCCTTTATCTGTACAGGTTTTCCCCAATCCAATTACAGATGTATTTACGATAAAATCGGATATGGCTTGGAAGTTTGCGGTGTTAAAAAACGCTTTAGGGCAGTCCGTTCGTACTTTTAATTACCCTTGTAACACGACCCTTGCTGGTTTGGAGCGCGGCGTATATTATCTTGAAGTATTTGCGGTAGGTGAGTATGCGCCTGCGGTGGTGTCTTTAGTAAAAAAGTAATGAATTGCAGCAATGAACGCAGTCATTTTTCGGCTAGACGAGCTATTTTTTTGCTATCAGGTTCTTATTCATCCATCCAATCCACAAAGGG
>JBEAVK010000385.1:0-18119 GCA_041160955.1 Bacteroidota bacterium
TGTTTTGTCATCTGCGCCAATAATCAAATACCCCGGCAATTTATGGTTTGGGAAATCATTGGAAAAGGCGCAAATGGCCTCCGAAAATTTATCCGTATTTTGAGATGAAACGGTGCGTTCTGCACGATCCGATTCCGTATCAGCCAAAAGTATCCGTAATTCTTGTTCGTTAAGCATATTTAAAGGCAATCATTAACCAGCCGCAAATATAGCACCCAAAACCTGATAGGAATAGTTTTTATACCTATTTATACAGTTATCGCTTATTGAAAATCGTGCGACAATATAGTTGCTAGTTCACTCTTTACAAACAATAAATAAAATACATTGTTACAATACCCTTACGAATACCCAACATGATTATCGTTTATCATTCTGCTATTTCAATTACAATATAATGTTTATAAAAAATATATTATCAATATTGGCTCTCGCCGCCGCTTTTGCCGCTTGCACCCCCAAAACCTCTAAAGCACCAGAAGTGCATACGAATGCTACACCCGAAACCGCCGTTGTATATGGCGCACTCGATACTGCCACTTTTGCATCGGGTTGTTTTTGGTGCGTAGAAGCCATTTTTGAAAGTTTAACAGGGGTAAAAGAAGCCGTTTCGGGTTACTCCGGCGGGCATACCAAAAATCCCACTTATGAGCAAGTGTGTTCACATACTACTGGACACACAGAGGCTGTACAGGTGTATTACGACCCCAAAATAGTGACTTACGAAACCCTTTTGAAGGTCTATTTTGCTTCCATGGATCCGACGCAGGTGGAAGGACAAGGCCCCGATCACGGCGATTCCTACCGTTCCGTTATCTTTTACCACAATGCAACCGAGCAACAATTGGCCGAAGCCGAAAAGAAAAAATTAGGAGATTCTGGCCAGTACAAAGCACCAATAGCAGTGATTATTGAACCGCTCAAAGTGTTCTATGAAGCAGAAGGTTATCACCAAAATTATGAAAAAAACCACCCCGAAAACCCTTATGTGCGTGGTGTTTCTGTACCACGATTGAAACGGATGCAGGCAAAATTCCCAGAACTTTTGAAAAGTGGAACACATTAAGATTACCTATTCCACCTTTTTTATCAAAGTTTTACCTGTTTTCAATCCCGCTTTTGCAATTGCTTTTGCATATTCCGTTGCTTTGGTGCGTGCTGCGGCTTCGGAATATTGGTTATAACCCAAGCGTACCACCCAACCCTCTTCGCCAAGGCAGTCTGTATTGAAGGCATCCGATTGAATATTTTTGCTGCGGAGTAGTTTTACCCGTTCCTGCGCATTTGCGGCAGCCGAGAAAAGATTATCCTGAATATACCAACCACCAGCATCTTTTACCCGCTCACAAAGGCTTTTTGCTACGGTAACGGGTTTTACAGCAGGTTTGGTGGTTGTTTTTTTGGTGTCGGATGACAATTGTTGAGCGGGTTTGCTTTGACCAATTTCGGTCTCCTCGTCCGGATCGGTTGTTTTATAACCCGGCGGCATAGCACCAGCAGTGGAATAATCGGCAGGTTGTTCTTCTTGGCGAGGCACTCCCGATCTTTGATCGACGCGGTAGGTAGTTCCAAATGGAATCGGTTTTTCATTATCGTTCATTACATAGCCATCCTGTCGCTCGGGCGAGGGCGGCGGTGCTTTTTCTTCGGGGATATACACCCTGGAGGGTCGTTCTGCCTCCACGATTTGCTTTTTTGCAGTACCCAATACACTAATAAGAACAATTACGGCAAAAGAGATCGTTGTAACCCATTTTTGGATCAAATAATCGCCTGTAAATTGTTTGTACACATCTGTGGCGGGTTGTACTGTTTTTCCCAAGGCGCGTTGTATCGGCAGCAACAAATAGCGTTGTATGGGGCGCATTAAGGTATTGCGCATTTTACCAAAAACACTAGGTACTGGCGGGGTAAATGCAGCAGAAGCCTTTACGTTGGAAGCCATAGACTGGAACAATTGTGTGTTAGTGATCCAATGCGCCATACGTCGGTTGCCTCCATAAACGCCCAACCGCGAAGGTGCCGCAATCATGCGTACTTGCTGATCGGGATACACAATAGCCAATCCAATACCTTGGTAAATACATTGGTCTTTCAACTCCAGAAAAAAAGGATTGGTAGGCGCAGGAAATACATCTTCCGAAAGGGCAACCCATTGCTCATCCGCGAAATAACGGCTAAACTGCTCAATCGCGTAAATATAACGATATTTTTTCCAGCCCGACATAAAAAAATACCATAAGAAAAACGTAATCAGTGCAATGCCAATGGGCATCCCAATCTTGCCAGTGAGTGGTAATCTACTGATAAATCCAATATCCGTTATGTATAAAAAACAGTAAGTAATAGCAGCGCAAAAAAGACCAAATGCCAAACAATCCCATAAAAAATAATTATGGTTTAAACTGTATTTTACCTCTTGGCTTTTGTCGGATGAAGTAGCCTCGTAAGTACATAAAAATGGTGCGCCATCAGGTTTGGTAAACCGTAGCATCCCGTCGGCAACATATCCTTCATTGGTAATATTATCCAAGGATACCTGCTCGGTACTGGCTTGATATTCGTACCGATACCGGTAGAATTCGCGCAAAAAAGGCAAAAAAGCCGTTTTTATTTCATTTTCGCTGAGTACTGGCATGTTTATATCGTTCCTATATTCCTAAGCAAATATACTTAACTTCCAAGTATTCGTCCAATCCATATTTGGAGCCTTCGCGCCCGATTCCGCTTTCTTTCATCCCGCCAAATGGTGCTACTGTAGTAGCTACAAGCCCTGTATTGACCCCAATCATACCATATTCCAAGGCTTCCGATACGCGGAAAACCCTACTGACATCACTACCATAAAAATACGCTGCTAGGCCATAAGGCGTGTCGTTGGCCATTTGAATCACCTGTGCTTCAGTATCAAATTGCACCACCGATGCTACTGGTCCAAAGATTTCCTCGTGCAGAATATCCATCGCTGGTACCACATCCGCCAATACTGTTGCGGTGTAAAAAGTACCCTCTAGCGCGTGCCCACCCGTGAGGACGCGTGCTCCCTTGGTCGTTGCATCTAGCACGAGACGTTCTACTTTATCCAATGCTTTTTTATTAATCAATGGTCCTATCGTTACGCCTTGTTCTGTACCGGAGCCTATTTTTTGGCTTTGCACCAATTGTGTGAATTTTTCCAAAAATGCCGAATAAATACCCGATTGTACAAAAATACGGTTGGCACAAACACAAGTTTGGCCTGCATTCCTGTATTTTGAGGCAACTGCTCCAGCCACGGCCTTGTCCAAGTCAGCATCGTCAAAAACAATAAAAGGTGCATTTCCGCCCAGTTCGAGGCTCACTTTTTTAACTGTTCCAGCGCATTGCGCCATGAGTTTTTTACCTACTGCGGTACTACCCGTAAAAGAGAGTTTGCGCACCAATGGATTGGATGTTAATACGCCCCCGATTTCTGGCGCGTTCATGCCTGTTACAATATTGAATACTCCTGGCGGGAAACCAGCACGTTCGGCCAGTTCGGCCAGTGCCAAGGCGGATAATGGCGTTTCTTCCGAAGGTTTAATGACCACCGTACAGCCTGCTGCCAAGGCAGGAGCCACTTTGCGGGTAATCATGGCATTCGGGAAATTCCAAGGTGTTATGGCCGCTACCACACCTACGGGTTGTTTGAGCACCATTAGTCGCAACCCTGGCGCATGACTTGGTATAATATCGCCATAAGCGCGTTTGGCTTCCTCTGCAAACCATTCCACAAAGGTGGCACCATATTTTACTTCACCGGTACTTTCGGCCATTGGTTTGCCTTGCTCCATTGTCATCATCAAAGCCAGATCATCGACATTTTCCAGCATCAAATCGTGCCAACGACGGAGAATAATCGACCGCGCAGTGGCGGTCATTGCCGACCAACTAGGTAGTGCTGCATTAGCGGCTTCAATCGCTCTAGTAGTTTCTAAAGCACCCAAATCAGCCACGTTTATGATGGTTTCGCCATTGGCGGGATTGGTTACTGCAAATGTTGCACCAGTATCTGCGTTTGTCCAAGTGCCATTGATATAGGCTTGGTGGTGCAAAAGCGTATTGTCTTTTAATATCATGCTAGTTTAGTTAAGTATCAATTTAGGTGAATGAATAAGGATAGACGACTCGCGTCAAAAAAAGGCCATCGGGAGGAACGCTCAAGGCTTTGGGTAATGTGGTTTGCATTTCCAACGCTTTTTTTACATCCTCCACCATAATATTCCCCATGCCGACCTGTATGCACGTACCTACAATAAGGCGCACCATACCCCGCAAAAAGCGATTGGCGGTGATATGAAACACCATTTTATGGGCTTCGGGTTGAAAATCCCAATGTGCATCGGTGAGTTTGCATCGGTAATGCTCTACGCCGCTATGGGATTTGCAAAATGGGTAAAAAGCCTCAAATTGCGTCAATAACTGCGCAGTTTCCTGCATTTTACCTTTATCCAACCGTTGCGCCTGCGGATATTGCCAAATGGTATGATGGTCAAATGGCGTTTTTACGAGCGCAATATGGTATTCATACGAACGCTCAAAAGCATCAAAACGAGCATGTGCGTCATCGGGCATGGCCAAGTAATTATAAATGACAATATCCGCAGGGAGCATCCGATTGATGGCATGAATAAATGTCGGCGGAATACTCGCTTCTGTGCTAAAATGCGCCACATAGTAACGGGCATGCACACCTGTATCGGTGCGTCCACAACCTGTAATTTCTATTTCCTCTCGTAGTATGGTAGATAATACTTGCTCAATGCACGCTTGTACACTCGTTCCATTGGGTTGTCGTTGCCAACCGCAAAATGGGTGTCCATTGTACGCTAGAGTGAGGAAGTATTTCATGTGTGATGCTCCAAGAATTTTTCACACGCCAAATCCAGCATTAGGAACACCAGTTCAAAACCTTCGTCGCCGCCATAATATGGGTCGGGTACTTGCTGGTTTCTGCCCGGTGATGCATAGTTGAGGATCAGTTCTATTTTGGCGCGGTGGGCTTCATTTTGGGTTAATTGTGACACATTTTGATAATTAGAAGCATCCATCACAAGGATATGGTCAAAAGCCTCAAAATCCGCTTTTCGGATTTGTCGCGCACGTTGGTGGCTCAAATCAATACCGTGTTTGTGCGCCGTTTCGATAGAGCGCCGATCGGGTAAGTCACCACTATGCCAATCGCCCGTACCTGCGCTGTCCACCGTCCAGTTTAAGCCACGTTCTTTTATTTTATGTTGCATAATACCCTCTGCCAAGGGGCTTCGGCAAATATTGCCAAGGCAAACCATGAGTATATTCATGTCTTTATTTTTGCTGGTTCAATGGTGCTACTTTAGCACCATCGGTAAGGTTCATTTGTCCTGATATCACTACTTGTTCGCCCGTTTGTAAACCGCTTATTACTTCTACCTTATCGGATTGAACAACGCCCAATTTGATGGGTCTAATGGTCGCAATAGAATCTTTCACGACATACACTTGGGCATCTTGAAGGCTGCCAGTAATGGCCTTTCGGGGCAAAACCATTCCATTCCGGTTTTGCTGAAACGAAAATATGGCCTTGGAGTGCATACCACCACGCAATGGATTACCACTGGGGTTAACTACTTCAATTTCAACATCATAGGTAAAGGTATTATCGGATCGAAGACCAATATTTGTCACTTTCCCACTGAGGTGTGTAGCCGTAAGCACATCAGGTTGCACATCCACGATCATACCTTTTTTTACGTTAAGTACATCGCGCTCGGTTACTTTTACCATAAGGAATAGTTTATCGAGGTTGGTCATTTGTCCAACTTGAATACCGGGGCCAATGACCGTTCCGCGCTCAATAAAACGAAATCCTAAAGTACCGGTCATCGGTGCTTTAATGGTGGTATTAGAAATCTGCTTTTTTAGCCCTTTTTCTTTTGCTTCTGCCGCTAAAATGCCCAATTCAAGGTCTTCCATTTTATTTTTAGGTGCAGCATCGCCCTCGATGAGGTTGGTGAGTCGTTCGCGGTCTTTACGCAATTTAGCGATATTGGCCTGTGTTGCTTCCAGTTCGATGCGGAACATTTCGTCATCTACTTTTGCAATGGGCTCGCCTTCGCGCATAGATTCGCCTTTGTTTTTAAATATTTCCAGCACGCGGCCAGCAGTTTCCGAAATGATCAGCATTTCTTTGGCGGGAAGGAAAATGCCGTCTGTTTCGAGGCGATTGGAGAGCATATCAGTACCTACGGCAACAGTTTCAACGGGGATAAAAGTCCGTCCTGTTTTGGAAAGTTCGGCTTTGGCATTGATGGCATTTTTGTTGGAATTGAGTTTCCAGGCCAAAAGACTTAAAAAAAGCAGTAAAACAGTCCAAAGAATGATTTTTTTGCGCATAATTGGTGCAAAGTTCCGATAAAATTATGGAACTAAGGATAAGAAACGTACAACGTTGACAATTTTTTTCCACGAGTTGCACTCGGGGCTATTCAAGTTTAATCCCTTTCGGGATTTTTTTAGGGGTTGGGGGGTAAGATTTTTCTGAATGATTTTATCTAAAATTTCACTTTTTTAGGCATTTTTTTTTATTTTTTTGTTAATGTTTATCGACAAACAACCAGTTTTTCGTAGTAAATGACTAATATTGCACTTTGTTTGTAATCCGGTTACCCCCTACTAAACTGATTTATTATGAGAATCCACCATTTTCTACTCTGTCTCTTGGCATTGTTGCCACTTCGCGTTTTTACGCAAAACATTGAAACCGTTTCCGGGAATATTACACAAAATACCACCTGGACTAAAGACAAAATTTACCTGCTCACCGGGTATGTCTATGTCAAAAACGGTGCTTCACTCACCATTCAACCGGGAACGGTTATTAAAGGCGATAAGCAAAGTAAAGGTACCCTTATTATTACTCGAGGTGCTAAAATTATCGCCGATGGCAAACGCAGCCAGCCCATTGTTTTTACTTCTAATCAACCTGATCCTGCACCAGCCGACTGGGGAGGGGTAGTGATTTGTGGTTTTGCACCTACCAATGCTACCACGAATGGTATGCCTTGCTTAGGAGTAGCCGAGGGCGGTATCAATACCCCCAGCAATGATGCGCGGTATGGATCCGGTGACCAAGCAGGTGGTTGCGGCCACGCCGATGACAACTCCGGCATCTTGCGCTTTGTACGCATCGAATACGGCGGTATTCCTTTCCAATTGAACAATGAAACCAATGGCCTTACCCTTGCCGGTGTAGGCAACGGCACTACTATTGATTACGTGGAAGTGTCCCATTCCGGCGATGATGGCTTTGAGTTCTTTGGCGGTACGGTCAATTGCAAACACCTGATTTCATATAGCAACAAAGACGATGATTTTGATTGCGATATGGGTTATCAGGGCAATATTCAGTTTGCAATCGGTATCCGCAACCCCGCGCTTTCCGATGTAAGCGGTAGTAATGGCCTCGAAATTGATAATGACAATACTGGTACGGCTGTTGCACCCAAAACCAAGCCCACATTGAGCAATATCACTTTGGTGGGACCAATGGGTGTTATGGGCGATAATTTTAGGCGGGCAGCACATTTGCGGCGCAATTCGGAGCCAGCCATCTTTAATTCCTTGTTTATTGGCAATTTTCCAGTCGGTTTATACGTGGACGGTATTGCCACCATCGCCAATGCCCAAAATAATTTGCTCGAAATAAAGCATACCTATTTTGCCGATGCCAACGAACTCCTCAAAGCAACAGATCCTGGGTTTAATATTAGCCAATGGTTCGATAATACCACTTGGAATAATGAAGCGATGACCAGCTCTGTGCCATTAGCACTGCAATCGCCGTTCAATACCAATGCTCCTAATGCGCAACCTTTATCGGGGTCGAGTGTCAATAACGCGGCTTCATTCACCATGCCACGTGCTAATATTGCTTTTTTTGAAAAAGTGGCTTATGCAGGTGCGTTTAGTGCAGTAGAAGATTGGTCTTGTGGCTGGGCAAAATACGAGGTTCTGAACACCAATTGCACGGTGGACAGCCCTGAAATCCCCTTCAATGTAGAGGGTATAAAAATATCGCCCAATATTGCTACGGAATTCATTAATTTTGCCGCCCAATTCAAAACCTCCTGCGATCTGTCGGTAGATATATTGGCATTAAATGGACAAGTAGCCGCACAATTATGCAACGAAAATGTGGCTGCAGGTGCATTTTCGCGTACCTTATCTGTTCAACATTTGCAGCCGGGTTTTTATTTGGTTCGTGTGCGCGCAGGGGCAACCCTCCACACCGAAAAATTAGTCATTAGGTAGTGCTAAATTTTAACATTTAAAATTGAATATTTAGCGTTTAACATTGAACATTTCACGTTTAATAATTTTTATTTTTTAAATATTAATTTTAAATGTTAAACACTAAATTTTAAATGTTAAAATTTTGCCACGCAAGTCAAACATAACATAACAAACAAATGCACAGAATTTCCATTTTTTTAGTATTTTTCCTCCCAACAATCCTCCTTGCACAGCCGTCGAAGATACAAACACCGGGCAGCAACTATTTCGATATTGCCAAAAATTTGGAGATTTTTGCCAATGCGTACAAGGAAATCAACCAAAACTACGTGGATGTCCTTGATCCGGGTAAACTCATGCGCCAGGGTATGGATGCCATGCTCGAAGGATTGGATCCGTTTACCAATTATATCTCCGAAACCGATATTGAAGGCTACCGCTATCAAATGGACGGCAAGTACAATGGTGTAGGTGCTGTGGCGCGCAAACGCGGCGAATGGGTCGTTATTTCTGATATTTATGAAAATAGCCCCGCCCAAAAATGCGGTATGAAAGTAGGCGACGAAATCATTAATATCGACGGACAAAGTGCCAAAGGACGTACTGACGAGGCCGTTTTGGAGTTTTTGCGCGGTTTCCCGGGAACTTCTGCTAAAATAAAAGTGCGCCGCCCAGTCGAAAATAAAGAAATCACCCTCACCCTCGAACGCGCCGATGTCACTATCCCTAATGTGCCACATTCTGGCTTTGTGTCCGATGGCATTGGTTATATCAACCTCACCACTTTTACCCAAGATGCAAGCCGCAATATTGGCACGGCATACAAGAACCTGAAATCGAAAAACCCAGATATGAAAGGGCTTATCCTGGATTTGCGCGGTAACGGTGGTGGTTTGCTGATTGAAGCGGTGAATATTGTCAATTTATTTGTCCCTCGTGGCGAATTGGTGGTGGCAACTAAAGGAAAAGTACCGGAAAGGAACAACGATTTCAAAACCATGTCAACGCCTTTTGATACGGAAATACCGCTCGTGGTATTGATCAATAAAAAAAGTGCTTCGGCTTCCGAAATCGTTTCTGGTTCGTTTCAAGATCTGGACCGCGGCGTACTCATGGGGCAATTGAGTTATGGTAAAGGCTTGGTGCAAAATACCGCCGATGTCGGTTTTAATGCTAAAATAAAACTCACTACTTCCAAATATTATATTCCATCGGGGCGGTGCATCCAATCCACACGATATAAAAATGGGGAACCGGTGGAAATTCCAGAATCAGAGCGCGCACCGTTCAAAACCAGAAATGGCCGTACTGTGTATGATGGAGGTGGCGTAAAACCAGATATTTATCTCCAAAAGGATACCCTCGCTGGTGTAACAAAGGCATTGCTGGATCAGTTTATCGTATTCGATTATGCTACCAAATACGCAGCCGAGCATCCTTCTATTGATTCTATCGAACTGTTCGAGTTTACGGATTGGGCTGATTTTTCTAGTTTTGTGAAAAGCAAAAACTTCTCTTACGAATCGGCTTCTGAGAAAAAAATAAAGGAGTTAACAACATTAGCACAGAACGAAAACTGGCCGCTGACCGCTGAATTAACGGCCATGGAGGCCAAAATTAAAAGCGAAAAAGCGGCTGAAATGGAGCGCAGCAAGGACAAAATCCTCCACGAAATAGAACAAGAAATCGTAGGGCGGTTTTATTACCAACGCGGCAAAGTACGTAAGGGGCTTGTCAATGACCCCGAAGTAAAAGAAGCGGTAAAATTGCTCAACGATAATAGCAGGTATCGGCAGATTTTGTCGGGGAAATAAAGGGGGGGTATTAAAAATTGCATACTTTTGCAGGAGTAATATGGAAAATATCAATATTTCAGCGATAACAATTCGGCAAATTGGTCCTTTCGATCAGTTGACACTGGAGTTCCCGGCCAAACCCGATACCATGCCCGATAAGGCAGAAATCCATATTTTGACGGGCGAAAATGGTACGGGTAAAAGTACTATTTTAGAATTGTTGGCGATGTTTTTGTCAAAAAACTTATCTCCTGACCTACTTGCTAAATGGCGAGCAGATGCCAATGGAAGCGGCGAAATAGTAATGAGAACCCGCAGTAATGATTTTTTGGGTGCACTTACGTACTGGTTTGACAGAGATACTAAAGTGTTTGGAGGTGGAAATGCCTTAGTCAGTAATTTTTCTGATCAATTATTGAAAAAAGAGGCAGGAGTATTCTCTTTCGCCGCATTTGCCTATTCGGGTTACAGAAGGGTCACTAATGCAAAAATTAGTGGTATAAAAGAACTAGAAGAGCATCCATTGGAAGGCGCAACTCAATTCAATGCCCAAACAGACCCTTCCAAAATTATTCAATGGATCGCCAATATGATCGCCGGAGAAGCCATTGATAAGAGTCAAGGTAACAGCAAGGGAGCACAAGAGCAAAGGCAATCTATTCAGCAATTGGAAGAGGCTATTGGTATGATTATTGACCGTAAAATCGAGTTCAAACTGGAGACCAAGCCTTATGCCGTAAAAATTGAGGTAGATCACGAAAGACTGGATTTTAACCTACTCCCTGATGGACTGAAAAGTATTGTTTCTTGGCTTTCTGACTTGCTAATGCGGCTCGAACGCGTTAAATGGGTGGACAATATTCCCGTTTTGCAACGTAATTTTATATTATTCCTCGACGAAATAGAGGTGCATCTACACCCCGCTTGGCAAAGGAAAATATTACCTGCGGTGCAAAAACTTTTCCCCAATGCGCAAATCTTTATCAGTACGCATTCGCCATTTGTTGTCGGTTCTGTAGATGGTGCATGGATCCATAAATTAGAAAAAAAGAATGGTGCTAGTCGATTAGCAGAAGGTTATCCAATGCTTTCGGAAGATGCTAAAAGTTATCGGTATTGGTTACAAGAAGTATTTGATATAACATCTGAATATGGCCAAGCGGCTGTTGTGGAATTAGATAAATTTTACAAATTGAGGACCGATTTACTCGCTGGCTCAAATGGCCTTACCCAAGCATCTTTTGTCGAAACAGGTAAAGCACTGGCGCAGCAAAGCGATGAACTGCGCAATATTATTGAAATGGAGTTCCGTCAAATCAACAGACGTTTGAGCCTTAATCTGAGTCTGTAATTGATGAAATCTTTTATTCGAGGTATTGAACCACTTGCTTTACAGCAGGAATCTGCTGGGTGGAACAGACAATGGGCAGCGTTAAGGCAGGGTAATGCTAGTTCTCGTTTCAATTGGTCTCGTTACAATGGGACTCCCGTTAATCAGATTATTCTCCCTGATTTAAAGGCTCAAACACAAAACCATTGCTCGTATTGCGATTTTTTTCCATCACTTGACGGTTCAATTGATCATTTTTGCCCTAAAAGCAAACCCGAATTTTATCATTTAGCCTATACTTGGTCTAATTTGTACATCGCATGTAATAAGTGCCAAAGAGCAAAGATGGAGAAATTCTCTCCGTTATTATTGCGACCCGATGATGTATTCTACACTTTTGAACGCTATTTTATCTATAATTATACGACTCATACCGTAGATATTAACCCCGTTGCCTCAGTTGAGGAAAGGCAGAGTGCGAAGGAAACTATAAGTATGTTTAACTTTAATGATATTGGGCAAATTACACAGCGTAGGCACTCTTATGAACGATGGATAGGTCAACCTGCCCAAGATAGAGACCTTGATGATTTTGCTTACCGATTCATTTTAATATAACCTCCATCTGCCCAATATGCCGCCGCCCATGCTGCGCCAAAAAATAAATATACTCATATACATCAATTTTGCCAAGGCTATTGACCGACATGGTCGTTTTGTATAACGCGCCTTCGCCATTGGAGAGTAAAGCCAAGTAACCCAAGCACTGGGCTACTTGGCTTTTGAGTAATAAGCGTACCTCCTCTGGCGAGTGTACACCGGTCGGCTGCATGTGCGCTGGCCGAATCCACGGAAATGACCGATGTATGCCCACTTCATCGAGTTGATCGCGGTGAAATTGGTAATCTTGTAATGCTGCTTGTAAATCAGTTTTGGCGGCATTAACAAGTGCTTTACGCGTACCTTTTTCGATAATAATCAGCAAAAAATGATTGGTAAGGCTAATATGCTCCAAAATTTGGTCAATGGTCCAACCGCCGTCCGGAGGAACTGCCGAACGAAGCACCGGGTCTTTATCAAACCAAGTGTCTATTTCGGCAAAAGTTCCGGTGAGGGTATCCCGTATTTCGTTGATAATGTGCTCTATTTGCATATTGGTGATAACGGTATGCCGCAAAATGTAGTTCCAAAGCGTCTTTTATTTTACTAAAACTAGTCCGTTGCTTCCCAACCCACAAATTCCCAAAAATTTTGTTGATGAATTTGTTGTACTTCCGAGTTGGGATATGCATCCAAAAAAGACTGCGGAAACTTTGCTGATTTTTTAGGACTCCATTTGAACTCGAAGGCGTGCATTTTACCGCATAAAAGAAAGGTTTTTTTATTCAAATCAAAAATAAAGGCCATTATTTTCGATTTAAATCTAAAAAAATGGCTATTATTTTTGATTTGGATGCTTTTGGGTTTTAAATACGCCACTATGTTGCGCATAAAAATCTGCCGTTTTATACAAATACCAAAAAATGTATAAAATTTAACAATCAAAAATTATAAGTATCAGTTCTTATGCCTACATTTGCAATGTGTTACGGACTGTGCTGGTATTTATGAACGATCGTTTACCTGCATATTTTCCGTTTGTTTGACTTAAATATCTCTTCACTTTTACAAAAAACATTTTTTATGAAAAGAATTATCCCGATTATTCGACGATTTTTTCCGCATTCCGCATTCCGCATTCCGCATTCCGCATTCCGCATTCAACTAACCCGCTCTTTGTATTATGAAAAAGACCTTTATAGAACAATACTCGATTATGAAACGGATGCATCATCTAATAAGTATAAAAGGCACTAGCGACCCTGTCTCGTTTGCGCATAGGCTGGGGATATCGAAGAGTGCTTTGTACCGATATATTGATGATTTTAGGAGACTTGGTGCGGAAATTACCTATTCTCACTTGCATAAAACCTTTTATTATGCACAAAAATTCGATTTTTAGGAATTTTTTTTCGTAGTCCCGATAAATGGAACTACTCGATCCGAGATTTGCGGTGGCAATAAGAGGAAATAAAAAAAGAAGGGGAAGCAGCGGTAACTGCTCCCCCTATTTCCCCTCTTAAAGCCCCCGGGACGCTTCCCAATCCTGTTCTGACCGGGTAAGGCCACGATGGCTGATCAAGAGCAGGGAATTAAAAACAGTGCAAAAATATGAAACATTCCTTAAAAAAAACGCTTTTTTCATTTTCTAATTGGCTAAGCCCAAATTTATTACTAGTCTTACTTATAGTACTGACTGGTGTGCCTAATTTATCATCCCAAAGTTCTTGTACTGTAGCCAATAGCTGCTTGGACTTAGGGAGTCCACAGGGTTACACAGTAATCACGGAAAACGATGCTCCTGATTTTACGACTTTAATTACTAATGGTAAACTTTTATCAGCCAATTTGTCGGCATCAACTCCACAAAGGTTGATCGTATGTCGGAAAATATCTGTCAATGTTCCAAATTCCTATACTTTTGCTCCTGGTTCAGAGATTATTTTTGCAACAAGTACAAGTGGTCTTAGAATAATTCAAAACTTCACTTTGAAAATGCGAAGTACCCATGTTCATGGTTGTAGTGTATTATGGGAGAATATTCTGATTGAGTCAAATGCACGCTTAGAATTAAGTGAAGGATGCCTTGTGGAAGATGCTGTAAATGCAATCCAATTAGATCAAGGCAGTATATTGGTATCTTCAGGTGCTGAATTTAGAGGAAACTATATTGCTATTCACGCTGGGCAAGCAGGCGTAACACCTAGTTCTATCATATTAGGCGGTGTAAGTGTTCATTCTACTACTTTTTCTGGTTCAAAGGTACTATTAAACTCGGTTGTAGTGGATGGCATTACCCATACAAAACCTAATATGGGTATTTTAGTCGAAAATGTATCAGCAATAAAAATAGGTGTTTCTGGAATGGGAACTAACTTGTTTCAAAACTTTTCGTTTGGAACAAATACATCAGACCCAGTACGTGGTATCAGAGCGTTAAATTCCAATATTTCAGTTGCGAATAGTAGGTTTATTAATATTGGTAACCCAGACGGTGGATTCAAAGGTTATGGTATATCCGCTTCTACCACTACAAGGACACATAAATTATCAGTAACAGGCTTAGGTATTTCGGATGCCTCGGTTGCGACTTTTGAAAACGTTGGCCGTGCAATATCGAATGAAGCGGTTAACTTAACAATGACCCAATGTAGAGTAATTGGATGTAATATTGGAGTATTCGTCACTAGGTCCTCCACGGGTGATCCAGGTGTTCATAGTTTAGATATTAATAATTGTCGTATCGAAGGTATCTGTTTTAGAGGCATAGAACTTAGAAGTACAACTCCATCTCGTAGTGTGTATATTGCTGATAATAAAATTTTTTGCAACTCACCTAATCTAGGTTTTTGTGAATCTGAAAAAACTGGAATAATTGTACAAAATGCTTCATTAGGTAGTGCCACTGGTTATCTTTTACTCCGCAACGAAATAAGAGGTATTAGCCCGGGCGATAGTGGATTAAAAGGAATCTCACTCGAAAGTGTATCCAATCTAAAAGCGGAGCAGAATACCATTATTGACCAAAATATAAGTAATACCCAGCGCTTTAGTGGTATTAGTATGAATAATTGTCCCGGTACAGTACTTTTGAACAATAATATTACAGGAAACAAAACAAGTTACCTTCTTCCAGAGACTGCAGGAATCCTTAATAAAGAATCCATGAGTACTGTAATAACTTGCAATAGTGTCAATAATATCAACCAAGGTATAGCCTTCAATGGTCTTGCTTGTGATGCCACCGATTTTAAGGTAAACTCCATTGGCACGCACAACGAAGGGCTTTTCTTGGAAAATGGTACACGTATGGGCGACCAAGTAGAAAAAAATAATACTTGGGCAGCAGGTTCGCTAGAAGGGAAATTTAATTTTCCTGGATATGACCCATTGGTGGATTTCCCATTTGTTCAACTATCACACTTTAAAATCAACACGTTTAATGACAATTCAAATAGGTGGGCAAACCCTAGATTAATTGATACGGATAATGATGCTACGAAAAAATGGTTTACTGGTATAAGCGAACAGCCTTTTGGAATAATATGTGCAACCAGCCCTAAAGACCCTTCACGCTCCGATAAATTGGTGATTGATGGTACTTTTGGTACGTTTTGGAACCTCCCCAATACAGGTTGGGAGGCCAAGATGCATACCTATGGTCGTTTGTACGAATATCCCGAATTGCGCCCCAGCGGTAGTGCTGCATTAACTTGGTACAATGCTAATACCAACAGTAGCCCTGCACAATTGTATCGCGTGATGGCTGGAATGCGCGAGTTAGGTGTAATGCCAAGTGTAACCGACGCGGCAGCTGCCAATTTGGATGCCTTATTAGAGCAACGCAATGCAAAGGAGAACCAGTGGTTATCTCCGGCGCAGTCGCAAAACCAATTAACACAAATAAAACAGGAACTAGATGCCTTGAATACTTCGTTTGGCACAGCGCAATTAGCCATAAATACCGCTAGCGCCAATGATGCACTGGCAGCGGCCAGCCAAAGACAGGTTTTGTTAAATACCTTAAATGGACTAACGCTAAGTTCAAGTTATGAGCAAGATCTACAATCAGTATTGAGGATCATTTTAGAAGGATACGCTACGGATTTCCGCTATACAGGGGCTGCCTTAACCTCCCTGACTACTATTGCCAACAAATGCCGCCTAGAAGGAGGTTTTGCGGTGGTATTGGCACGTGGTGCTTTACAACTCAATTTGAGTAACCCATTGATCGACAATACTTGTGGTTCAGGTGCTGTGAAACGGAGTAACGAGACTACCGAATTCCAGTCTTTGGACAGCAAAGTATTCCCAAATCCAACCACAGGCGAATTTATGGTGCAGTGGAGTACACCTTCTGATCAGGTCAGGGTATTATTGACCGATATGTTGGGGCGTACTTTGCAAACGTGGAATACCAGTGGCGCGTCATTGATGGTAAATGATACAAGAGCATTGACACCGGGGCTATATTTACTTACCGTAGAGGTAGCGGGTAAGAAGCCCGAAACGCATAAATTGTTGATCCACAAACAATAATACATTATTTCACATACCCTGTTCCATTTTACCGGATGGAACAGGTTTTTTTAGTATTTATATGAAAAAAAATATTACACTTTCATTGCTCTTGCCACTATTTTTTGTCGTATTGTTGAATGCCCAAAAGCACGACTACAACTGGACAATGGGTTACGGCAATGGCCAACCTCTCCCTGTTGTGGGAGGCCTAACCATCAATTTTAATACCACTCCGCCTACCACGGTGAAAGTTAACCGTAAATTAGAGTTTAATACTTTTGGTGCGGCCTGCTCGGACTCCTCCGGTAATTTGCTTTTTTATTCTAATGGTATATCTATACATAATTACCTCGATGAATTGATGGAAAATGGTGATTCCATCAATTTTGGAGCATTTTGGGCGGAATCTGTTGCTGGTGGTTATGCTAGTTGGGGAGGTTTTGCTCTTCCTTTTCCTGGTCACCCAAACCAGTATTACTTTTTTTATAGCGGGTTGGATTATGAACAAATACTACAAGATGTTAGGTACAGCCCTTTTTATTACGCCATTATTGATATGAATGCGAATAGTGGTAAAGGTAGGGTGTTAGTTAAAAACCAAGTCCTAATGAATGGTGACCCAGGCTGGCCCGCTGCTTGCAAACATGGAAATGGACGCGATTGGTGGATTACGAATTTTGAAAGTAATATAGCCAGCCAAGTGACCTATTTATTGTCCCCGGAAGGCTTGTCGGTGCCTTCAGAACAGTTTATTGGGCCTAATTTTTCATTATTTGATGAAGAATCTATCAGTAAATCTGTTTTTTCGCCAGATGGTCGTACTTATGTCAGACACGATGGTAACAGCGGGCCTAGGATTATGGATTTTGATCGGTGTACAGGTACTTTTTCCAACCTAAGGCTACTGCCCTATCCGGATGAAATCTTTTCTTGGGGGGCATCTTTTTCGCCCGATGCCCGTTTTTTGTACCTCACCAAGCCTACGACGGTTTGGCAACTCGACTTAACGGCCACCAGTATTTCTGCCTCTTTCGATACCATAGCACGGTACAACGGGAGTTATTGCCCGACCCCTTCATGGGACACAAGGGTATGGTCGAGCCAAGAGGGGCCAGATGGAAAAATATACATGATAAATTTTTCGAGTTCTACTTGTATGAGCAGGATAGAACAACCATTACTACCCGGACTTGCTGCCAACATGGCTTTTGGAGCTTTTGATCTATCTAGGTACAATGATCTTACAACTTATACCTTCCCCAATTACCGCCTAGGTGAAACCGAGAATAGCCCCTGCGATACCCTCAATTTACAACAACCTAACGATGGTTTTTTTAAAAGTCCGTATCAAGAACAAGCTGCAAAGCCCAATAGCAACCAAGCCAATGACTATACCATACTACCCATGCTACACGCCACACCAAGCGCGGAAGCACGAAAAGAAAAACGGGAACAGGGTAACCTTCAAAAACTAATGTACGAGCGATGGCTGCGCCGGGATGAACCGGGGGCTAGAGCACGGGAAAAAGAATAAAACACTACAATATGATGAAAAAATTATACTTTGCATTTTTAGTGCT
>JBEAVK010000394.1:0-3062 GCA_041160955.1 Bacteroidota bacterium
TTCTTATTTGCTCAAATCGTTACTGGGTACCGAAGAAAATATAACGCAGCCATTGTTGGCATTCAATATTGGTTTAGAGGCAGGGCAATTGCTTATTTTAGGCTTAATATTAATTTTAGGCACTGCTTTTTCTCGTTTTTTAAAGATTACAGAAAGGGATCGCCGTTTTTTTATTGCTGCTGTGGTGCTGGGCATGGCGTTGGTGTTGTTGTTGGAAAGGGTTTCGGCACTTCTGTTGTAGTGACAACTAGCATTAAATCCGCATTAATAACTTTAACCAGCAATAGAAAACAACTAAGAATTTACACTTTATCATTCATAACATGCGTCAATTTTACATTCTCTTTTTTTTACTGTTGGCAACCCTGTCGTTCGCACAAAACATACAGAATAACCCAACCTCCAATCATGGTAACAAATTTGAACAATTAGGAACCATCCTCCCCGATGCCAATACCTACCGTACCGGATCGGGTGCACCCGGCAACGCTTACTGGCAACAACGTGCCGATTATAAAATTGATGCCCAATTGGACGAAAAAGACCTGCGTCTCCACGGGATGGAAGAAATTACCTATTTTAACAATTCTCCCGATGAATTGCGCTATTTATGGCTACAACTCGACGAAAATGAGCACCGTGCTACCGATGAAAGCAGGAATTTCAATCCTAGTACACTAGAAACACCGCTCAATCAATTTGATTTAGAAGCACTAGATTTCCGCAATAACTATAAAGAATATGGGGTAAATATCTTGGAAGTAACCGATAAAGCAGGTGCGAAATTACCCTACACCATTAATAATACCATGATGCGCGTCGATTTGCCTAAGCCCTTAAAAACGGGCGGTAAATACGTATTTAAAGTAAAGTGGAATTACAAAATAATACCGCGACTAAAATTAGGTGGTCGTGGTGGATACGAAATGTTTGAAGAAGATGGCAATGCTGTTTTCACGATAGCGCAGTGGTATCCGCGTATGTGTGTTTACAGCGACTACCAAGGCTGGAACCACAAACAATTTACAGGTCGTGGCGAATTTGCCTTGGTTTTTGGCAATTTTGAGGTAAATATGAAAGTTCCTGCCGATCACGTGATTTGTGCAACTGGCACTATTCAAAATGCCGCTGAAGTACTCAATCCTGCTCAATTGGGACGTTGGAAACAAGCACAAGCCGCTAATACACCAATAGAAGTGGTCACTTTAGAGGAAGCCAAACAACGCGAAAAAAATCCAGAAAGCACAGCAACCAAAACTTGGAAATACAAAGCCGAAAATGTCCGCGATTTTGCCTGGGGCAGTTCCCGTAAGTTTATCTGGGATGCTATGTCGCAACCCATCGAAGGCAAAAATGTGATGTGCATGAGTTATTACCCCAAAGAGGCTTATGGGCTGTACAACCGCTATTCGACCAAAGTAGTAGCGCATACTTTGCGCGTTTACTCCAAGCATACCATCGCATATCCTTACCCTACTGCCATCAGCGTAGAGGCGAGTAATGGTATGGAATATCCGATGATTTGCTTCAATTTTGGCCGTACCGAAGCCGATGGCACTTATTCTGCGCGCACCAAATACGGTATGATTGGGGTAATTATCCACGAGGTGGGGCATAATTTTTTCCCAATGATTATCAATAGCGACGAGCGCCAATGGAGTTGGATGGACGAAGGATTAAATACTTTTGTTCAGTTTTTGGCAGAGCAGGAATTTGACAATAATTACCCGTCGTCACGTGGGCCAGCGCACAAAATTGTCGATTATATGAGCCTTCCACCCAATCAGTTGGAGCCGATTATGACCAATAGCGAAAATATCAACCAGTTTGGGAGTAATGCGTATGCCAAACCCGCTACGGCACTCAATATCCTCCGCGAAACAGTAATGGGGCGCGAATTATTCGATTATTCGTTCAAAGAGTACGCCCGTCGCTGGGCATTCAAACATCCCGCACCTGCCGATTTTTTCCGTACCATGGAAGATGCCTCTGGTATCGACCTCGATTGGTTTTGGCGCGGCTGGTTCTACGATATTCAGCCAGTTGATATTGCACTGGATACTGTTCGCGTATTTACTTATGGCGCTGGAGGCGAGCAAGCAGCAACGGAGACACCTAGTTTTAACTGGGGCGGCGGCGACGAAGATGAAACATTTGTGAGCATAAGTACAAGGCGGAATAAAGAAAGTAATATGCGGTTTTTGGTAGATCAAGATACGTTGCTTCGTGATTTTTATTATTATTACAAACCTGAAAAAAAGCAAACGCCAAGTGCGCCCGCAGGAACAGAACCAGTGCGCCCGCCTGCAAAACCCAAAGAGGTAATCTCGGCGGATGAAGCGAAAAAATTTGAAGGTAAATACTATTTTGAACTGACATTCTCCAATAAAGGCGGGTTGGTTGCTCCAATTATTGTACAGTGGAATTACGCAGATGGCAGCAGTGAAACGGAGTATATCAATGCCTATATTTGGCGTAAAAACGAAAACAAAGTAGTCAAATCGTTTTTGAAAAACAAAGCCGTGGCTTCTATTGTGGTAGATCCATACAAAGAAACAGCAGATATTGACGAAAGTAACCAATCTTGGCCCAAAGGCGAGGTAAAGGTCAATCGTTTTGAATTGTATAAATCAAATAGACCAAGCAGAAGGGGCGGCGGCGGCCAAGCAGGTAATCCGATGCAGAAGGCGAAGAAGAATAATTGATAGGTAGCGAAATGGTTTTCAGTATAACTATCCAGCCGCATTTATTAAAGTAATTTTTACCAAATTGGCACCATTGCTGGGATAAAATTCCCGTAGGGAATATATGTTTATAGACGGCAAAATAGGGTAAATAGCCCAAATCCCCGTAAGGATTGCATGTAAAAAACGCGCAAAATAACATGCAATCCCTACGGGATTTGGGTTAATTTTTCATTCAACCCTATAAACATACATTCCCTACCTGCGCCGCAGTACCCGTTGGATCAAAGAAGAAGGTTTTCGGCAAATCATCAATTTTCAAAGCGAGGAAGAAGTCAACGCAGTAGAAAGTATCGAGCGGGAGCGCTTGTGGAACAA
>JBEAVK010000391.1:0-6816 GCA_041160955.1 Bacteroidota bacterium
GACCCCAGAGGATGATCTTTATTTGTCCTATCCTGCTTTGTGGGCGCGTTTGGGCATCACTGCGGTATTGGCAGGCTGGATATACTTTATGTACAACACCCTGACGCGGTTACGTCGTGTAGATGCAGATGATACGCATTTATACGTGACCGATTATTGGAAAACAGCGCGTTATCCTTGGTCGGAGGTTGAAAAAAAGACAGAAAGCAAGCGTTTAGGGCGCAGAATTGCTAGTTTCCATTTGAAAGGGACTGGTATTTTTGGTTCAAAAATTTCGTTTTTACCAGCGAAGCATTTTTCGCAGTGGATGAGTGAAAAGAGTAGTCTGTAATTATCTTTCATTCCCCCCCTCCACAGTCCGAATAAAAATTTCATCAAAAGTAGGCATTATTTCATTGAAAGCCTTGATATGCAAGCCTTTACCCATGAGGTATTGCAAGGGCGCATTACTGTTTTGATCGGCATCTACCTTTAATGTGATGAACTGCCCATCTTGTTTAACAATTTCAAAATGATCGCCCATATCCTCTGGGAACGTACCATCAATTTGAATATTAAATAAGTTTTGTTTGTAGCGGTTCTTGATGGCTTGCACTTCGCCGTACAAGACATTTTTACCTTTGTTAATAAGGGCTATATGTTGACACATTTCTTCCACCTGCTCCATGCGGTGGGTACTGAAAATGATACTCGTGCCCTCGGTGTGTAGGCGATGAATTTCTTCTTTAATCAGGTTGGTATTGATCGGATCGAGACCAGAAAACGGTTCATCGAGGATCAGCAATGGTGGGCGGTGAATAACGGTCGCAATAAACTGTATTTTTTGTTGCATACCTTTAGAAAGGTCTTCTACTTTCTTGTGGTACCAATCGCGGATATCAAATTTGGTCAACCAATGGTCTATTTCTTGTCGCGCCTGTGTGGCACTGAGTCCTTTCAATTGAGCGAGGTAGAGCAACTGTTCGCCTACCTTCATTTTCTTATATAAGCCGCGCTCTTCGGGCATATAACCGATTTTTTCGGGCGTATTGCTATTTATTTTTTCACCATCGAGGTAAATAACACCCTCGTCGGGGGCAGTGATGGTGGTAATCATGCGGATCAATGATGTTTTACCAGCACCATTGGGGCCCAAAAGACCAAATACAGTACCTTTTGGCACATCAAAACTAACATGGTCAACAGCAGTATATTTTTCGTAACGCTTTACGACGTTTTGTATGGAAAGTATCATTGATGTAATTATTGTTATTTATAATTCTATTAGGACAAAGGTGTATCTACAATTTAGCAACACATCTAATTATTCGGCCAAATGCTAATTTCGTCGGAAGAAATACGCAAATGGTTAGAAAACTAATCGACTATACATTGATAGACCATACGGCGCACTTGCTCATTCAGGTACCAATATGGCGTGGGGACGACCTGCATTGTCCACACAATAAGCAATTGCTCTTTGGGATCAAAGATATAATCGGAGCCATTGCGACCACCCCAACGGAGTGCGCCGGGTGTACCAGCATCTTTTGTTGCGCCGCCTTCTTCGGTCATTATCTCGAAACCAAAACTAAATCGATTTTTGCTCTCCCAGAAGGATAAATCGCCAATTTGGTTGCGGCACATCAGTTCGACGGTTTTACGGCTCAGGATCTGTTTATCGTTAAAAGAGCCGCCGTTAAGCATCATTTGAAGGAATTTGGCATAATCCAATACCGTGGATGTCAATCCTGCACCACCCGATTCGTATGTACGCGCACCCGATACGGGATATACTTCTTCGTCTTTAATCGGATGACGGCGCAAGCCCAAGGAGTCCACGGTATATTGGATCATTAAGCGGGATTCTTGGCCTTTTTTGACGTAAAACCCGGTGTCGTTCATGCCCAGTGGGTCAAAAATTCGTTTTTGCAAAAATGTACCGAATTGCATACCAGAAACGCGTTCAATCAGATAACCCAACATATCTGTATTGAGGCCATAAGTGAGTTTTTCACCAGGCTCGTGCAGTAGTGGCAATGCGGCTAATTTAGGCATGGTTTGCCCAATAGTGATCGGTTTTGTGCTAAAAAAATCGGGAATACCGGCTTTATAATACAGCGGATGGGAGTAAGGAATACCCGCAGTATGGCTCAATAAATGCCGGATAGTGACCTGTTTTTTGGCAGGAACAGCCGAATAGGTGCTGTCTTTTTCGTTATAATACACCAACACTTTGGTATTGGCAAACTCGGGGATATATTTGGACACCGGGTCGTCCAATTGGATTTTACCTTCTTCGTACAGGATCATCACCGCCGTAGTTGTGAGTGCTTTTGACATGGACATGATACGAAAAATTTGGTCTTTCCCCAATAGGGTTTTTGCTTCCAGGTCATTGTATCCCACTGCACCGTGATAGACAATTTTGCCTTTGCGTGCTACGATCATCATACTGCCCGGCAGGTGTTTTTGTGCCACTTCATTTTGGAGAAAACGCTCTATATTTTGAAATCGTTCGGTACTCATACCTACCGATTCGGGCGATGCCACGGTGAGTTGTTGTGGTTTGGTTTGGAGCGAGGTTTGCGCAATAGAGCATTGGTATGCAAGGGCGCAGAGGAGTAAAAGAAGGTATCGCATGATATTATAGGTGGTGATAGATGATAGACCTTATGTCACGTTATTTTTTTGACCGAAATTGGTCTTTACAAAACAAAGTGACATGAGATCCAATGAATTTTAGTTTATAATGCAAATCAGCAATTTCCCATTTGACATGCACCCTGTTGTTCAATGGGAGAACGGATGAAACGGATTTAAACGGATTTTTTTGAAACAATCCGCTATCCGTAAAATCCGTTTCATCCGTTTTGCTATCCTGTCTTAGTTTTGATCCACATGGGAAATTGCTGAATAAATGCAATTCATCCCATAAATATTGGCCTACTCCAAGGATACTTTGCCTACTCCCAAACCACTATTTGAACATGATCCCCACCGCTTTTCCTTTTAATACCTTGCCCAAAAATGGTGTATTCAACGATTTAGATTTTACAGAGGATGGAGTTAATGTCCATACTTCATCGCTAGAAAAAACGGTGAGATTGGCGGCTTCTCCTACTTCCATTTTGGGTATTGTAATACCGAGCACCTGACGTGGTTTGAAGGCGATCAGATCGACCCATTTGTCCAATGGTATTTTATTAGAGAGGTATTTGTTGTACATCGGATAAGCGGTTTCGAGGCCGGTCATTCCAAATTCAGCATAAGGGAATTCCAGGTTTTTCGATTCCACATCCCAAGGCGTATGGTTGGTACAGATAAAATCAATTGTGCCATCGAGTAGTCCGGTGATTAAGGCATCTATATCCGATTGGGCGCGGAGTGGAGGCATTAATTTGAGGTTGGAATCGAATGGAGCACTGCCTTCCTGCATCGCCAGTGCTTCATCGGTGAGACAAAGATTGGCTAATGCCACAGAAGCCGTTACCTGTTGTCCGCGTGCTTTGGCGCTACGAATCATATCCACACCCAGTGCGGTGGAAACCAAGTGGATATGAAGTCGTGCTTTTGTTCCAGCGTATTCCAAAAGACTAAGATCGCGTTGGATCATCAAGTGTTCCGAAAGGGCCGGAATACCTTTTAGCCCAAGGGAAGTACTCACAATACCTTCGTGCATTTGACCGCCTGCGGCTACGCTTTTATGGTATGGGCGATTGATAATCAATCCATTAAATGCCGTTGCATACTGCATAGCACGGAGTAAAAGTCCGGCATCTTGGATGGGTTTTTCGCCATCGGTAAACGCAACGGCGCCCGCGTGGTGCATATCGTAGAGTTCGGCAATATCTTTCCCTGCGCAATCATTTGAAATGGCTCCCAAGGGATACACGTCCACGTTGAGCAGGGCGGCCTTACTTTTAATATAGGCTATTTCCGATTTAGAATGAATAGCGGGATGTGTATTGGGCATCGTAACAATGCCAGTAAATCCTCCAGTTTGGGCGGCGAGTGCCATAGATGCTAGGTCTTCGCGGTGTTCGTAACCGGGGTCGCAAGCATATACACCCATATCAATCCAGCCGATCGAGATATAAGTATTAGGAAGCGATACGATAACAGTATGAGGAGAATTAGGGGTAATATTGGGCTCAATGGCTTTAATAATACCGTCTTCGATCCATAAATCCAGCGGTTTTGAGGTGCCATTATCGGGCGTTACCAATTGAATCTGCTTGTATAATGTACTGGTCATAAATGCTACTATCAATGCAGTACGAAATGAGCATACATTGATTGGGGCACAAAGTTAGCATGAAAAACAAAATTCCAATTGGTTTATGTTAAATTAAAGTAAGTAAGTACACAGGCCGGTGTAGCATCGAGTCTAAAAATCGTACTGACTAACGGCTACAGGGTCGCTTCGCGGCCAAACGAGTAGCGAAATTAAAGCGCCAATTCTGCGCCCATACTGGAAACACGCCAACAAAAAAGCCACTCCGTTAATCGAAGTGGCTTTTTGTGGTGGGCCCGGCAGGAATTGAACCCGCGACCATCTGATTATGAGTCAGCCGCTCTAACCACCTGAGCTACGGGCCCGTATGTTTGGTTAAACAGGGCGCAAAGATATATAGTTCCGCGTAAAACCAAAAAGAATTTATTTGATTTATTCAAATCGGTCAAAAAAAACAACACTAGGCCAACCAAATGCACAACCAATTTTCCTTTTTCCAAATTTCTTTAGGTGTAAAACCTACCTCTTTGGCGGCATTTGTCACAATTTCTTCGTCTTGCAAAAGAATACCCGATATCAAAAGCCAGCCTCCGGGTTTTGTGAGTGCACGCAAATTTGGCAACGATTCCAAAATGATATGGCGGTTAATATTGGCTAAAATGCCATCAAAACTAGTGCCTTCAATAGCCGTAATATCGCCCAAACGCGCTGTTACATTCTCTATGCCATTGATTTTGCTGTTTTCAATGGTATTCAAATACGATTCCGATTCAATATCCACTGCTTCAATATGCTTTGCACCGAGTTTGGAGGCCATAATCGCCAAAATTCCGGTACCACAACCATAATCTAACAGTTCTAGGTCTTGGAGGGGCAAACTTTCCAATGCACTCAAGCACATCCAAGTTGTTTCGTGGTGCCCTGTACCAAAAGCCATTTTAGGATTGATCACCAATTCATGCTTTACGCCCTCATTTGGTGCATGAAAATCGGCACGAACGGCGCAAAAATCGCGCACAATAACAGGATGGAAATTAGTTTCCCAAATTTCGTTCCAGTTCTCACCCTTAATAAAGGTCTTTACCCATTGCATTTCAAATTGTTCGGCCAATTCCGCGAGCAATGCTTCGGCTTCTGGTTCGTAATCTTTATCGGCTTGCAAATACGCCGTGATACCCGTTTCGTGCTCCTCAAAAGTATCAAAAGGGGCTTCTGCGAGTAGGGCAATCATGATTTCATTGAGTTCGGGATCGTTGGTAAGCGTATATGCGTTATAGTTCATGGAATGTCTAAAAAATAATTTGGCCGCGAAAGTAGATCATTTTTTCTTACTTTTGCAGGAAATTAACCTTTTACTTGATACTAATGCGTTTTTCAAAAAACTGTTCTATACTTTTCGTCATTGCCAGTCTGCTTTTTCAGGCTTGTGGCTCTACACGCCCCGCTGCGCCAAACCGACCATTACCCAAACCAACCACACCTACCAAACCGAATACGGATAAACCACCTGCCAATAATAACAACGGCAATAATGGTGGACAACCAACACCCACTAAGCCAAACAGCAATCAGCCAGCCCAAGCACAACAATCCACTTATCGGCTTGCTGTATTGTTGCCTTTCTTGGCCAATCAAGTCAATGCTGCGACAGGTGAAATACCTGAAAAAAGTAAAATTGCGCTCCAATATTACGCTGGAATGCAATTGGGGCTGACCGAAATATCGCAAGGCAAAAACTACCCCAATTTGGTGGTAGATGTGCTGGACACCCAAGCCTCCGATACCGATTTTCAATATTTGATTAACACCAATGCACGGCTAAAGCAAGCACAAGTGATTATCGGGCCAGTCCGCAATTCGCATATCACGGCGATGGCCAACCAGATCAAAACGACAAAACAAATTTTGGTATCGCCCGAATCTCCGAGTAGTGATTTGACGGATCAAAACCCCAATTTTGTCCAAACCAATCCTCCCCTGCGTGCACATTGCTCGCGTATTATCCAATATCTGCGCTCGGAGAAAAAACGGACTGCCGATCAAGTTGTACTGATTTGCAAAGAAAAAGAAGCAGACAGGCTTGTGTATTTTCAGGATGCGAATTTGAAATTTGGTGCTACGGCACTCAAAGAAATTATTGTACCAGACGCGAGTACAAATTTTGATAAAATTGATTTTAAAAAATACTTCAAACCGGGCTTGATCACTGCTTTTGTTATGCCATCTTGGGCTGGACAAGACTGGATTGTAGCCTTTCTAAGTCGCCTTAAACAACAAAAAGGCAGCAACAAAGTGGAAGTATATGGCATGCCACAATGGGCTGATTATGAACAAATTGAACCCGAATTGCTGACGGATTTGAATGTCCATATTTCATCTGCTCAATATATCAACCGCACTGATGCTGATGTAAAGGCGTTTGAGCAAGCGTTCTACGACAAATTTGGTACGCTGCCCAACCAAGACGCTTTTAGTGGTTACGATATTATTAAATTCACCGCGCTCATGCTTCAAAAATTCGGCCTCAATTTTCCGGAAAAAGTATCCTCGGCGGGTACATTTTACCCATCCATGACGGGCGGATATTATCTACGTCGAGT
>JBEAVK010000455.1:0-4801 GCA_041160955.1 Bacteroidota bacterium
CATATATACCAATATTCATATACCCAATATTCATATACCCATGTACCCAATATTCATATATCCATGTACCCAATATCCATATACCCATGTACCCAATATCCATATACCCAATATCCATATACCCATGTACCCAAATCACCATATACCCATGTACCAAAATCCCCACATACCAAAATCCCCACATACCCAAGGGCGATGCCCTTGGCTGGATATGGCGCCCCTTTGGGGCTTGGATTTGATCTTCGATTTAACGCTTTGAGCGTCGGTATAAAACAAAGTGGGTGCATCACGTACACTTTCGCGTTTAATATTTAGCGTTTAACATTTAACATTTAGCGTTTAACATTTAGCGTTTAACATTTAAAATTTAGCGTTTAACATTTAAAATATACATAATTATTAATTTATTAAATTTTTATTTATAAACGCTAAATGTTCAATGTTAAACGCTAAATGTTAAATGTGCAATGCTAAACGCTAAATGTGCAATGTTCAATGTGCAATGTTCAATGTTCAATGTTCAATGTTCAATGTTCAACGTTAAATGTTCAATTATAAACGCTACATGTGCAATGTTAAATTTTAAATGCTAAACGCTAAATGTGCAATTATTGAATCACTAATACCTTGCGTACTACTGCACCAAATACCGTTTCAATTTTACAAAAATAAGTACCCGGCTGCACATCAAAACGACGGTTGATACTACCCGAAACAATCGCATTATTCCCCGAATCATCCGCTACCAAACGGCCATCACTCGTAAATATTTGAACCCGTACAGCACTTGTTTTTTTTATATTTATTTGCAAATCAATGGATTGCGTGGAAGGATTTTTTACCACTACATCAAATGCATTGGTAATATTACCCCATTCATACAAACTGCTGGTACCACTAATCGGGATAAATGCCGCATATAATTCGATATTCCCATCGTTGGTACGACCATCCGACCAAACCGGAATGGCATAATACGGGGTCGTTACCACCTGTGTATATTCACCGATGCCAAAACCACCATTCAGGCTACCAATGGCACCAAAATCGGAGGCTTCCGAGGTGGCATTCACGGCTGGTTTGAACGTTGTGCCGTCATCAGTCGAAGTAGTGAGTACATAATGCGTTTTAGTGCCATTCGGGTCGTCTGTACGGTCGTAATAGGACACACATAGCGTTCCACTTGGACTTACATTCAGCGCCGAGTAAAACTGGTGCGCATCGGGGTTGGTACCCGGGTTGATCTTCTTGGGTGTGCTCCAAGTGTTGCCATTATTGGTACTTTTGGCAAACCAAATATCGTACCCAGGCGTAAGTGCCGAAGTAAGTCCATTACTCGTCCAAGTAGCCAATAATGTATTCGCACCTTTACCAACTGCAATATGCGGACATGGGTACAAACGATCAGTAGCCACGCCCGGAATCGTATCCGTAACAGGCTCATCTACCAAACTGGGGAAAAATATATTCGAAATCTTGGTCTCCGGTGCAAATGTGGCACCAGCATCGGTTGAGACGGCGTGGTACAGTGCCATATCGGTGCCACTATTACCCCCAAAGAACGAAACGTGTACACTACCCGCAGCATCTACCACAATACTCGAAAACTGGACGATGCCATACGTATTGGTATGCACCTGCACAGGAGTAGCCGAAAAAGTATTACTGGTTTTTGACTTCTTTTTGAGCAAAATTTGAGCCGTAGAAGTCACCGAGTCAATAATTTCAAAACGGGTATAAGAGACATATAAATTACCTTCAGTAGCCGTTGAAGATTGATCCGTAGCCATCCACTGCTTATCCACCAGATCGCCGCTGCCGCCGCCACCTGTCAATGCCTCCAAATCAATAGTACCTTTATCAATCAAAACGGGAGCACCCCAAGTTTGACCTTTATTCGTAGAAGTGCTATTGTACAATGCCAATGTAATGGGAGGTGATACCAAAAAATCAATGGTAAGCACCAACCAAGAAAGATAAGCTTTACCCGATTTGTCAAAAGCAATTACAGGATCGCCACCGCCAGCCACTATGGCGAAACCCGTGCTAGGGCTAAAGTCAATAGAGGATGTTTGCCAAGATTGGCCAAAATTTTTGGTATAGCGCACTGGTATATCCAGCGGAGCCGTAAAATTGGAAGGGTCTTGAATCACACCTGCTACGATGATATTAGCCGAGTCAGCGGGATTAATAGCCGCGTGTACTTCCGATTCCGCCTCCGGGTTGGTGGCAACAATTTGATCCGCGTCACGGCTTTGTGCGCCAGGTGTTGTACCTTTGAGCAATACACGTCCAGCCAAAGGCTCGCCCGGATGGTCTTTTTGCCATTGCACCATGGCATTTATATCGTAACCACGCAATTTTTCTTCTAAAATACGTTCAGTAGCGTGGTTAATAAATTTGTTATTTTGTGCCTGAGCCGTTTGTAAAGCAAGCATAGCACCAAAAAGGAAAAGAAAAAATAATCTCATGGTGAATGAAATAATGTTAAAATGGTTAAAAATTGTACAAAAATAGACGAGAAACTACTCAAAAAAAGGATTATTACGATATTGTGACGTTTTTTTGAATAACCGGACAACCAAATTAAACAAACCGTAGTCAATCATATATCAATATGCAACAGCAGTGGAGCGATCATGAATTAGTGGAAGGCATTTTGCGCAGTAGTCCTACGCATCAAGTCGCCCTTTATCGGCAATATAACGTGCCGATGTTCAGGATATTGTTACGTTACGCCCGAGACCGCGCCGAAGCGGAAGACATGATGCAAGACGCATTTGTACGGGTATATCGCGACATGTCCCAGTTCCGCGGCGAAGGTGCCTTGGGCGGTTGGATCCGTCGTATTATGATCAATACGGCTCTGAGCCATTTGCGGAAACAAAAAGATTTCTTACGCGATACAGGTGATTTTTCCCCTTTTGAAAACCTGTTTCGTACCGATGAAGACACCGCTTCGAATATTGATGCGGAAAGCTTAATGAAATTGCTACACAAATTGCCTCCCGGTTACAGGGCCGTTTTTAACCTGTACGCCGTCGAGGGATTTAGCCACGAAGAAATAGCCGAGCAATTGGGGGTTTCCATTGGTACCAGCAAAAGTCAACTCTACAAAGCACGGGAATATTTGAAAAAAATATTGGATAAATCGTATTTCGATGTCATTGATTAATGCGATTTATTCAATTCCTTGCAAAATATTTACTTTATAATCTTTAATACCACAAACCGGCTAAGTCTAACGTTAAACATCAAATACAGTTTAATTCAGGCTGCCAATTGAGCAATATCAAACTATACATAATGTCCAATAACAAAGAGTTTGAATCCATAGACGAATTATTCCGCAAAACGTTCAACGATTTGCCTGAATCGCCCTCCACCAGTGGATGGGATGTCCCCTCCGATCGCGTATGGCAAACCGTACAAACAGGTATCCAAACCCGTCATGTAGGTTGGTCAATAACCCGTAAAATGATCGCATTGGCCGCTATTTCGGTCGTCGTGGCTACGGGAGTATTCCTCGCGCTAAACACCAATGAAACGACGCAGCAAGCACCCGCACCACAGCCAACGATACTGGAGCAGCCGCAACAGCAACAAAATAGTACTGCAACTACTATTTCAAGTGTCGCTGCTACACCTACACAACCGGTCACATCGGTAGCAGAGCCGGCAAGTCGTGTATCCAATACAAAAGTAACTGCTCCTAAAGCAAGCGTCAATTCAATGGAAAAAACCGCCATAACTACTCCAAAAGTAGTGGCTGCTATACCTGAATTGCCCACTCCAACAGTAGTAGAAGCCATACCCGCAGTAGAAACGCCTGCTGAAAATACTTCAAAAATAGATAAAGGCCGTAGCACTGCGCCAAAACCACCCAATAGTGTGGAAAAACGCAGGTTGATTGAGCAAATGAAGGCGGCATGGGGCACACCATTGCAAACCATCCCCTATATCAAAGGCTACGCCGCGCCACAAATACCTGCGCAAATACGCAATATGCGCGCAACGCTACCTACTACCCCGGGCGAGGAGTAGTACTTGAACTTAGACTCATACTTTTTAGCATATAAGACCCTGTGGTATAGACTATGGGGTCTTTTTTTTGTAGATATGAATAATCTTTTGACAAACTAAAGGTTATATTCCTAGAAAAACAACTTTAAAATATCCTTTTGGGGCATTTTTTGGGGGTGGAGTTGCAGACAAAAATGTCGTTGCAAAAATATTTTTTCAAGTAGTGCGGCATACAATCATCAAAAAGATATTAACTTTGTAGCAAAAATCATGGCGAAAGATTTTTATCATGAAAATGTGCGCGAAGCATTGGAAAAAGACGGTTGGCGTATCACCGATGATCCATATCGTATAGAGATAGAAGAAATAGGTTATAATATTGATTTTGGAGCAGAACCGCTTTTAGCAGCAGAAAAAGAAGGCACTAAAATTGCGGTTGAAGTCAAAAGTTTTGTTGGCCCTTCAACGATCGATGAATTTCATAAAGCCGTAGGTCAATTTAACGATTATTATGTTGCTTTAGAAATGGGAGACCCTACACGAGTACTTTTCTTGGCTATTCCCGAAGATATATGGTCTAGATTCTTTCAAAAAATCCTTATTCAAAAATCTTTGGTGCGCATTGGTGCCAAAATTGTCGTTTATAATCCAGATATTAACGAAATTGTACAATGGATAAAATAAAAAAATATCAAGACATCATTATTGACTTTCTGAACCGCTACAATTCAGTAAAAACCAGTAGATTAAACGATACTATAAAACGTCGCGTCCTTGT
>JBEAVK010000041.1:0-12161 GCA_041160955.1 Bacteroidota bacterium
TGAATCTCCTTCATTTGCGCTAATGGAAAAAAAATATTTTACAATACTAGATAATAATAACAAGGTATTTAAACAATTTGGGGTAGATTATGGTAGTGATAATATCCTATCGAAAGATGGCAGCTTTTTTTTCGTTGCCACATCCAAGACCTATTTTTCTGATGAGTATGTCGAGTATATAGGGCCTTGGTATATTTTTGATTTGAAAAATAATCGTACGGACACGCTTGATCTAAAAAAGAAGAAAATTTTAGAAGACGAAATTTCAAAGCCTTCTATCATTGATTATTATGTATTTAATGAATTCATTTGCTTGTTTATTGATGATGGGCCAAATGTATTGCATGTCATTATTGAACCTAATAAAAGACAGGTTTTTTCTAAACGATACTTATACGAAGAATACCGAAAATGGTGGGTATCCTATAAACCTACTTCACCCATTGTATTAGATTTTTCATTAGATAAGTATGAAGCAGAGAAATATTGACATATTTTTCTTGACTTTGACACGATTTTGAGATAAAATATTGATAACCAATTACATAGTAATTGGTGTTTCGCACTACAAATCTTGAATTATGCCATCAAATCAGCCAATTTTGCTTCTGAGAGTACATTATCAAAGATTGGTAATTTGAGTTTTAGTAATATTTCTTGAGTTATTTCATCCATTTGTGATCGAAGGAAAAAGACATCTTTCCCATTTTTGACCTTCGACACTTCCATTTGAGATAGTATTTTTTTTATTTTATACTCAGTTACTTCTACCGAATCTTCATTAAGCGTATTTTTGAGGTGCGCCAGCAGATAGTAGGACAGGTAACAAACAAACAGATGTCCTTTTATTCTCTCATCCGTCCAATGGAACATTGGGCGTGTTTCGAGGAATGATTTGAATGTTCTAAATGAGTGCTCAACGTGATACAAGTCCTTGTATTTTTGTAATATCTGCGACGGATTTAAGTCCATTGCATTGGTTGCAACAAGCAAAAAGCCATCGAACTGTGCATCGTTTTCTATTTTTTGGGTGTATAATTCAAACTGGTCACTATTTTCGTGTTTCTTTTTCAAGAAAAAGTGCTTGGCCTTCTGATCTATCACTCCGGGGCTTTCGAGCATCTTACGTCCTTTTTCTATTTTCTTTTCCCGTTCCCAAGCATCTTTTTTTGCCCTTTGTTCTGAGTATGTACATACAAGTTGCTTTCCCTCGTACTCCATGGATGTATATCGTAGAGGAGCCATCATACCTTCTGGTGTTGGCATCGTTATAATTTCGTAGTTCTCCAAGTTACAAAGATATTTTTGTGCCGTTTTTTTAAGACTTTTGAGCCTGTCTCCAACGATATACTCAAAATCAGCCGCTATTTGATGCTCCTCGAATAAAGATATGTTGTTGCGATTCATCATTCCGCTATCCGCCACAACGACCAAACGTTGTATTTTATACTGTTTGCGAAGTAACTTTACAGCATCAGAAAACGTATGGCCTTCATATGTATCTCCACTATATAATCGATAGCCAACTGGCATACCCTTCATATCTACTAATAATCCAAATACTACTTGGGTCTTGCCTATTTTGCCATCTTTACCGTACCCCTTCTGCCTAAGTGCCCCATCTTTTTCTACCTCACTTTGGAAGTAAAAAGTGGTGACATCGTAAAATACCAAATCCAGTTTAGTCGCACCCAGTTTACCACGTTGCTTGAATAGATATTCCTGCAGCCACTCCTGATATTTGGCAAAATAACTAAGACTACGGTACATATGCTGTAAATTTACAGGGGGCAGACCTATATAACTAGACTGATCAAGATATATTCCGCGTTTAGAGGTCGGCGATTGTAAGCGGTTGCAGAGCATCAGTACCAAACAGTCAAAAAGAGAATAACTCAATTTGTGAGACCGTTCAAAACGGTTCATTATTATATCCAACCCAATTTTACGAAGCAAGCCAATAATAACCAAAGGAAATCCGTAGTTATGCCGATCAAGTTCTTGTAGGGGCGCAGACAGAGAATTTTCCATAGAACTACCTGATAACTCCAGAAATTTTCGGCCAAGAGCCTCTAACTGATGAGTACTAAAGTCTTCTAATTTACCAAAAGTATATAGTGTGCGATGCTTCACAACTTTATCTTTTCGGTAACTCTCTACCAAGCGTAGATAAGTCCCAGAAGACTTCTTTTCTGCCCTTAAAAATGCCATGCAAAATAAATTTGGCACAAAGGTAATTGATTATTAGGTATTTACAAAATTATTTTCGCACTACAAAAAAACATTAAATAATTGATTTACAATTATTTATATCAAAATCGTGTCAAAGTCAAGAAAAAAAATGTTCTTTACGGAATTTTTTAATAACATCAACAGTTACACCGAATTCTTTTGCAAGAATAGCCAAATTTTCTTCGGAAACATCAATTTCCTCCCGTTCTATTTTATCATAGTTACCTTGTGACATGTTTAATAGCGTTGCCATTTCCTTTGCGGATATGTTTTTTAATAATCGAATTATTCGTATTTTGGAACCCAGTTTCATAAAGGATAAAAAGATTTGAGCCGCAAATATAATTTCTTATTGTTACTCCTTGTTAATTTTTAATACTTTTTTTTGTTGATTATTTTAATCACTTTTTTGATTAATTTAATCAATAATAATACTTGTATGGCGAGAGGAATACCTCATACCTTTGTAGCATTGAAAATGATTTTTATTTTCATATATTTTAAGATCAACCTTAATACGACATTTTTTAGCATTTCCTATTGCGATACTTCTGCTTGACAAATTTTAGTATAAACGATATATTGTACTAAAAACTGGAGGTGTTCTGTATAAAAAAACATACTGTTGTAAGGTGTTCATTTTTTAATTTTTCAACTTGCATACCCATGCTTTATTTCATTCGTTCACCTGGTTTTCAGCGGTTTGCCGCTGTGTTTTCTTTACATTGCTTTATTTTTTTCGAGAATACGCTATCTGACTGTGTATTCCTGCTATTGTTATAATGGTATCATGGTCAATATTCACTGTATGAAGTGGTACTTTATGTTTATGAAATATAAAGAAAACCGTTTTAAATTTTGTCATTCAAAAAAATTAAATTTTCAAAAAAAACATGAAAAAAATTACTTTTTTAATATCCTTACTTGCTTATTGCTCATTGTTGTTAGGGCAATCGAAGGTATCACCCGCACAAAATGCCCAACCCAAACCTTTCGAGGCGATACGGCTAATCAAACACCCAACAGCGGGTCTCAATGTTGCCGTTGAATTTTGGGATTCTACAACAAACAAACGACTAAAAAGGGTAGATTTGGTTAAAAGTTCTCCTTTCTATAATCTAAAAGGACGTGAAAGTGGAATTGATGAGGTTTTAAATACCCCACGTTATGTTGTGCCATTCAGGATACTAAAAACGGATCCGTTGTTTATGCTGACCGATGAGGAAATGGGTAGTTTTTATTCCAAAGTAGATAGCGTAGGAGTACGAATATTTTCTTCTGTGACCCGGTATCTTAATCGTCCTCGCGATATCATTGGAATTATGTACGTGATGGAAGTTGAGGGAGAGCGCTCCGATTTCGCGGCTTCACGACTTGCACTTGCGGTATATGATATAAGAGGTAACTTAAAGTATGAGCATCAAGGTATAATCAATAACGGAGGGCTTGGTTTTTTGCTTTGTGATGGCCGATACTTTTGTTTCAAATCAGGAGAAGGCTATGGTGAAGGGGTTGATTCTAACATGCCCCCGACTTATACTGTTTTTGATATGAAGGAGAAAAAAGAAATACTTAAAGAGTCTTGCGATGGTAATACTTCAACATACGGCATTAATCAGTATTTTTTTGCTACAATAAAAATTACAGCAGTTGAAAAAAATAAATTTTGGGCGGAATGGACTATCTATGACATAGAAAATAAAAAAAAGTACTATAAAGAATACGACGTTTTCGATTTAGGTGATATGGAACAGGCCGATAAAGAAGGATGTATCATGCATTCAGGGAAATCGGGAAAAACCACGGCTCTGAAGTTTGAAAAAGATTTTACAGTATCTAAAATGAAAAAATAACTATGAAAAAATTAATTTTATTTTTTTTGGGTATTATAGGGTGTTTCACGGCATACGCACAAAATACTCTACAATATATTCCGTGCACAGGCTGTCTGAGTCTCAACCCCTCATACGGTACGGTTACCAATATTGAAAATCTGCATTTTGCATCCGATTACGGGCCGCGAACTCAAAATGGGGACTATGATTGGCACAATGGTATTGATTATGGCCCAGAAGGTGGAGATGATGATCTTGGTTACAAAATTCTTACCCCTGTTGAGTGCGATATTGTTAAGATTAACTTTGGCAATATGTATCATTGGATACAGATAAGTGGAAATCATGATTATGCCTTTGGTCATATTTTTAGGAGTGACTCCGAAAGTGGTAGTACCCTTGGAAGTATGGTAATGTATATTGAAAATTTTAGAAATTACATCATTTTCACAGATGAAGGTATTGCATTAGCAGAAGTAACCAACCCTAAACAAACCATTACATATAATGGAACAGACTACAACGTTGTTACACACCGAGCTGCAGGGCAATCAATAGCACCACTTGGTGATTCCTCGGCGGATCCTGCACACGTGCATTTTTATGAAATCCCCACCTTGCCATCAGGGGGATCAAATACGACTTGGTATTCGGAGAATCATACTGTATTTGTAAACCCACTTGGGTCAATCAATTACAATCCACCTAATCATAGTTACCAAGTACTTCGTGCTGATGGCACCCAAGGAATTGGGTTAACTTACGGTAATAATCCCACAAGTATCAGATTAAGAGACTTATACAGTAGTACTCCTTTTTTACCCAATGTGGACAGAGTTAAATTTGAAATCGAAACTCCAGGTCCGACATTTTTACCTCAAGCAGGATACAAATCTTTTATTAAGGGCTACAGATTAAAATATAGTATGTTTGACTACGGAGGTACAATAACAACTAATCGGGATATATACCCTTCTTATCTCGTTAAGGATGGCATGTACGGATCTGACATTTTAACAGGGGTTTACCCGCACTGGCGCGGACAAAATCATGATGATTTCTATTATTCAGATTTTTATCTACGAATCGCCAAAAACGCCCCATTTTCTCTCGGTAACCCACCCTTTAATACATCTTCTACGCCACGTTTTGCGAACCGGAATAAAGATGCACGGTATTCAGATGGACTATATAAGATACATACAACCGCAACACCACTAGTCGGGCAACCGAAGTCTATAAAAAATGATATTGTTATTGATAATTTTTTTCCCTACATAGAAGGGGTTAATGTCGTCTATAATAATACGTTAGCCTATTCTGCCGATTATTACAGCCTTGCGTGTAATCCGGTTACGCCGGACTGCAATAAATTAAAGTTTTACGAAAATACTCCGTCAATATTAAGTTGGGGCGGAATGACATCAAGTTTATGGGAAGATATTAAAATGGAGGTATTAGCGAGTGAGCCACTGAGCGAAATTAGTGGTAATCTTATTACCCCCCTTGGCAACACGATCAATATTAGTAGTATAGTGTCGATAGACGGAGGTGAAGGTAAACGGTGGCAGATTACCTATGAAGACGTAACCGTAGTTCCATTGGGGGAATACCAATTTAGATTTTACGGCAAAGATCTTTCAAATAATGAGTTGTTAAATTTTGATATTTGGAATGGAAGTGGAAACGTAGAAATAATACCGCACCGTGGGGAAAATGGCGTATGGCAACCCGCCGACCCTACTTCGGCTGATGGTTCAAGTCGTTGGTATAAATTTAGATTAGGTCGTGGTGTGTGTACGCCCTCTGGTAATTTAGTTGATCCGACTATAAACGCAGATTTTAGTAGTTCAACGGACTGCGAATGTGAACCATACGCTGGTTTTGTAGTAAACGCACTTCAAGGTGGCGACAATTTTGAATTGGATGCCTCTGACCTATCAGGAGGCACTGAAACACTTTCTTACACCTGGGATTACGGGGATGGCGGTGTATCAGGCTCACTCGCATCCAATATCATCAAGGAGCATACTTATAGTGAGCCGGGTACTTATGTTATTCAGTTAACGGTAACGGATCCATGTGGTAACACTGCCACGGCTACTCAAGAAATCACAGTAGAAAGTTCTCCGGGATTATCTGCCGAGATTGAAGGTCCAACTACACTAATGACCAACCAGTCGGCCACTTTTGACGTAATTGTTTCAGGGGGTACGCCTCCGTTCCATTTCGAGTGGGTGGTAACTGGTGGTAGCCCAACCTATATTCCTGCGCAGCAAATCGGGATGCACAAGACCCGACAAGAAGTACAATTCAATGAATATACGCCGTTGTCACCAGCGGTGGTATGGTGTACGGTGAAAGATGCCTTGGGTAACGAGGTAATCACGTCACATCAAGTGACTGTGGAGGAATCATTTATCGAAATTGATTTTGAACATCTGCCAGTACTACCATCTGGAGCGAGTTGTATTAATCCCGGTTCGTACCTACACTGGGCTGTATCGGTAGATCCGTTGTTTGCACTGAATCCACCTTTAGAGTATATTTGGGACTTTGGCGATGGAACAATTATCAACACGTCCGAGCCAAACGGCCAGTGCGAGCATCCATTTGCGGTCAGTGGCTCATATTTGGTAAAGGTAAAGGTCTGTAACCCAGCAACTGGGGCTTGCTATGAAAAGACTAAAACATATTGTGTAGGCGATGCTGCACCGCCATCTAATACTTACACTTTATTACCCACAATACAACCTGTAATTACTTGGAACAGTCCTCCGGTAAGCATCAAATTGACTACAACAGGGACGTTTTGTGCGCCTATTGACCCAACTTTTAATAGACCCAAAATTACATGGGGACAGGTATATTTCCCAGATTGTAATTACACACATGGCCTTCAGAATTATGATTGTACTGGAGATATGTTTGATGAAATAAAGGTTCCAGCATCGTTTGTTCCTTCAAATGGTATTGCCGAAATGAGTAAACCATCTGATTTTACGCCGTGGGGATGTCTAAGTGTTTGGGCTTATGATTTTAAAACTTGTGGCATTGCCCCATCATGTCAACCTTTTGGGCTACCAGATGGTGCCATAAATAACTGCATTGTGTATATCAAACCGCCACAAATTGAAATAGACAACGTCAGGGCAGAGGCACTTTCTAATTGTACATATAAACTGATGGCAGATGTTTCAGGTGGTGCGCAAAAGATAACCGGATCAGCAAATGGCCAATATATATTCGAGGATTTTCAATACGAATGGACAGCTTACGACAGAAATAATCCTGAGTTGGAACTCGGAGGTCTTTTTGATAACAAAAATGCCAAAGAACCAATGTTGAACCTTAATCATCCATACATCCAAAATTATGAAGAGGGTAATAATGTGTCTTTTCTAGTGCGTTTGAGGGTCATGGATAGTGCAGGTCAGGTGCGTTCGGATGGGACATCTGTGTCCGCAAATATATTCCGTATTGTGGCCAAGGATAACTATAAAAGGTGTCCAGGAAATAGTTCATATTTAGAAGACTTTCGTTTAGTAACGGGCGGCAATGGTAATATCGAATTCACTTGGTCGGTTGTATCACCCGCTGGCGGCAGCCTGAATTTTGAATCGGGCGATAACCATGACCCTAATCCATATATATTTACCCCTGCAACTGGCACGATAACTTATAACATGGTTGTCAAAATGTTGGATGCAAATGGTCAGATATTGTGTCAAAAGTCGAAAAATATCACTATTGAATCCTCCCCTCTTACCTTGAACATGCCCTCCACCGTAAAGGCTTGCGATGATGGTGAGCAGTTCATCGGGCCAGAAGAGCCCTTCCTATTAGGTGGTTCAGGTGTATATGGATTTGAGTGGACAGCTTTAAATCTTGATGACATGAACCGTCTAGAAAATAAATTCAGTGGTCGTACGGTGATTAAAGATATGCCTAAAGGTTCAAGTGCACTTTACACATTGCGTGTGAGCGACATCATGTCGTACTGTGAAGCAAGTGCAACCGTGCAAGTTACTGGGTACAAAAATGATGTGAGTGTTGAATTGAATACACCACTACCAGGTTGTTATGGCGAACCCATTGATCTTTTGGGGTCAGCAGGGCCAGCTAACCCACCTACATTTCCAATAACATTCACTACCTATCCTTTAGTATTCACTTGGAGCAGCAACCACCCCGCAATGAACTTGTTTCAACCAGGTATTTCTGGACCCTTTGGGGTGTTGCCGTCTGAAATGACTCGTTCAAATACAGGCTCATATTTATTTACTTTAGAGGCTCGACATACAGAAACAGGGTGTAAGGCAAGCGATCAGGTTGCAGTGGAAGTACCCCAAAAATGGAAATATAGGTATTATGAATCGGATCCCAATATATTAAGCGTGGTAGAGGGAGAAGAAGTTCAAATATGGAAAGGGAAATCGTTAATTGGGGGGAACTGGATATACCCAATAATGAGCAATCCAATCATTACATGGAATGGTTCGACACCAAATGTCTTAAATTCAAGCTACAATGTACCTTCGGGGGTAAAGTTTAAGCCAACGATAGCTCGTCCTCAGTTAATCATGACCGTGACCGATCCTAATACAGGTTGTAACCTAAGTATCGCCTCGGCTAAGTATATTGTAACTGCACGGAAACCAAGGATTGATATAAAAATGAGTAACTACTCGGTTTGCAAGTCATCGTTAAGTGGCGAAAAAGTAACGATTCAATTTGATCCATATCTCTTAGGGTCGGTACCATCATATATGCCACCTTATGTAATTATTACTATTAATTATCATAGTTTTAGTCAGATGAATTCAAATGTCAAGTTGGATTTCTCTCCAATTACTAAATTATACAAGGGAGAGTTTGACCTCGCTAACTTACCCGTAGGAGACCATGTAATGATTGTGAAATATAATAGCGGCGATAACAATGGAGTATTTGGTGAAAATATTCAAGAAACATTGACGTTTGAGGTACTGAATAATGAGCAGATTTCATCCCCTCCCAACGCAGTTATGTGCGATTTTGACGTACTGTCTCCCAACGTAGTCAAAAAGAAATCTTTAAGTTTATACAGTGGTTGCCCTTCGTCACCATCAGGACTTACATACCTGAAAAGAGGTGAAGTCAGTGCTGAAAGTTATATTTGGATTGGTAGTTCAAATAACGCAACACTTGAGGATAAAGGAGGGCAATACCCTTCACAACAAACTGGCTTGCACTTTTACATCAATCAATGTCTTTCAGAAGGACTAACCAACCCGCCAACAGAAGAACGCATAGAGTCTATTACTCTTCTGCCTCCACCAACTATGAAACAAGAAGGGCTGGATATTACCATTGTACCAACGCCATTTCATTCTGAGATAAATATTCAATTTTCATTCGAGGCAACAGAAGCACAGGCCATTGATCTTGAACTTTACGACATAACCGGGCGAAAAGTAGCACTTCTGCGGCAATGGAACAGCCTCGAGCCAGGCGTTTATTCCGAAACAATCAATATGGAGGCATTTGCGCCTGGCATGTACACCTATGTATTGCGCCTATCAAACGGTAAACAAATTTCTAAACAATCCATTAAAATTTAACTAAAACATGAAAAATATGCTATTTTTCTGCTTGTTTTTGGGTGTTGCCCAAATTCAAGCCCAAAACCCATTGAGTGATTGCGGCATACCTATAGAATGCCATAAGGGAGTCATCAAATTTGCAAACGATTTTTTGCCTGGACTAAACCCAAATGATTGTAAACTTTGGGATGGTGCTTGCGGTTACGACAGTGAGATCAGTAGGAGTGGTACTGTAACGATTGGTGGTGAAGGATATGGTTCATCGAATTACAAATTGTCAGTTTGGGACGGAATTATCTCCGAACAATTAAAAATATGTAGTTCGGAATGGTGTGATTATGTATTTGAAGATACTTTTTCACTGCTACCGTTGCCTGAGTTGTCCAAGTGGTTGAGCAACCACAGTTACCTACCAGGTTGTACTCCCGAACAAACGGTACAACAGGAAGGAGGATATCAACTGGAACAGACCACAACACAACAGCAACAAAAAATAGAGGAGATATTTTTACACTTGATTGCTTTAGACCAACGTGCAGAACGGTTATTGCAGCAATTGCCTGTTTCAGCGAATACGCAAAGTGCTGTAATCTTAAAAGACAGTATTTTGATGGCGGTTCGGCCTTTAAAAAAAGAGCCAAGCAGCCAACGAATATTGGTAGAAGAAAACACCAATATTGCTCCATTATATAATTGTTCTTTGTTTCAAAATGAAGATTGCAGGACGGATTTTGTTAACTTTTTACAAAATGAGGTACAAAAGCCGGATTGTGATCAATGGAAAAATAAATGTTGGGCTAATGGCTATTTTGAGACATATCGCACAGGTAATGTTTGCATAGGTACCACCAAATCACAGGCGGGTTACAGTCTTGCTGTAAAAGGAGGGATTAGTACGCCCGAGTTCAGGATCGAACTTTGCGAAAATGAGGGCTGGTGCGATTATGTTTTTAACGAAACATACCCGCTTTTACCACTACCAGCCGTAGAAGAGTACATCAAAGCCAACAAACATTTGCCCGGTATGATCTCGCAAAGGGAAGTTTCCAACGGCGAAGGGTATGAAATGAAAGCCGTCAAATTGCAGCAGCAGGTAAAAATTGAAGAAGCTTATCTTCATTTGATCGAATTGGATAAGAAAAAGCAGCAAATCCAGCAGCGTCTTTCCGAATTTTAACCACACTAAACATTATACAAAAAATGAAAAATTATTATGCAATATTTTATCTAACGCTTGCATTTCTTGCAGCATTTTACAGTTCGAGTGCACAAATTACCCCATTGGGAGATATGCAAGCATCTCGAACCAATGGCAAACTGACCATTACGGTGAAAGACAACGCTACTTTTGGCGGGTTCTTTTTGGCAGATATGAATGATTCGGTAGAAGTGAGTTTTTATATCACAGACGACGACCCTCGGAATGGGAAATATAGTGCAAAGCGGCAGGCCGTATCTTTAGGCAAAATACAATTGATTTTCAATGCCTTAGACTTACAAGCAGGTGATGCACTAACATTCCATATTACAGAGAACTTGGATGGGGGTATTGTCAAGGGATATGTTTTTGTAGATGGCGGGTATTTAGGTACTTCGGTCACAAATATTGACGTTTGCCCTATTAGTATTTCTTGTGGGAACGGAACTCTTTCTTTGAGATTTGATCCATCAGTAAATTTGGTGGGGCCGAATACTTCCACTAAGTTTCTAATATTTGCTCCAGGGCTTTCGAATAACGGAACTAAGACTCCAGGTTCCATTAATTTAACCACTAATTCATTAGTAATAAGAAGAAATGCAGTTTTCGAGGAAGAGTGTGGTCTTATCAATAATGGTACAGTAGTTATCGTAATTAATGGGCATACTTGTGTATTTGTCAATGGTGTACTACAAACCAATGACTCCGTTGACCCATTTGCCAATTATGCTAATACTCAAAATTGTAGCGCATTATTTGATGAATGTTATTTGGATTTGTTGAAGTTTTTAGAGATCAACCAAAATATTATAACATGCAGAGATTGGATTCCATCAGTATCAAATAACTGGCCTATGTGCTCAACCTCAAGACCAATCAAAAATCCTAGTAGGGTAGCAATAGGTACGGAAAAGTTTAGTACTAGCAACTTTTACGGACTTACCGTCAAAAACGGAGTCATAACAGATAAAGTAAAATTATGTAAATCACAATGGTGCGATTACGTTTTCGCGCCCAATTACCTCCGCCCTTCGCTACCACAGGTGGCCGGTTTTATCCAACAAAACAAACACCTCCCCGGTATGCCATCGGCTGCCGAAATAGAAAAGGAAGGCGGCTTTGAACTCGGCGATATTACCTTCCGCCAACAAGAGAAAATAGAGGAAATGTTTCTTTACTTGATCGAAGAGGAGCAGGAAATCAGTCGATTGGAAATGGTATTGTGCGTTTTGGAATGGCGGGAGAAATTAAGGACATTTTAAAGCGACTATTTAGAAGGATCGGTTCACGCAGCAATAACAAGTTGCATCT
>JBEAVK010000045.1:0-6088 GCA_041160955.1 Bacteroidota bacterium
TAGGTAGTTGCAGGTACTATGTTCTGTGAAGTGTTTTGAACATTTAAGTTAAAATCATCACTAGTCGTTGAGGTATTAGATGCATTACAGTTCAAAAAGTCATCTTTTAAAGTTATACCCACTCCCAAACTCTGCATCGAAGCCACCGGCAGCCCCCCGGCAACAATAGTGATGGCTACTGTTGCAGTGAAGGTATCAATGCAACTACCGGATACGATGATTAGCCTTACCATGTATTGCGAACCTACTTGTGTAAAATAAATATGCGACGGGTCTATTTCGTTAGAGATACCGCCATCGCCAAAAGTCCAGTTATAGGTTGCCCCAGGTTCCGTATAGGTAGGTGTGAATTGAACCGAGTTACACTGGATGCTCGAGGTAAAATGCGCTAGAGAATCGCAAGGCGGCTTCACGGTAATTGTTTTTTTGAGTGTATCCGAAGGACAAGCCCCGGCTGGTCGGATCAGAGCAACCATATAAGTACCGGATTGGTTAAACCGCACACAAGGTACTGCACTGCCTGGGGTTGTTTGATTACCCAATGTTCCACTTACCATCGTAACTGTACCCGGCATGATGCCCCAATACGTATTATCTCCGCATGTTTGCGTCGTGGGGTTCCAGTAGTACCCATTTGCAGAGGTATCAGTCAGGCAAACTAATTCACTGGCATTTGCTGTGAGCGGTGCGGAGAACCCCAATGTCCCGTTGGACGCAATTGGTACGTTCAGTGTATCAGTTGCTGAGCCTGAAGCATTACTTGCCTGCATAATAACCTGAAAATTACCCGGTTGGGGTGTTGCACAGCCCAGGTCGCAGGAACTGCGTTGAAAGGTGTAGGTAAAAGGAGTAAAGGGGGTGGTATGTGGTATCACTGTAGTATCTGGTGGCTCACAACCAGTTATTACAATATAAGTGTACGTTGTACCTGCTGGGTTTCCCGTTGTCACATTTGTTGGATTGGTAAACGTAATGGTCGATGGGGCGCACAAATCGGCATTGACTGGGAGACTGATGTCTGCACTAGGTGCCTGCGCCTGCATAGAAACGCTGCTCAGGGTCAAAATAAGCGAGACAAAAGCGTAAAATGAAGTGGTATATTTCATAGCATTTTTTTAATATTAGTGATTGCAGCAGTTTTTAAATTTTAACTTGCTGATATTCAACCAACTATTTTACACTTGGTAGCCCAAGTGTAAAGTTTTAATAAGTCGCAAGATGTAGTTTTAGCCTGTGTGGGATTTGTCAATTTCACAAAGCCAACAAGTAAAACAGGCAGTAAAACAAGTTTTTTACAGTGTGAATTCTAGTGACTGATAATTGGGCATCGCCTATGTTGATTCCTTTTTTCCTCAAGACAGTTCTTTTCCTTTCCACCGTCAAAAAACATTTTAATGGCGAGTTCAAATCCACCCCGCGTATCACTTTGGCTTAACCCTCTAACGGTATAGTCAAAGGTGGCTCCAAGAATAAATCTATTTTGAATATAATCAACATTTCCAAGGTCAACAATTGATTGGATATCAACGCCTAGACTCAAAATAATATGGCTTACATTTTCTGCCAGTCTCGCTCCTGATGTCGATTGCGAAAACGTATTCTTATTCCATTGGTAGAATAGCCCCCCATACATTTTGTCAGACTGAATATATGTACCACCAGAAAATAAACCTAAATCAAACTTAGATTGAAAATCGGCTCGTAACTGCGGAGACAGAAAAAAATTATTAAAACGTTCTACCGTCGCACCTAAATGCCCTGTATATCTGCGTGGTAGAATATCACCAGGAGGGGCATTGTAAAATGTGTAATCAGGCTCTAATACGTTAGACATGCTAACGCCACCTGAAAAATTATGCTGATTGTTTCCAAAATTAATCAATAACCCGGTATTCAGATTTGAGTAAATCTTGCTGCGCAAATTGAGGATACTCGGGTCTCCAATCAGGCCAAATTGAGGGTCTAATTGGCTTGAATAGATAAAATAATCACCATCTATTCTGCGTCGCATCCCACTTGCTTGCGCCCCTATTCGAAGGTCCACATACGTTATTTTCTTTTTATTTGGCCTGATGATCCGCTTCGCTGCACTGAGTGCTAATCCTCCTCCTTGGGTTATAAGGGGGGCTTTACCGGCTGCGTCATGGAAAAAAGAGCCGGCTAAACCCATGCAAAAATTTTGAATACCTGAAAAACATGGTAGCCTGAAATCCCCCGTGGCATTAAAAGTCCTGTATGAGGTATTCGAGGCCACAACATCACCATCTGGTATTCCCGGCCACTGATTTCGGAAATTTAGAATTACCGTGTTGCCTGGATCAAATCCTGCGTAAGCAGGATTCAAATAAATCCGATTAGCGTAAAACTGGGCAAAATGAGGGTCTTGGGCTTCTAAGTCTCCAAGGAAACTCAGTAAAATAGCTAAGAATGGTAATAGAATTTTAGTCATATTGAATAAGTTTTAATTCAGCCAAATCAAGTTTCGTATGGTCAGACTAAAGTGGTTTTGTGCAAAAGTGGATTATTGATATTCGTACAGTTATTACATAGGGATAAATATCAATGCCCAAACGAGCATTAAAAAGTAAATACTTCTCATAAAAGGGGGGGAATTAAAAATGAAAAAAAAGATATTATTGAGGGATAGCCGTAATAGGTTCTTCAACTGGGTCTGCTTGTATAAACAGCGGCGGAATAAGTGCCCAAAGTACAAGCACAACTGGTGCAACATAAGCGTTATGTAGCCCCCACACCTCAAAAGGTCCGCCTAGCGTATATACCCATACCGCAAATGAAATAGTAGAAACGAGCAATTGGAGTTGGTGTGTAACATTGCTTATTTTCCATAAATAAACTGGCGTAAGAATCAATAATACCACAAATACCACTTGTATCAATTGTGTGGCAATGACCGGTGGAGGCGGTGTGGCATCAGAGAAATCGTAACCTAAAAACACTGCCAATGCGGTATATGCACCGATAATTTCTGTTGGGATAAATTTGACTAATTTATCCGTAAATTGTTGGTTCTCGTTAATTTGTCTTGGCATAATAAAAAATTTAAAATATTGACTAACCTATTTGATTAAAATTGGGAGCGCTAGAACCTTTTTTATACATGTACAAAATTTATAACTTCATAAATAAAAACAAATGTATCCAGCGCGCCCAACAGGAAAAACAACTAAACGGGACACGTTTTTTCAATACCATACTTAATAAGGTATGCTACAAGCCCAATAACAATGGGCAATACGGCCGCTGGAAAGCCTGATGCAAAAATGGGTATTAATGCAAGTAAAACATTTTTAATAATATCTTTAATATCCAGTTCTTCCATTCCGTGAACGACCTTACAGAATTCTTTCTTGACTTTTGATTTTAAACGACGGAATCTTGGGCGCAACCAATCAGGTAATTTTCGCGCATGATTACTTTCTGCAAGATTAAGGCTCAATGCTTCAACCTGTGCGTCAGCCTCCTTTTCTAGTGCTTCTTCTAATGATAAATAAGCCTCTACCTCAGGGTTTAAAAGCTCGCTATCTCCATAATTTTGAATAGTAAATTCATCATTACTTTGAGCTAATTTCTTGGCTTCGTTTTCTACATAAAAAAGCCATTTAGACGTGACGTCTGATTCTTTTTTGAACAATACTTGTGACATAGTGAAAACATTTAGTAAAAGATAAAAGGATAATATCAATACCTATACATTTGATGTAGTGGAACATAAACTATGTATAAATATATGGCAAAATTAGGGGTGGTATCTATCAAAAAATGGAATTACTACAGGATTAGTATTTTAATTTACAAAATTCGTAATTCTAAGAATAAACAACTTCCTTTTCAAACGCTACTTATCTCTTTTTCAACAAGGAAAAATATGCCGCAATGGCCAAACCTTCAATTGTTTTTACACCAAAAGTATCTTTAAGTCGTCGAATACTAGATTCTACCTGTGTCTGTGATTCGTTGCGTTTTCGTCCTATTTGAGCGGCACTTTCACTATTTAATACACAGGATAGCAGTGCAAGATCATCGGAAGAAATTAAAGCGCCATTTTCTAGTAAAATATGGTTTAATTGGGCTTCTTGCTTCATTGAAAATAAGATAGTATGCACAATATCATCGGTAGAACTGTCTTTTACTAAATATTGAACAGCACCTTCCCCGAGCGCACTCAAAGCACTTTTTACAGCATTATCAACACTCAACATTACAATTTTGATAGTAGGGTGACGCATTTTTACCCTTTTTGTGAGTTCTAAGCCATCCATTACGGGCATTTTATAATCGGTGAGCAGCACATCTATTTTTTCATGTTGCTCATATATAATACGCTCGGCATCGAGGCCATTTTCGGCGGTAGCCACTACGATTATTTTTCCCGACTCTTGAAGATCTGCTTTTAAACCTACTAACGTGGCTTTGTGATCATCCACAATCATAACACGGATTTTGTCGAAATTCCCCCGTGAATGCGTTTTTTGCAATTTTTCACCCGAAGGCCACTGATACTTATAATCAGGAAAAAGATTCCATTTTAAGGTGTAAAGAATAAGCCCGACACGACTACTTACATTGGCTTTGACGAAAATATTTTTGGACAACTTATTGATGATAAAATTCCTGACATCATCTAACAGGTCTCTTGATTGCTCTGTGTTTATAGGAATATCTATTAGTTTGTCCAGTTTATCGCATAATATTTTAGATAAATCCTGACGGAAACGGTTAAATTCAAGAATCAATGATTGAGTAAGTTCGTCGTTGGATTTTTCTTCTAAAACGCCCTGAATAATCCACATTTCCAATGGTGAAAATGTTACTGTTTCGGGCGGTAATTTTTCTTCGGGTTCATCAATATATACGAATTTAAGTTTAGGTTCTTTTTTTGATTGGATAAGGTATCGAATAATAATATCTTCAGCAGCAGTTTTGCACAAATAACCAGTTGCACCCGCTGCAATACATTCAGCGGCTATGGATAAGGAAGAAGAAGCACTAAAAACAATGACACTAATATCCGAATAATTTGCTTTAAGCCAATGTAATAATTGCATTCCATTGTGCTTATTTTGGGCAGGTAAACCTAGATCCAGCAGTAGAATATTTATTGTTATTTTTGTTGTTTTTATGGTATTTATTGCATCGTCCACACTATTCGCGTCACCAGCCCATACGAAGTTGGCTGAGGTGGCACTTTCCAATGCACGTTTAATACCTTTTACAGTAGCGGGATGGTCATCAACCATAAATACATGAATTACTTGCTCCATATCTAAAATGAATTCATTGGAAATTGAATACTAACAGTAGTGCCAAACTCCGAAGAACTTTCAATAACTGGTCCGATTCCATTGTATTTGGCAACTTTTGAGGTGATGCCTTTCAGTCCTGTACCCATATCAAGTGATTCGGAAGGCATCCCGATACCGTCGTCTTTGACAGCGATTTCGAGCATTTCTTTCGTTTGGAGCATTTTAATTTCTATATGCTTAGCGTGGGCATATTTGAGCGCGTTTTCTAGTAAATCAATAACGATCCGCCTCAAGTCGAGCGCGAATCGTTCATTTACTAAAATATCTGTTCGGTGCAAGGAAACCATCGTTTTTCGTTGTCGATTAATAATTTGCACCCTTTGTTCAATGCTTTCTAACAAATCATCACTCACCGAATGCTGAACTGCTTTGTTTTCAGGCGATAGTTCCTGTGCCAATGTCCTGATTTTGGCGGTTACATCGGTTAACTGTACATATAGGTCACTCCCCAATTCATAAGGCGCTAAACCCAATGCCATTTTTTTATTCAACCCTTCCAAACCTCGTTTGATAATGGATAAATCGGGTACATATTCGCTATGTAAAGCACTATAAACTTGATCAATCCGCGCCGATTTACCTTCGTTTTGCCCATCTAAAAAAACCATTTCATTTTTAGACAATAAATCACTCACTTGCAATTGATATTCTTTGTCTTTTATTTTACTACGATTACGTTGTAGAAAATATAATGTAGTAAGCAACAACAACAAGAGTAATGCGCCCATTAATATTAGCCATAGCATATATCCATAGGATTCGGC
>JBEAVK010000065.1:0-14568 GCA_041160955.1 Bacteroidota bacterium
CGTTTGGAAAAATGCCATTTAACAGGTAGTTTAAATCCCGAAAGCCTTTATGAAAATAGAAGAGTATTGGTTGCCATAGGTGGAACTTGCCCAAATTTTGTGGCCTCCAATTGTAGGTTTCAAAATGGTTATCGTGGTATTTCCGTATCGGGTTCGGCTACTTTTTTTTCGCCCGATATGCTGATCGAAAAAAATTACTTTTCCCACACTGCAGGCCAAGCAATCTTACTCAATAATGCACACAAAATTAGAATACAGCAAAATTTGGTGGATAGTTGCACACAGGGTTTTGAGATGAGGGAATGTAGTACGGCTGTGGTGCAACATAATCGGATCATGTCGGCCAATTGGAACGGTATTAACCTGATTAATTGTCGAGGAACTGCCGCTAATAGGTGTTTAGTGGCCAATAATATGGTTTCCTCTTTTAATAAAGGTATAGCACTTCAGGGCTGCTTCTACCTCGATATGTATTATAACAGCATCCATGTTCAGCAGGATGGGGAACCGACATACGGGATACTTATGGCTAATTCAAATCGCTTTATCCGGTTACAAAATTGCGCTATCGTGGTCGCTTATCAGGGAACACCTGTTAAATCAGAAAACGAACCTCCTGAGTTTGAATTATTTAGCCACTGTAATTTATATAATGGTTTGATAATGAACAATTTGCCGCCCAATTCAACTAGTTTTAACCCACATTACGTCGGCCTCAATGACCTGCATGTGAATAATTCCGTACTCAATAATCTTGGAACGCCTATACCAACGATTACAACCGATTTTGATGGAGCAACCAGAAGCACCCAAACACCTGATATTGGAGCAGATGAATATACACCTATTCAGCTATCGGTTGGCGTAATGCAGGTTGTTCAGCCCAATTCAGACTCTGTATATTGCCTAAATTTACCATTGGAAGTGGTGCTTCAAAATACGGGTTTGGAAGCACTCACATCGGCTATATTAACCGTTACGCTCAATGGTACTGTACTCCCTTCGATCACTTGGACGGGCAATCTGGCTTCTGGGCAGTTTACGCAGGTATCGCTGGGTGAGTTACCGCTGGTTCCGCTTCTACCCAATACCATCACGATACAAAGCAGCAGCCCTAATGGCGGTATTGATCAATTCAGCGCGGATGACCAATTGGTGATAAACAATCTTTATCCAGGACTTTCCGGTAATTATACGATTGGGGGCATTAATCCTGATTTTCCAAATTTTACAACAGCCGTCGCCGCCTTGGCCAAAGGTGGTCTATGTGGTGCTACCACCATGGTTGTACGCAATGGAACCTACAACGAGCAAATAGAAATAAAGCAGATAAAAGGCGCATCAAAGCAAAATTGGTTGACATTTTTGGGCGAAAGCGGCGATAGCAGTCTGGTGGTATTAAGAGCCTCAGGGACGGCACTTAACTCTTTTACCCTACGCTTGACCAACTGCCGTTTTATTACATTTAAAAGTATAAAAATTAAACAAACCTCAAGTCCTAATAATTATTCAGTGATGACTATTAATTCAGGTGCAGATATTTCCATAGAAAATTGTCTGATCGAAGGTTTTTTTGGTAATTCAACTTTAACAAGTCAAATTGCGCTGTCAGCCACACCCGATTCTAACTTCACTATGCGTAACTGTCAAATTTGGAGCGCAAAAGCAGGGGCGACTTTAGGTTTTACGAACAAGTTAAAACGCAATCTTATTGTTGAAAATAATATCATTGGAGGTGCTGGAGACGATGCCTTGAATGTGCAAGCCTGGCAAAATGTAACGATTCGGAATAACCAATTTGCAGGGCCACGATTTGGAATTTATGGCATCCAATTGCGCAATTTTGACATTACAGGCAATCGGCTATCCATGGGCGCGCTACAATCATCGAATGCTATTTATTTAGGGAATTGTGTGAACGTGGGCAAAGAGGTTTCGCTCGTGGTGAACAATGTCATCACCATGAGTATGGGCGTTGATAATACCGCCATTTCGCGAGGGATGTGGTACTCCAATTGCGATTCTTTACAAATCATACACAATACCATTTGCCTTAAATCTGATGATCTGGATAATCTTGCCTTCGAAATGCTCAATTGCAAAGCCCCTTATGTCGTCAATAATATTATTGCAAATGTTGGTTTGGGATTAGCCTTTTATGCCGTAAATAATATAAATCCTTTTTTTAATCATAATGTTTATACGACCAATGGGGCTTTATTGACCTATAACAATGCTACCTTAGCGGGCATACAAGCACAAACAGGTGGCGACCAACAATCCATCGTTGCGCCTCCGCTATGGACGAATATCGAAACCGATAGTTTGAGGATCCGCAACCCAATCATGGAGAATATGGGGATACAAACGGCCGTTTTGGAGGATATTGAAGGTTTTGCGCGCCAATTCCCTAACCCTGATCCGGGTGCTTTTGAATCGCCTACCGCGCCATTGGTGCAGTTAGGACTCGACCGAACGGCTTGTGGTGCCACTCTATTGGATGGTACTACACCCGGCGCAATGACTTATCTTTGGAATACTGGTGCCACTACTTCCACCGTGACGGCAACGGCTTCGGGTGCGTATAGTTTGACCGTAACCAATGCTATTGGTTCAAATTCGGATACCGTTTTCATTACGGTACTGACACCACCTATTGTTAACGCAGGTTCAGATATTTCGATATGTAACGGTACTACTTTTGAATTGAATGGCATGAGTTCGGATGCATGTCAGTGGTTTGATTTAGCGGGCAATGCCGTTGGGGCATCTTGTTTTTTGCCGCTCATTGCTACCACTACCAGTACTTATATTTTAAAGGTAACCAGTGCCAATAATTGCCAGGCATCGGATACTGTTTTGGTGATGGTATTACCGCTGCCAGCGGTTAATGCAGGTTCAGATATTTCGATATGTAGCGGTGCTGCTTTTGAATTGAACGGCATCGGTTCGGACGCATGTCAGTGGTCTGATTTGGCAGGTAATATCGTTGGTTCATCTTGCCTTTTGCCGCTCATTGCTACCACTACCAGTACCTATGTTTTAAAAGCAACCAGTACAAATAATTGCCAGGCATCAGATACTGTTTTGGTGACGGTATTGCCACTGCCAGCAGTTAATGCAGGGCCTGATATTTCAATTTGTAGCGGTGCTTCGTTTGAAATCAGCGGTAGCGGTGCTGGTGCGTGCCAGTGGTCCGATTTGGCGGGTAATATCGTCTCGTCATCCTGTCTTTTTCCGCTTATTGCCACCGATTCAACGGTTTATATCTTAACTGCCATGAATAGTAATAATTGCCGTGCATCGGATACCATGTACTTGAACACCAAACCAGCCCCTGAAAAACCGATCATTACTTTAAATGGGGCTGTTTTATCCGTTGTTACCAGCGATAATATTCAATGGTGGTTGAATAATTTACCCATTCCGGGCGCTACTCAGGCACAACTTATACCCACTACAACAGGGACTTATGCGGTACAGGTCACCAATGCAATGGCTTGTTCTGTGTATTCCGATGCCTATTTTTATACTGTGAGTGGCACCGAAGAGCAGCCAGACATCAAATTAACTGTTTTTCCCAATCCGATTGTAGATCAACACGCATTTGTGCGGGTATCAGGTGGATTTAAGCCGGTACATTTTGCCATTTTGAATGTACAAGGTGCTGTACTGGAAGAGGGAGCTATGTACCCCGAAAATAGTGGTTTTTACGATATCCTAATGGTACACGGGACAGGATTTTTCTTAATAAAGTTATGGGATGCGCATGGCAGGGTCATTTGGGGTAAGGTATTGGTGTTTTAAATAAACTTATCGTACATTGTGTTGACAATGGCAGGTTAGGCGCGATGGTTTTTGGCACGCACAGCGAAGAACGGATTCAACTCAATGAAGAAACCTACTGGTCGCCCAAATGGCAAATGGTTGGTGACCAATCCTTCTACTTCGCCCAAAAATTTTCTAGATGGTGGCGGTAACAAAACGTATTTTGATGAAGTAACGGCAAGTTTCAGGGAAGGTACTACATTTGTGCGGGGGTTATGTGGTTGAATAAGGTGGGATTTGGCGTTGGTTGAAACCTGTTATAAAATTAAAATAGCAATTGACATGTTTAAATACAAAAAATGGCATCTGTCTGCCTTCACAAAAAATGGCAAGACTCTAGGGTATCACAAGGCAGGCTCAATATTCGAACTTTACCTAAAATACACGCTTCTAATGACAGCCTGTCTGCTACAGTTCGAGACCATGGCCGCATACAGCCAATATGTATGGGCAAAGAAGGGACTGATATTGCGCACCCAACCTTCCAAAACTGGAGAAAAAATCAAAACCTTGCCTTACGGAACAAAGGTTGATTACCTAGAACAGTATATAGTGAACGATTCTGTGCTGATTATACCTTCTTGTAAGCAAACAGATGGTACTGTAACGGACGCATTTTACTTGTCAGGTTATTGGGTAAAAGTTCAGGTTGGTCAAGACATAGGTTTTTTGTTTGACGGCTATCTTTCGGAAATGCTGCCGTACAAATCGAAAGATGATGGTGCTGGTTATGGAATGGATGGCATCAGCCAATGGCTCTTACAGCAGGCTTCTATATTGGATACGATAAGGGTGGCAAATGATTATGATGATTTTACAGTTGCCTATTCTAATCATGTCATACAAACTATTCAGAGTGGGGAGGGCGGAGGTAGTACCAAGTTTATTTTCCCGGCAGGCAGTAGATTTAAGGATGGTTTTCTGTTACAGAATTATTTTTTAGATTTTGATTTTACGCAAAAAAAACTTAAAGAAGCAGAAATGTTTTATCTTAAAAAAGAAGAGAATTATTTATATTTTGAATCAATTGGATACGAAGGACAAATTTTCTGGATGTTTAGTATATGGTTTAATCGTGGCGTTTTGATTATTGAAAAGGGGGCAGGTTGTTGAATATTATTGTCCGAACCCGTACAAAATACGTTCGTCATCGGACAGTTTTAATTAAAAATAATCTCATAAGATAGACAGGCCGTGAAAGCGGCATTAGCGAATCCGGTACAATCACTTCGTTCGGAGTAAAGGAACGTTGATCTTTTTTTAAGTATGGACGTTCCTGTGTTTCCCTCCAAGTATTTAACTGTTTTTCAAAGATTGTACTAGATTGGTTACGTTATTTTTACGTCCTTTGTCACTCCTAATTAAAGTGCGTTATGGCCTCGTTAGTCACAAAACAAAAGATAATAGATGCTGCGGTACACTGCTTCAATAGCGAGGGTATTGCCAATATTCGTTTGCAACATATTGCCGATGAAGCATTTGTGAGTGTGGGTAATATGACCTATCATTACCGAAACAAGGAGGCTATTGTGGCGGCAGTATGGGAGCAATTGGTGGAAAAACAGCGGGTTTTGTTGGCCGAATTTAGGGTTTTGCCGTTGTTTGAGGATATTGAGCACTTGTTGTTGCGTATTTTTGAATTGCAGCAAGAGTATCGCTTTTTTTATGTGGATACTTTGGAGGTGATGCGGGCTTATCCTACTATTCAAGTATTGCACCAGCAGCATATTGCTTGGCAAATATTGCAAATGGAAGTGGCAATCCGTTTTAATCAGTCGAGGGGAGCCTTTCGGGAGGAACAATGGGCGGGACAATATGAGGTGCTTGCCCAGCAATTTTGGATGGTGGCCGATCATTGGATGTACCGCCAATATGTGCAACAACGGGATTCGAATGATTATTCTAATTTTAAAAATATGCTTTGGAACTTGATCCGGCCTTTGTTTACGAATATGGGGGAACGGGAATTTGAGCAATTGTTGCGTTTGTAGAGCCGTGAGGGCCATGAGGATCTGAGAGCCATGAGGGCCTGAGGGCCAAGGGCGGTGCCCTTGGTTGGATGTGTCGCCCTTTCAGGGCTAGGATTTGGATCGGGGCAAAATAATATTTTCTGATAATTAGAAAATAATACCTAATTTTGTCCCGCTTTGTTTTGTAATTTTTTTTTATGAAATATTAGACTGGTCTTGGTAATGAGTCAAGTCAGACAAGTGCTAAAATATTGTCCTTTCTTTAATTTTTAAATGATGTAATTTTGAGACCCACTTTTCATATTCAACCTAATTTGTACGCCAAAATGCTGGACGAACTGAGCAACCTGTTTTTTACCGAAAAATTGGGACTGGATGCTGATATGAATTTTTACCGTGATGATCTTTGGCTCAGCGATACCGCTGTGATTGAATCGATACAATTAAGAAAGGGTAGTTGGGAAATTAGTTTATTGTTTGCTCACCACAAAATTCCTATGAAGTTTTTAACCCGCCGTATTTCGAGCCATAGTTGCCCTAATAAGGCTAAAATGATGGCTTTTTATATGCGCCGCTTGGCTGCTAAAGATCAAAGAGGTACGCTAAACGTCGATATTAATGATCTAAAAATTTCCCCAAACTGAAACAACTGAATTGATTTAATGAATACGCTAACAACAAAACAAAAAATTATAGAATCGGCTATCCGTTTATTTAATATAGATGGTGTGGCCAATGTCCGTTTGCAGCAAATTGCAGATGAAACAGGCATAAGTGTGGGAAATTTGGCCTACCATTTTAAAAATAAAGAAGCGATTGTAAGTGCGGTATATGAACACCTTTTTGATGAGTTCTCTCAAATCCTTTCTGCTTTTTTAGTAGGCCCTAAATTGATGGATTTTGATCGGCAGTTGGAACGATTCCATCATTTCTTTTCTCATAATCAATTTTACTTGATTGATCTTTTTGAGATAGATCGTTCTTATCCGCTGATTATGGAGCGATGGCACCAGTTTGTCAACAAAATGATCATGCAAATCCGCAAACGACTCGATTATGACGTTAATAGAGGTATTGTTCTGCCAGAACCAATTACCGGGATTTACGATACTTTGACCAATAATATATGGATGACCATCGTCTTTTGGGTACCGCAACAAGTACTCAAAGGTCAACCGATCAATGAATTGCTATTTAAACAGTCTGTGTGGTCTCATATCAGTCCATATTTCACACCCAAGGGAATGGGCGAATTCGAAATGGATATACAACCAACCCTTGCATCATAAAGTAAGGGATTTGCAATCATTTTTTGCTCATGATAAATATACTATGGTTACAAGGAGGCGCGTGTAGTGGCAATACAATGTCTTTTTTATGCGCAGAAGAACCAACGGTCGTAGAGTTGGTGACGGATTTTGGTATCAATATCTTGTACCATCCTTCTTTAGCCCTTGAAATTGGACATCAAGTATCTAATTTGCTAGACGATATCGTTCGTGGAAAAGTCAAAATGGATATTTTTGTTTATGAAGGATCCATTATACAAGGCCCAAATGGTAGCGGTACGATGAACAATTTTGCTGACCGACCGATGCAGGACTGGGTTTCTGATCTTTCCAAAGTAGCTGATTATGTAGTGGCCATTGGTGATTGTGCTACATGGGGAGGTATCCCTGCTGTGCCGCCCAATCCTACCGATAGTACCGGAATGCAATTTCATAAAGATGCAAAAGGTGGCTTTCTTGGAGCAAATTTTGTTTCCAAAAGTGGCCTGCCTGTTATCAATATTCCCGGTTGCCCTGCGCATCCCGATTGGATTACTCAGATTTTAGTAGCCATATCCACGGGGCGTATCAAAGATGTTTTGATCGATGATTACCACCGCCCAAAGACCTTTTTCTCCGATTTTGTTCAGACAGGCTGTACCAATGCCGTCAGTTTTTCCAATAAAGTAGGCGGCGGTTTTGGTAAACGCGGTGGTTGCCTGTTTTATGAAGTAGGCTGCCGTGGCCCTATGACCCGCGCCAGTTGTAACCGGATTTTGTGGAACCGACAGTCGAGCAAAACCCGCGCCAACCATCCCTGCCTCGGGTGCACCGAGCCCGGTTTTCCGCACCATGATTTGGTAAAAGGTAGTGTTTTCAAAACCATGAAATACCTAGGTTTCCTACCCAAGGATGTACCTACAGGCACTTCGCGCTTGGGATATTATGCTAGTTCTGGTGCCGGTATTGCACTCAATGCGCTCGAACGATCATTGGGTTTCGGGCAAGATTTGGATACCTCAAAGTAATCCTTTATGCTGTCTAGTGGTTCTTTATTCCAGTGTAATGCGCCGATATACCTATTCTTGATTTTCTACTTGAGCCTAAATTCTAGGCAAGTATCTTTTTTATGCTTGAAATAAAAATTTGAATAAAGTATATTTACGGACAAAAATTTTTAAAAACTTTAATTTTTTTATTGTAAATCCTGTTGGTTCTATTTTAGAAAATAATTTCTAAAATAATTTAGAAAATAATTTCTAATTCTAAAACATCCATCTATCTTTGCACTGTAGTTATTGCTACAACAAAAAAATCTTCACCATATTAGTTAATCAAATTTTTATTGCACATGGCAAATGTACTTTGGCTGCAAGGAGGGGCGTGTAGTGGCAACACTATGTCGTTTTTAAATGCAGAAGAACCAACCGTCGTGGAATTAATCACCGATTTTGGTGTTAATATCCTCTGGCACCCCTCCATTGGCCTCGAAATCGGGGATCAGGTTACAGACCTAATGAATGATATCCTAAAAGGTAAGATCCAAATGGATATTCTTGTTTATGAAGGCTCTATTGTGCAGGGACCAAACGGAAGCGGCACGATGAACTATTTTGCGGAACGACCTATGCAAGACTGGGTACGCGAACTATCCCAAGTGGCTGGCTATGTGGTGGCTATTGGTGATTGCGCTACTTGGGGCGGTATTCCAGCAGTGGCACCCAACCCAAGTGAGAGTACAGGCATGCAATTCTTAAAGGAGAAAAAGGGTGGATTCTTAGGCGCTAACTACGTTTCAAAAGGTGGGTTGCCAGTAATTAATATCCCCGGCTGCCCTGCACACCCAGACTGGATTACCCAAATCCTAGTGGCGATCTCAACAGGACGTATTAAAGATGTATTGATTGATGAATACCATCGTCCAAAGACTTTTTTCACAGATTTTGTTCAAACAGGCTGTCCCAATGCCATTAGTTTTGCTCAAAAAGTAGATGGTGGCTTCGGCAAACGCGGCGGCTGTCTATTCTATGAGGTAGGTTGCCGTGGCCCGATGACCCGCGCTAGTTGTAACCGTATTCTTTGGAACCGACAATCGAGCAAAACCCGCGCCAATCATCCCTGTTTAGGATGTACCGAGCCAGGCTTCCCGCACCACGATTTGGTAAAAGGCAGCGTGTTCAAAACAATGAAATACCTAGGCTTTTTGCCCAAAGATGTACCAACGGGCGTTTCCCGATTGGGTTACTACACCCGTGCAGGCGTTGAAAAAGTAATGGGTGCAGTAGAAAGAACACTCGGCGTTGACCAAGAACATTTCGAAACCTCCAAATAAACCTCCACTATAAAAAATAAAAGGATACATGTCAACAATAAAAGAACTCAATATCTCTCCGGTAGGCCGGGTAGAAGGTGACCTTGACGTAAAAGTCTATATAGAGAACGGCGTGGTAACCCGCGCTCATACGCAGGCCGCCATGTTTCGTGGTTTTGAAAAAATCATGGAAGGCAAAGACCCACAATCGGGTCTGATCGTTACACCACGTATTTGTGGTATTTGCGGTGGTTCGCACTTGTATTGCGCTTCCTCTGCTTTGGATACCGCTTGGAAAACCACACTTACGCCCAATGCACTGTTGTTGCGTGCTATTGGACAAGCAACAGAGACCATTCAGTCTATTCCGCGTTGGTTTTATGCCATTTTCGCAACGGATATGGCGAATAAGAAATTTGCCAACAAGCCTTTATACGCCGAAGTGGTGAAGCGTTTTGCAGCGTATGTAGGTACTTCATTCCAAAAAGGGGTTACAGCATCGGGTCGTCCGGTAGAAGTATATGCACTTTTTGGCGGACAATGGCCACACTCGTCTTATATGATTCCAGGTGGCGTCATGTGCGCGCCTACGCTCAAGGATATTACCCGTGCGCATGCCATTATGAATTTTTTCCGCAATGAGTGGTTAGAATCAGTGTGGCTAGGTTGTTCTATTGAGCGTTACTTGCGTATCAAAACGTGGGACGATCTGATGGCTTGGGTAGAAGAAAATGAAAGCCAACGCAACAGCGATCTTGGCCTTTTTATTCGTGCCAGTTTGGAATTTGGTTTGGATAAATTTGGGCAAGGTGTCGGCAAGTTTTTGGCGTATGGCACTTATTTGCACAAAGATTTGTACAATAAACCTACTGTAGAAGGCCGGAACGGAGCACTTATTAGTTCTTCAGGTTTTTTTGATGGTAAAAACTGGAGCACATTTGATCACATGAAGATCAAAGAGCACGTTAAGCACAGTTGGTACGCCGATGTGCCAGCAGAGCACCCATGGAAAGAGCCATTCCCAACACCGGTTCCGTCCCAACACTTAGCGGATTCTGATTTTAACGGCAAATATAGTTGGTCAAAAGCACCGCGTTATGATGGCTTAGCGGCAGAAGCGGGCCCGCTTTCGCGTGTGATTATGAATGCCAATCCAAATAATTTAGCGCATCAGATCCAAGATCCGCTGTTTGGCGATATTATCACCAAACTAGGACCAAGCGTATTCACCAGAACATTGGCTAGGATGCACGAAGCACCTCGTTTGTACGAATTTATCAACCAGTGGCTGTCTCAAATTGATTTGGATGGTGAGTTCTATATCAAACCGGAAGAACGGGATGGTATCGGATTTGGTGCAACCGAGGCGGCACGTGGTGCACTCGCGCACTGGATCGAAATCAAAGATGGCGTTATCAAAAATTATCAGGTAATGGCTCCAACGACATGGAATGTAGGCCCTAATGACGATGCAGGTAAGAGCGGCCCTATTGAAGCGGCATTGACGGGTATCGAAATTGAAGATCCACACGATCCAGTAGAAGTTGGTATGGTAGCACGTTCATTTGATTCTTGCCTTGTATGTACTGTACATGCGCACGATGCAAAAACGGATGAGCAATTAGCGAAATTTAAGTTGTAAGTTTAGTTATAATACGTAAGAGGACACAAAGGTCATGCGTACGCTTCGGTGTATGCCTAATCTTTGTGTCCTTTTGCGTACTTTTACGGTAGCAAAAAGAGGTAACAAGTAAAACATGAAAAAAACTGCAATTTTAGGATTTGGTAACCCCGTTAGAAGCGACGATGGCATCGGTTGTATCGTGATAGAAGAATTGAAAAAAAGATTAGGCGCATCACCCGAAGGTATCAGTCTAATCGATATGGGTACTTCTGCATTTGAAGTACTTTTTCAACTCAAAGGACATGAGCGTATTATTATCGTTGATGCGGTAATGAATACGAATGAGCCGGATGGTACACTTTACCGCTTGCCCGCGAGTGCTGTTGAAGCCGCAATCCAAGACGATCCTATGGTTTTTTTGCATAGTCTTAAATGGGATCAGGCACTTTCTTATGCTAAAAAAATATTGGTGCACGAATATCCCGATGATATTTCTGTATATTTGATCGCCGTTTCTAATACGCGCCTAGAATTGGAGATCAGTGATGTGGTGCGGGAAGCAGGAACAAAAGTAACAGACTTGATTTTAACCGAAATCGGGGTTGAAGTGTCTATTTGACTATAATATGAGTGTAAAACTACGAACACAACACCTTTGGATCTCTGGCGATATCGCCACCTCCGCTTTTGGCGATGCGCCACAAGTACACGTCGTCTATTATCCGCAACAACGGTCATTATTACTGGCACCGATGGACGATGCTATTTTTCCTACTATCCACAAAGCAGGGCTTCAAATGCTAAAAAATCGCAATTTGCAAGGCGATAAAACGATTTCGTTACAGGAAATCATCATTGATAACGATATTGACGACACGGAACGCGAACTGAGTTTTATACATCAGTCGGGTGTCCCAATGTTACATGTCACTTTATAACACCCACCACCGCTACATGCTGATTGTTTTTACCACCGCCGATTTATATCCACAAGTACAGTCCATCGTTGATAGCATACCGCGTCTAAATGAACTGGTAACGGTAAAAGATATACTGGATGAAAAACCAGAACCTAGTGCGTATCACCTTATTGTGCGCTCAAAAAGCGGTATCGTGCAGCCCATAGATTGGTTCAATGTGCTGCCGCCCTACCTGTTGCCCGCAGAAATAGACTTTAATGCCGATCATTTGTTAGGCTTATTGTTTGCCAAATTGGGTAATTACGAAAATGCGTATGACTATTTTCACGGCAACCAAGTACTACTCAATGATATAGATATTATCAATTGCCTGCAAAATGGGATTCCGGTGGACACCCAACGCCTCACTACGGCATTGGGCGAGTTTGAGGAATACCGTTTTTGCCATAATTCGGCTATTTTGCACCATTATGCCGCCACCGAGGGTAGTTTTGATACTGATAAAACCCGTTATTTTTACCGCGAGGCACTCAATAGTGCGCCGGATGGTGAACATTATGCTTTTACAGCCCGTCAATACGCCATTTTTCTAACCGATTGTGGCGAATTGTTACAAGCAGAACACTTACTGGAAGATGCCATAAAAACAGCCCTCTCTGATGATGCTATTATGGAAATGAAGGCGGTTTTGTGTGGTGTTTGGATGAAAAAACTGGTTGTTCCTTACGATACCGCATTGTTGGCAACACTAAAAAATACGCTTTGGGAAGTGTTGCAGCATTATCAGCAACAAGGTCGGCCTACCGAAGAGGCATTATTACTGGTCGATGCGGCTCAAGTAGCCAATTATGCCGAAAGTTTTGCCGAATCGCTGGGGTATATTACCCGTGCGGTGGACATTTTGCGGAAAGTGGACATGCCCGAACTACTGGCACAGGCGCAGTACCGACGCGGCATATTGCTCTATACTTGGGCAAAAAAGGACAGTCCGCAGTTTTTTCGCGGTGCTTTAGAGGCGTTTCAAGAGGCATTAAAGGTGTTTTCACGCGACGAGACACCGGAGGTATTTGCAGATATACAGCAGTATCTTGGCGTTATTTATGCCGAAATACCGGATGAGGTAAAGAAAAAAAGTATTTGGGCGGGTATTTCTTCTGGTTCGTTTCAGCAGGCGTTATTGTATTATACCAAGGCCGATCATCCGTATGAATACGCTATGGTGTGCAACAATTACGCCAATGCACTCACCAAATACCCCGCTGCCGTACATTCCGATAATTTAGAAAAGGCTTTGTTTTATTACACCGAAGCACTAGCGGTACGTACTGCCGCTGATTGGCCGTTGGAACGCGCTGTAACGTTGCTCAATTATGTAGAAACGAGTTGGTTCCTCAATTTAGAGGGCAAAAACGGCTCTGATCGTTCGTTATTTGACCAAATGGTAGAACATGCGCAAGAGGCGCTTGTATTGACCAACGACCCGGCTATTATTAAAGAAGCAAAGGCACAATTAGATAAACTGGCTGAACTTCGTGTCGCCTTGGAATTGGTATAGATTATGCACGAAATATCACTTGTTCGCACTATTTTTCGTACGCTGGAAGATAATTTTTCGCCCGAAGAACTGGAACGCGTAACGGCTATTGACCTGAAAGTGGGGCCACTCGCCAATGTAGAGTCCGTATTGTTGCAAAATGCTTTTGAAGCAGTAGTGGAGCAGGACGAAATCCGTTTCAAAAATGTGGTTTTGCGTGTCAATATGGTGCCTATTTTAGTACAATGCCCCGATTGCCAACAAATTACGGAAGTGCATAATTACCGATTTGTATGCGCTTGCGGGAAACCTTGTGGCAATGTGGTACAAGGCAATGAGCTGTTGATTGAGCGGGTGGAAATGAGTGATCAGTAGGTCGATTATTGGAGGCGAACTAGTTATTTGCGGGTTAGTTCCAATACATTGCTTGGTAAAGATCTAAATTGACGACTTACCGATAAACTAACCACGGAGTGGTTGAACGTGAATAGCCCTGAATGAAATTCAGGGTTCGATGTGTAAGTGTATGTTTCGCAACCCTGAAAGGGGGTGAACTAAATGAAACGCCCATAATACGTTGATGTTCAACTACTTCGTAGTTGTTAAATATTACCGCATTCTCAAAACCCGAATTTCATTCGGGGCTATTCACGTTCAACCACTCCGTGGTTAGATCATTGCTAAGTTGACGATATTAAAATTCAAGTCACGCTGGCATTAAGGAGTCCAAAATCAAAGTTTAGACAACGATACCATTGCATATCGTTTATTTTTCAAGGTTACTTTTACTTGGTATAGCCCCGGAGGACATTGCCCTATATCAAAGGTATTGGACGTAGGTAATTCCATATCATAAACACGCTGACCGAGCGTATTAAATACCTCAACACGTTCCATTTCGGCAGCAGATAAACCAGCAATAGTACAATAATCGGAACTGGGATTTGGGTATATGCTTAGTGATACTGCTATATTTTTTTCATCTGTATTAGAAGGTTCTCGATAAGCGCAGTCGTCTTGGTTAAAAAGTTGGAAATAAGGTGTATGATAAATGGTATCGTTTATGGTATAGCACCGCAACCATTCAGGTCTGAAGGATGGAATATTAGAGCA
>JBEAVK010000164.1:0-11414 GCA_041160955.1 Bacteroidota bacterium
GATGAGGTGATCCTGCCCAACGAATCGCGCAGGAAATTAATCAAAGCATTTTCGATGTTGGAAAACAAAACGGTGTCGCGCCCCAAAAAGAAACACAGCAATATCCCTTTATGAAAAATTACCTTTCGCTCGTCAAATTTAGCCATACCATTTTCGCTATGCCATTTGCGTTAACAGGCTTCTTTTTGGCTGTTTTGGAGCATAAAAGCGGCCTTAATTGGATACTTTTGGGTTTAGTGGTGCTTTGTATGGTTTTTGCACGTAGCGCAGCAATGGCCTTCAACCGTTGGCTCGATCGCGATATTGATGCTGGAAACCCTCGAACTGCGGTGCGCGAAATACCCGCAGGGGTCATTAGCCCGAATGCGGCTTTAGCGTTTGTGGTGGCGAATTGTGGATTGTTTGTTGTGACCACTTTTTTTATCAATCCGATTTGTTTTTACTTGTCGCCGGTGGCTTTATTGGTTATTTTGGGGTATAGTTATACCAAACGTTTTACCTGGCTTTGTCATTTTGTACTGGGTTTGGGGCTTGCGCTGGCACCTGTGGGGGCGTATTTGGCGGTGACAGGGTATTTTTCATGGCCGCCTGTTTTATTGGGCTGCACAGTGTTGACTTGGGTGGCAGGTTTTGATATTATTTATGCGCTTCAGGACGAATCTTTCGACCGTAGTAAACAATTACACTCGGTTCCGGTGCTGTTGGGTACTAAAAATGCGCTGCGGTTATCAGAATTACTGCATCTGTGTACGGCTACTTTACTCCTTGTGGCGGTTTATTTAATCCAACAGCATTATGGTAGCGATATTTCATGGATTATTTGGATCGGTGTGGCGGTGTTTTTGAGTTTATTATTTTACCAGCATACCCTGGTCAAATATAATGATTTAAGCAAGGTAAATATGGCGTTTTTTACAACGAATGGGGTGGCGAGTATGGTGTTTGGGGTGTTGGCGATTTTGGATTTTTGGGTTTAGGTGCCATCGGATTAAAAAAGACCGAATACGAATATAAAAAATAATTTGCTACCCAACTCCTAAAAAAACACCCGAAAAAACACCTACATTTCCACGCTCTTTCGCACCTTTGTCCATGCGAATTTTAATTTCTTTCTGCGCGCTCTTTTCCGCGCTACTATTTACGGTATGCAGTCCGCGTACTGCGCCACAAGCCATAACTACTATCACTATGCCTTTTGACCAATACCCTACTTATTCGGGTACCGACCTTGGTATGAATTGGTCGGCAGACAAAACCATTTTTAAATTATGGTCGCCCGCAGCGCAAGCCGTAAAATTACGCTTATACAGCAACGGCAGTACTGGTAAAGCCATTCAAACCATTGATTTACAGAAAAAAGACAACGGCGTATGGGAAGCCAACCTCGCTGGCAACCAAAAAGGTAAATACTATACCGTACAAGTACAACACGGCGGTAAATGGCTAGCCGAAACAGCCGATGCGTACGCAAAAGCAGTGGGTCTAAATGGCAAACGCGGTATGATCCTGGATCTAACCGAAACCAACCCAACTGGCTGGGCTACAGACAAACGCCCTATTCAAAAGCAATTTACCGATATTATCCTCTACGAACTCCATATTCGCGACCTTTCCATCAATCCTAATTCCGGTATCAAAAACGCCGGAAAATTCCTTGGTTTAACAGAAACTGGCACCAAAAACACCAAAGGGTTATCCACAGGACTCGATCATATCAAGGCATTGGGCGTAACTCATGTGCATTTATTGCCGTCTTTTGATTATCGACATACATCAGTGGATGAAAGCAAACTGGATCAACCACAATACAATTGGGGGTACGATCCAGAACATTTCAATGTACCAGAAGGCAGTTATTCCACCAATCCTAGCGATGGAGCGGTGCGCATTCGCGAGTTCAAGCAAGCCATCAAAACCTTACACGAAAATGGTATTCGGGTCGTGATGGACGTAGTTTATAACCACACCGGTGCTACCGAAGGGTCTGTGTTTAACCAAACTGTACCCGGTTATTATTATCGCCTAAACGCAGATGGCAGCTATTCTAATGCCTCTGGTTGTGGCAACGAAACCGCCTCCGAACGCACTATGGTGCGCAAATACATCATAGAATCGATGAAATATTGGGTACAAGAATACCATATTGACGGTTTTCGGGTCGATTTGATGGGTATCCATGATATTGAAACCATGAACCAAGCCAGTGCTGCTTTGCACGCCATTGATCCCACTATTTATATTTATGGTGAGGGCTGGACTTCGGGAAGCAGTCCCCTGCCCGATTCTTTGCGCGCCATTAAAGCCAATACGTTCAAACTCAATCAAGTGGCCGCATTTAGCGATGACCTACGCGACGGACTCAAGGGCAGCGTATTTAACCATACCGAAAAAGGCTTTATCAACGGGCGCGCAGGTTTGGAAGAAAGTATTAAATTTGGTATCACAGCATCGGTGAAACACCCGCAAGTTGATTATTCAAAGGTAAATTATTCCAAAGCACCTTGGGCAAAAGAACCGTATCAAACCATTACGTACGCAGAATGCCACGATAATCATACGCTATGGGATCGTTTGATGCTTTCTTGCCCCGATGCATCCGAAGCAGATCGGATCAAAATGCAAAAATTGGCGATGACCATCGTACTTACCTCGCAGGGTGTTTCGTTTTTGCATGCTGGAATGGAAATGTTGCGCACTAAAAATGGGGTCGAAAATTCCTTCAATTCCCCCGATGAAATCAATAGGTTTGATTGGGATCGGAAAACAAAATATGCAGCCTTCAACGATTATATTCAGCAATTGATCCAATTGCGCAAAAATCACCCCGCTTTCCGGATGCCAACGGCGGATATGATTCGTAAGAATATTAAATTTTTGGACACCAAAGACCCCAATTTAGTAGCCTATCAAATAGCCTTCAACGCTAATAATGATGCCTGGACTAGAATTATAGTCATTTTCAATGGCAATGCCGATGAAAAATTTGTAGCAATACCTAAAGGAACATTTAATATTGTATTGGATGAAACCCAAATCAACGAAAAAGGGATAAAGACATTAATTAGCCCCAAAGTAGGTGTTCCGGGGATGTCTGCTATGATTTTAGTGGAGTAGCAGAGCCGGAGTCACCTCCATTTTAGTATATTCACCGTAATTGGCCGACCCAGTATGGGTCAAATGTTTATAGCAAAAGTATAGGTAGGTATAGGGTACGACCCCTTCAGGCTACGGTTTATACACGTCTTTACATAGACCCTGTAAAACATTGATTATGAATAAATTATTAGGGTTTCCTTGTAAAGGTAAGCAATTTCCCATGTGATCAAAACTTAGACAGGATAGCAAAACGGATGAAACGGATTTTACGGATTAGAGCGGATTGTTTCAAAATCATCCGTTTAAATCCGTAAAATCCGTTTCATCCGTTCTCCCATTGAACAACAGGGTGCACGTCACATGGAAAATTGCTATGTAAAGGTGCTGCGCACCGAAATTTTTACAATAAAGTCCTGTGTCGGGTCTTAATTTACTTAAATTGACCACATTAGATTTAGGGTCACCTTGATAATTGGGTTAATGCGCCATCATACTAGCAGGAATAGGCATCATTTCGCCACCAATTAACCCAAATTTCACTTCCATTGCGCCGCCTCCGCCGCTGTTATAATAAACGACTTTGACAGAATGCCAGCCCCTTTGTAAAAATGCGCTCCCTGTTTTGGTGGTTAAACCGTGATCACCGTCGTTATTGACCACCAATTGGCCATCAATATAGAGCCGCGAGCCATCATCGGAAGAGGTACTAAAAGTGTATCCTGCTGTTTGGTCAAAATTAAGATAACCTTGCCAAACCAATCCGCATTTATCGGGGCACAGCGGTAACAACTCAAAATTATCAGTCACCACAGCATTCAAATTAGGTGCTGCTTCTATTACCGCAGTCGTGTATTTTTCGGCTGTTCGCAATTGCGCTACCAAACCCGGTACAGGTTGTTGCATAAATGTAAGTGCAGGTAATAACGCATACAAATAAGCATCTGCTTCCCGAGCATTACTCTCTATCAATCCTGTACGATAGGCTTTTGCGCGGATTTTTAGGGTTTTTTCTACATAAAATGGCTCAGTATATATTTTTGAAGATGTATTAGGCTCCGAACCATCTATGGTATATCGGACGGTAGTACCCGGCAAAGCCGATATGGTAACGGTAGGCCTCATCGTTTGGGGTTCGTAAGTCACATCTATTTTAGGCGGTGCCGCAAATGCGCCATAATTTGAAAAACGAACAACAAATGCCTCTGGGCTTTTCAATTTACGCGGATTATATTCTGGAAAATAAACCGTCACAGTATTATTTGCAGTGTTTTCCCAACGCAGTTTTTCTCTTGATGATAACAAGGTTACATCAGTGCTATTGGGCAAAGTCATATCACGAAACACCATTTTACGATCTGCGGGGTATTGTGGCAAAAGGCCATATAAAGCACGTGTTTTAGGACTATAGGTAAAAAACGCTTCTTTTACAGCAAAACCGGGATCGGGATCGAGGGTTTGTTTGAGCAATGCATCTCCGCTTGTTTTCCAACCATCTACCAACTCATTGGTAAAATTACGGTTACCACCGCTCCATTGGCTGGCTTGTCTCCAACGTCGTGTGCCATAAATAGCCTCACCGTTCACTGCCATCCATTGGCCAATATCCAAAAGACGTTCTTGCATAATCGGTGGAATTTGCCCAAATGCATCAGGGCCAATATCGAGCAGAAAATTGCCACCACGCGATACTTTATCAATCAGGTGGAGGATCAATGTTTGGCTAGAATTATAGTCCCATGCATCCTCGGAGCGGTTATAGCCATACGAAAAGCCCATACCACGGCTTTCTTCCCAATCGTGGTCTTCAAAATCCATATCTGGTTGGTACTCCGGGGTATAGATTCCGCCATGTTTAAAACGAATACCACTGCCCCAGCGATCGTTGGTGACCACACGTTCGCGTACCGGACTATCATTATATAGCCACGACAAAAACTCTTTGGACTGCCATTCGTCGTCGGTCGCATCCCAATCGCCATCGGCCCAAATCACATCAGGCTGATACCTTGTTACGAGGTCTTGCAATTGTGGAATCACGTGATCCACGGCATACCTTCGCTTATCGGTTCTCCAGAGCGGGTTGTACCACTCATATAAAGAATAGTATAAACCGGGGCGGACTTCGGTTTTGCGGAGTGCATTGGTGAGTTCTCCAACCAAGTCGCGGTGAGGGCCTTGGTCAACAGAGTTCCAAGCGCCGCCCCAAGTTTTATTGGCCTCGGCACTGGGCCAAAGACAGAAACCATCGTGGTGCTTACTGGTGAGCACGACATACTTAGCACCAGCGTTCTCAAAAAGTTGTGCCCAAGCATCCGGGTTGAATTGCGAGGCTGTAAAATACTGAGAAAGTTCGTAATAAGATTTATTGGGAAAATTGGCATTATGGAAATTTTTGACCGCGCCATCGGGGTCATTTTCCATAAGCGAATTTTGGTACCACTCGGCGTATCTGCCTTTTGGCGTAAACGCAGGTACAGAGTAAACTCCCCAATGGATGAAAATACCGAACTTGGCATCTTTCCACCATTCGGGTGTTGGTCGGGTATCTAAAGAAGCCCAATCGGGTGCATATTTGTTATTTTCCTGTGCAAATAAGGAAAATTGAAGCAAAAAAAGAAAAGGAAAAATAAGCTTCAAGCGCATAGTTATAGAATGGTGAGTGAAAACAAAGCACAAAATTAGTATGATAGTGGGTAAATAGTGTATTTCTTATGTTTTTTTTATTATCCGTTACATTCGAAGCGCATATCCAGCCGTTGTACGGCCTCATCGCATAGCCCAATAAAGTTGCGAATGATGGGACTATGGTCAGTAATCCAATGATGTTGTTTGTGTGCTACACGCATCATATCGTTTTGGTAAGTTCCTATTTTGAGTGGAAAATAATCCCTGAGCTGCTTTTTTTGGTGGCTTGGGGATTTCTGATTAATTTTGTCCAAAATACCTTCATTCACTTGCAAAAAAACATGAAATTATTCAAAACTATTACTCAACAAACTAATGACACATCTAGCGCAGTAACTATTGTTGATTTTGATCCTGTTTATACACAAGCGTTCAAAGACTTGAATAAAGAATGGATATCTGCCTATTTCAAAATGGAGGCATCCGACTATAAGGCTTTGGATGATGCTCAAACGAATATTTTGGACAATGGTGGACACATTATCGTTGCTTTGTATAACGACGAGCCAGTGGGTGTATGCGCGCTCATTAAAATGCAAGATCCAAAATACCAATATGAATTGGCCAAAATGGCTGTGTCTCCCAGTATGCGTGGAAAAAAAATTGGTTGGATTTTAGGACAAGCCGTGATTGACAAAGCCAGATTGCTGGGGGCAAGTTATATCTATTTAGAGAGCAATACGATACTCACCCCCGCTATTCGTCTTTACGAAAAACTAGGCTTTACCCGGGTGGAAGGGCGGCCAACACCTTATGAGCGTTGTAATATACAGATGGAAATGTCTATTTCTTGATCAGCATGATCGTATAATAATCAATTCCTTCAATGGATTCGGAACCAAGGTAATAGGTGAATTTTTTACCGACAACTACGGCCGAGCCAACGCCGCTTGGGTGCCTTTCGTCCAATACTTTTCTAAGGTTTTGGAATTGCTGTTCGTTGAGCATCGCAAATTTGATCGAGTCGTTACTCGAATCCCAAAGGAGTTTTTGTTCATAATAGTCTTTTTTCTTACCGGAAGTGGCCCAACATTTGGAATAAACCTTTGTGACGTTACCTTTTCCGGTTTTGGCCTGCCTTAGATCAAAGCCCGCTTCTAGTATTTTAGTTTCTTTTTCATCTGGGGCTGCGTTTTCGATGATTTGTAATGTGTTCAGTGATAACTCTGAGCACTGAGCTTGGAGTAGTGTTGGAAAAAAGCCAACGAATAAGAGTAAACCGAATTTGGGAAAGTGCATATTTATATAGATTAAAGTATTAACAAATCGGACACAAAGGTAAACCGAATCAAACATAAATATTTTTTAGGATAGACTTTAACAGACTAATAAATTTAAAAGGCTTTTTTTGTACTAAATTCTTTAAAAAATTCTTCATTTTGATTAGTTTATCTAATTTTGCGGCGTAATTTTGAAAAGTTACATACATCAGTACACGAAAATACACCTCATACACATGACAGGTTCAGCAATTACCATTAAGCGGGGCAAACTGAAAGTGCCCAATGACCCAATTATCCCATTTATCGAAGGCGACGGTACAGGCGCGGATATTTGGGCTTCCGCCGTTAGAGTTTTGGATGCGGCGGTGGAGAAAGCCTATAAAGGCAAGAAAAAAATCGTTTGGAAAGAAGTTTTAGCAGGCGAAAAAGCATTCAATAAAACAGGTAACTGGCTTCCTGAAGAGACATTGACGGAGATTGACAAATATAAAGTAGCGATCAAAGGTCCGTTGACTACTCCCGTTGGTGGTGGTATCCGTTCTTTGAACGTGGCATTGCGCCAGCAACTTGATTTATATGCTTGTGTTCGACCAGTACGGTGGTTTAAAGGCGTTCCTTCTCCGGTGAAAGAACCGGGTTTGGTGGATATGGTAATTTATCGCGAGAACACGGAAGATATTTATGCAGGTATTGAATATTTGAGTGGTACTCCAGAAGCCGCGAAGATGTTGAATTTCCTTCAGAACGAAATGGGGGTGAGGAAAATTCGTTTCCCAAAAACTTCTTCTTTTGGTATCAAACCTGTTTCTAAAGAGGGAACAGAACGTTTGGTGCGCGCAGCCTTGGAATATACATTTAAAAATAATCGTAAATCTTTGACGATTGTTCACAAAGGCAATATCATGAAATTTACGGAAGGTAAATTTAAAGATTGGGCGTATGAACTGGCGGAAAGAGAATATGGAGACAGGGTATTTACTTGGGCTGAATATGAGCGCATCAAAGCCGATAAAGGCGAAGACATCGCTAACAAAGCACAAGCAAGTGCATTGGCTGCTGGCAAACTCCTTGTAAAAGATGCTATCGCAGATGCTTTCTTACAACAAATCCTGCTCCGCCCTGCTGAGTATGATATGATCGCTACGCTTAACCTTAACGGTGACTATGTTTCTGATGCCTTGGCTGCTCAGGTAGGCGGTATCGGGATTGCTCCAGGTGCTAATATCAATTATGTAACTGGACATGCAATTTTTGAAGCAACCCACGGAACAGCACCTAAGTACGCCGGCAAAGACATGGTAAATCCTTCATCTGTAATTCTTTCGGGAGTAATGATGTTCGAATATATGGGCTGGGATAGGGCTGCTAAATTGGTCGTCAAAGGCATAGAACGCTCTATTAAGAAAAAGCGCGTTACTTACGACTTTGAGCGTTTGATGAAAGGTGCTACTAAGTTGAAATGTTCGGAGTTTGGCGACGAGATTATTTCAAATATGTAATTTTATCTTTTGGACATAAAAAAAAGCCGTTTTGCGAGTTGATCTTGCAGAACGGCTTTTTTATTACAATTTTTTATACGGCAATGGGCTAATTCTATTTCCTTTTTGCGATCACTTCTGCCACAAATTCCTCCGTCACACCCATGGCTATTGCTATTATTGATATTGAAACGCCATTAGAATATAAATTATATATCGTATTTTCTTTTTCTTGTATCGAAGCAGCCTCGTGTATCGCAGCTTCGCGTTCAGCGGCTTCGCGTATTTCCGCCACACGTTTGTCACTTTCGCGTGAAGCAGATTCATTTTTAGGTTGAAACCATGGGCGCGTTCGTACCATACTTCAAACATCTTTTTTGTTCCTGCGGATATGATCATTTCTTCTAATTTACTTAATTATAATAAAATTTCAATCTATCTAATTCTACTTCTTTTTTGAAACCACTTGCGCTACAAAATCCTCTGATACACCCATGCTTGTTGCAATTAATGGTATTGAAACGCCATTGGAATGTAGAACATATATCGAATTTTCTTTTTCTTGTATTGCAGTAGCCTCGCGTTCAGCAGCGGCGGCAGCCTCGCGTTCAGCAGCGGCGGCAGCCTCGCGTATCGCAGCGGCGGCGGCGGCGGCTTCACGTATCGCAGCCGCTTCACGTTTAGCGGCAGCAGATTCACGTTTCTTAGCATCCTCACGTTCACGTTTCAACTTAGCAATTTCCTTTTTAGGGTTGAAACCATGGGCGCGTTCGTACCATACTTCAAACATCTTTTTTGTTCCTGTGGATATGATCATTTCTTCTAATTTACTTGTTGATGGATCAAGTGTTTCAGTTAAAAATTTATTTTCTAAAATCGGGGGTAAATTTACAAAATCTCGGACAAAGATAAGGAGTTTTACCAATTCTGGTCGTTTTATTCCTTTTGATGCCGCAATTTCAAATAATTTTCTCTTATAAAACAGTCGTTTTTCTGGCATCTTTTCTGTTTCATAAGCGTATTTTACAGCCAAAACACCTAATGCAACTGGATTTCTTGACCTGATTAACTTCGCTTCATCTTGCTCAACAGCCACCAATGATATAAATTGATAATTCACTTTCGTACCAAAAACATCCAACCTGTAGGCTAATTGGGATTTTTCAGGAGCCGCTCCAGTAAAAAAGGCAATGGCCGTAAAATCTTGCGCATCGTGCTTCAAAAAAGCCAAAACAAAATAGGTAAACATCCGCTTACCAAATTCATCTTCCGGACGATGCTGAAACTCCACATGCACCAATACATAATGGTCATTCCCATTCAAAAGTCGAAGCCTAGCCAGTTTATCGGTTAGTTTCTTTTTCCCCTTCATCCAATATCGACCTTTCATCATATTATATAACTCCTGCTCCAAAAATACAGGTGGAACGTTCCAATCCACAGCAGCATACAGCGCTGGATTTGAAATCTGGATAAAAGACGGAAAAAAACTCGTCACAAAATCCTTGGTCAGCCCATCATAGTCGATGGCTTTTTTACGGTCGGTAGGCATTTTATTTAAAACACGTTAAGGTAATTAAAACACAAATGTACTACCTATTTCAAAACTTACAACATTTCGTATCAAGTTTTTTTTCAAAAAAACAGTCTTGTTCCTAAGAAACCTGAGCCACGGCCATCACCGTACTCGCATATACTTTTAACGCCGCTTCCAAACAATCCATCGCAGCATTCAGATCGGTTTCGTTCAAAACATACGCAAAACGTACTTCCTGCAAACCTTTCCCCGGTGTTGCATAAAAACCATTACCTGGTGCCAGCATTACAGTTTGGTTATCCAGCGTAAATTCTTCGAGTAACCACCGACAGAATTTTTCGCAATGGTCAATCGGCAATTGAGCAAAAACATAAAATGCGCCATCTGGCTGGTAACAAGTTACGCCTTCCATATTATTCAACCGTTGGAATAAAACATCGCGACGGCGTTTGTATTCTGCATTTACTTGTACAAAATAAGACTCCTCGGTGTCCAACAAGGCCTCGGCCAAAATTTGCCCATAAGTAGGCGGACTCAACCGTACTTCTGCGTACTTATTGATCGTAGTGAGTAATGCATGATTTCGAGTAACAATAGCCCCTACCCTAGCACCACAAGCACTATAACGTTTTGATACAGAATCAAATACCACAACATGCTGATCCATTCCCGGTAGATTTAGAGCCGAAAAAAACGGCGTTTCTTCGTAACAAAATTCGCGATACACCTCATCAATCATCAAATAAACATCGCGTTCCAGTGCTAGTTCCGCTAGTTCGCGCAACATTTTTTCTGGATAGACCGCACCTGTCGGATTATTGGGATTACACAAAAGTATGGCTTTCACTTCTGGTGTTAATGCCTGTGCAAAATCATCAATGGAAGGTAATGCAAAGCCATTCTCTATAAGTGTCGTTACAGGTTTGATCTCCACATCTGCCATTTCGGCAAAACCGACATAATTCGCATATAAAGGCTCGGTGGCCAATACGGTTTGTCCACGATCCAGACAAGCCAACATCGTAAAATAAACACCTTCTGATGCTCCATTGGTGATCAATAGATCATCCGGTGTAACCGAAATGCCATATTTTCGGTAGTACTGCGGTAGTTTTTCGCGGTATTGAGTATGCCCGCTAGAAGGACTATACGCCAAAATACGAATATCGGTATCTTTTACCTTTTGCAAGGCAGCCGGCGGTGTAAGAATATCTGGCTGACCAATATTGAGGTGATATACTTTTTTTCCTGCTTTTTTGGCGGCATCAGCAAAGGGACTGAGCTTGCGAATGGGAGATGTATGCGCGTTTTCGCCGCGATTTGAGATAAATGGCATGGTATTAATTATTTCGATTTTCCAAACGGAAAAATTTATTGATTTGATCTTTACTTATT
>JBEAVK010000168.1:0-57783 GCA_041160955.1 Bacteroidota bacterium
GCCCCAAACCATCTACTATTTTTAAGGGTTGCCCATTGACCGACATCCGTAAATTCTCGGATCGTGTTGAGTATGGATAAGCAAATACTCCGCATTCAAAAACATCTCCCGCTCTAAGACAAGTTTTATTTGTAATAAATGCGGGCAAGAGGCGATCAAAACGCATTTCATCACCCATCATGCGCTCCTTTAAAGTCTTCATCACAAAATGCCCTACCGTTTGTTGGTGTAGCGCATAACACCTCAAAAGTGCTGCTTTTTGATCGAGACGACCGTTGTGCAGTATCTTTTGCGCCAATTCGTTGGGGAAATCGGCGAGCAACTTATCCAAGTCTGCTAATGATTGTTTGCTTTCGTGGATAGCATACCGCAGACTATCCTGCCATCTAGTTTGGTTTTGAAAAATCGTCGTTAATTGCTGCTCATTGGGCAGATTGGCTTGTACTGCGGCAAAATACTGGTCCGTACTGAGTTTATCGGTATCTCCTCGGTCTAAGTATGTTGTCATTGCCTCCATTGTAGTGTCCAAAAACATAGGAATACCTTGGGCATTGCGCTGTATTAGTGCATTAAAGGCGCATGGATAGTCTTTATTCCCTTTTTCAATGGCCTGAAAATTGGCATTACGATCCCGCTCAATCACCTCTTCCGCTCGTTTTGCGACTTTTATTATATCAAAATAATGCGCCTGTTGCCGCGATTTCGCTGCCACCAAATAGAGTGCATATCCGGCCAATACCGTAATAACGGCAATATAAATGAGACTTGTTTTTATCATATTCATAATGGTGCAAGATAGTGTACATTTGCTGCTCGCAGTAGCATAAATGTCCGAAAGTGAACGCAAGTCGTCCATGTTCGGACAAAAAAACATTAGAATAATAACCTTAAAAAACTGATTATCAATTATTTATAAACTTGGTGCATATATTGAACACTACTTACCAAACGACTAAATTATGCTATACAATTATCTAAAGATCGGATTGCGCAACCTACTTCGCCAACGTGGTTTCACGGTACTCAATGTCATGGGATTGGCATTAGGTATTGCCTCAGTGTTACTGATTTACCGCATGGTCACTTACGAACTGAGTTTTAACAAAGATTTTGCGCACAGTGATCGTATTGTGCGGGTAGTCACCACAGAAGTAGGTGCCGATGGTGAAAAATATTACACCCGCGGAATGCCTATATCCGCCATGACTGCCATAAAAACGACGGTACCTCAGTTGGCTTATACCGCTAAAACCAAAGAGGCTTGGCCTACTGTGATTGTACCCAATATGACCGGCGGGGCGGCAGTAAAAAAACTCAATATGGGGCCAAATAAAATTTCATTTTTTGTGGAACCGGAATTTTGTCAAATATTTGATTTTCAATGGCTTGCGGGAGATAAAAACACTGCACTCAAATCACCTAACACCATTGTACTGAACAAAGAAATGGCCACTAAGTGCTTTGACTCCTGGGAAAAAGCCATGGGACAAACACTTTTGATCGACAACGAGCCAATGGTGGTTGAAGGCATTATTCAAACCCCACCGATCAATTGTGATTTTCCGATAGAAGTGCTGATTTCTTATGCTACTCTTTTGAGCGATAAAAAGAAATATGAGTACATCGAAGACTGGGGTAATACGAGTAGTAATGACCAATTATTTGGTTTACTCCAAAGTACAGATGCGATGATTCCTGCCAATGCTCTAGTAGCAGAAGTGGGCAAGGTGGAATACGCTATGAGTGGCGGAGGGCAAATACTATCCAAATCGCACCATTTACAACCGTTGTCCGAACTCCATTATGATGATCGTTTTGGCACATCAGCGACCCCTGTTGTATCCAAAAACAGGTTATGGATACTTTCCTTTATTGGTATTTTGATCTTGGCGATGGCTTGTTTCAATTTTATCAATTTGAGTACCGCCATGGCGATGCGCCGCGCCAAAGAAATTGGGGTACGCAAATCTTTGGGCGGTAGCCGCACTACCCTATTTGGCCAATTTATGAGTGAAACGGCTTTAGTAGTGTTGTTTTCGGTCATATTGGGTGCTTTTATCGCAGGATTTACCTCACCTTTACTCAAATATATCTCCGATGTACCCGCCGATTTGCCGTTCCTGGGACAGGCCAACGTACTGCTCTTTTTGGGCGTTTTGGCGGTAATAATGACTGCATTTTCGGGTTTTTATCCCTCTATGGTATTGGCAGGTTTTAACCCAGTGCGCGCCTTAAAAAATGATGTTTCTAATGGTTCAATGGGCGGCGTTTCCTTACGCAAAGGTTTGGTGGTGTTGCAGTTTACCATTGCACAAGCATTAATCATCGGTACGATTATTACCTTGAGCCAAATGAATTATTTGCAAAATATGGATTTGGGGTTCAAGAAAGATTTGATTTATACCTTTGGCATCAGTGGCGACAGTTTGAGTCAATCTAAAATGGGTGGTTTTAAGCAGCAATTGCTCCAGATTCCAGGAGTTGAAAGTGCTGCTTTTGGCAACGACCAGCCTTCATCAGGGAGTACTTGGGCCACTAATTTTGCGATTGGTCGCGGTACAGAGGATCAAAAATTTAATACCTCCATCAAATTTTGTGATGCGGATTACCAAAAAACGTATGGATTGGAACTGGTAGCAGGCCGTTGGTTAGAACAGAGCGATACCTCAAAAGAGTATATAGTAAACATGACGCTTTTGAAAAAATCAGGTATCACCAATCCCGAAGAAGCACTCCAAATGGAAGTACGTCTTGGTCGCAACCAGTGGCGCAAGGTGGTTGGCGTAGTCAAAGATTTTCATTCCCATTCTGCGCATAATGAGTTGGAACCCATTGTTATTTCGTGTAGTAAGAAGCGATTTTATTCTGCGGGTGTAAAAATAGAACCCAAAAATATGGTGGCTACTACTGCGGCAATCCAACGAGCCTTTGATAATACTTATCCTGAACAAGTATTTGATGCTACCTATTTTGATGAATCTATTGCAGATTTTTATACGAGTGAGAACCGTTTTTCGGATACTTGCAAAGGTTTTGCCTTTTTGGCGATCATAATTTCTTGTTTGGGGTTATTTGGATTAGCCACACACGCTGCACAACAGCGTAAAAAGGAGATTGGTGTGCGTAAAGTGTTGGGTGCGTCCGTGGCTTCGGTAATTGCTTTATTGGCCAAAGATTTCTTAAAACTGGTCTTGGTTGCCATTGTATTTTCTGTTCCAATCGCTTGGTACGGCATGAAAAACTGGCTGTCCGAATTTGTCTATCGAATTGATATGGAATGGTGGATGTTTGCTGCGGCAGGTTTGAGTGCCATGGCGATCGCGTTTATGACGGTCAGTCTCCAAAGCCTTAAAGCGGCGATGATGAACCCGGTTAAGTCTTTGCGTAGCGAATAGTTGCACAAAATGTGCTTTGAGTAGCGTTTACGAAACCTTCAGAAAAATTCGGAAAGGAACTTAATGGAGGGAGTGGGAAGCTACGGTTACGAAACCTTAGAGGTTTCGCAGCAATTTCCATTGTGACATGCACCCTGTTGTACAATGGGAGAACGGATGAAACGGATTTTACGGATTAGAGCGGATTGTTTCAAAAAAATCCGTTTAAATCCGTTTCATCCGTTTTGCTATCATGTCTTAGTTTTGATACATACACCTGTTATTTAATGGGAGAACGGATGAAACGGATTTAACGGATTAGAACGGATTGTTTCAAAAAAATCCGTTCTAATCCGCGTGATCCGTTTCATCCGTTTTGCTATCATGTCTTAGTTTTGATCCACATGCACCTGTTATTCAATGGGAGAACGGATGAAACGGATTTTACGGATTAGAGCGGATTGTTTCAAAAAAATCCGTTTAAATCCGCGTGATCCGTTTCATCCGTTTTGCTATCATGTCTTAGTTTTGATCCATATGGGAAAGTGCGGAAGGTTTCGTAAACGTTTGCATAAGTATCTAAAAATCAAGGACAAAATTATTTATCTGTGCGGTGCGTCAACAACTCAGCCACCAATTCGGCCTGATTCACCGAAGCACAAGCCACTTGGTCGTCGGCAGCACCGTAATAAATGTACAATAATCCATCGATCGTAGCAGAACCCGTTGGAAAACAAACATTGTTCACTGTCCCTACTGTTTCGTGGTCGTGATCGGGTGAAAAAAGTGGATAAGGCAAGCGCGCTATTTCTTTCATCGGATCTTCCAAATCTAGCAACGCCGCACAAGCCGTATATTGATAACCATCAGGTGTATCGTGGACTCCGTGATAAATCAGCAACCACCCCTCTTCCGTCTCAATAGGCGGACAACCACCTCCCAAAAAACTGGCTTCGTGTGGATGAACGGGCTCCATCGCAATATGGGTCTTAAATGTATGGAAATAATTTTCCCAAAATGCAGGCGTCAATTCCGCCAAATCATTCACCGCAACAATTTGAATATCGGGTTTTATCCGATGCAGCATCACCAATTTACCCTGTATCCTCCGCGGAAAAAACACGACATTTTTATCCCAAATCAAGGCTTTTTTATCCGTACTACTTTTGAGATTAGGGTGGCCATTGTACCTAAAATATTTTTCACTCAAAGGTTCTTGGCTCGCCGTTAAATGCTTAAATTTATTATAGGTAACCTGTGGAGAAATAATACCTTTTTTCTCAAAATAAGGCAAAAAACCCGTAACAGCATAAGCACCAAGCGCATTTAGGCCATCATAGGCTGTATAAGTCAGGTAATAAATATTGTCTATTTTAGAAATGCGTGCATCCTCAATACCATGCGACTCATAGGTAGTTTGTGGAAAAAGAATAGGCTTATCAAAGCGTTCCCCAACGGTAAGAGGATCCTTCATTTTACAATATCCGATGGAAGAGTAATTACCCTTGCGCACTGCGCGAAAAAAGAGATGGATAATTCCATCTTCATAAAGGACAGCAGGGTTCAAAACGCCTGCTTTGTCAAAGGCTGTATCTGTTTTTTTTAGAACAACGCCATGTTTAGTTATTTGCAAAATTTGAATGAAGATTTATGGCCTCCGCCAGTTTTTATATCTTGTTTAAATATAAGGGACGATAAGTCCTTTACAGCCATTTTACAACGGTGGCCCACCATGTGTGTAGTGTATAATTTCATATTTTAGCAAATGTAAGTAAATTAAACCACTATGTCCATCATCGAACGTATATTTGTACGAAATCGAACATTCTTTTTTTCTAACTAATTGATTATCAGCAAATAAATACTTGGCATATCAATTGCCCATATTGCACTATGCTATCCAATTATCTAAAAATTATCTCCCGCAACCTTTGGCGGAATAAGACATTCACCTCGATCAATATTGCAGGCTTGGCCATAGGTATGGCTACTTGTATTTTAATCTTGTTGTTTATTCAGCATGAATTAAGTTTTGATCGTTTCCATAAAAAAGCCGACCGAATTTATCGTGTTACTTTTTCGGGTAATGTGCAGGGGCAAATTATGCAAGAATCCTCTGTTATGCCACCTGTCGCGCAAGCGTTGAAAAACGACTATCCAGAAATAGAGACATCCACGCGTCTGCGAGAAATGGGCAAACCAGCCATTACTTACCAAAACAATACTTTCAAAGGCGATAAAGCCGCTTATATTGATGCCAATTTTTTTGAAGTATTTACGCTGCCTTTATTACAAGGCGATCCCAATACCGTTTTGCAACAACCAAATACAGTAGTCCTGACCAAACGTATCGCTAAAAAATATTTCGGTGACGGCGACCCAATAGGCAAAGTGCTATCCATTGAAAACATAGCCACACCTTGTATCGTAACAGGTATCATCAAGGAGATACCCAGCAATTCCCATTTCAGGATGGAGATTTTTGTAGCGATGGCGGGCCTCCCCGAAGCACAACTCCCTACTTGGATGACTTCTAATTTTTTTACTTATGTCGTATTAAAGGAAGGCCAAGATGACCAGCAATTAGCCGCCAAATTACCACTCACTATCGACAAATACTTAGGTCCGCAAATGCCCGAGGCGATGGGCATGACCCTCCAAGAATTTCGTAATCAAGGTAATAACCTCGGCTTGTCGTTACAACCACTGACCGATATTCATTTTGGTGCTGGTTTCCAACACGAAATGGAGCCCACTGGGAATATTCAGTATGTCTATATGTTTTCGGCTATTGCGCTTTTTGTGCTTCTGATTGCTTGTATTAATTTTATGAATTTGGCGACTGCTGCAGCCGCCAAACGAGCGCAGGAGGTGGGTATCCGAAAGGTAATGGGCTCTACAAAAGCAGCCTTGGTGCAGCAATTTATCGCTGAATCTATGCTACTTACAGGTTTGTCGTTGTTGGTGGCGTTGGGTTTGGTTTATTTAGCAATGCCCTTTTTTAAGGCATTTGTTGATTTACCGCTATCGCTTCATCCGATGGACAATCATTGGTTGTTGCCGGGGATCATTGCCGTAGGTTTGATCACCGGTATTTTATCGGGCGTTTATCCAGCCTTCTTTTTATCGGCATTTGAACCTATTGCGGTGCTGAAGGGTAAATTTGTGCAGGGGAAAAACAAATTTGGTTTGCGTAGTGGACTGGTTGTTTTTCAGTTTGGCATTTCTATATTATTGACAATTAGCACATTAGTGGTTTATCAGCAATTATCGTTTATCCAAAACAAACAACTGGGATACCAAAAAGAGCAAGTGGTTGTATTGCCCAATATCGGGCAATTGGGCAATAACTGGCCTGTTTTTAAGCAGCAATTGGAGCAAGACACACGGGTACAATCGGTCAGTAATTCAGGGTATTTGCCAGCAGGTGATTCATTTGGTAACAATTTTTTTGTTGCTCCAGAAGAAAACGACAAGCAAATGACCAAGACGCTCCGTTACGATGTTGACGAGAAATACCTCGCCACCTTGGGGATGAAATTGGTAAGTGGTCGTAATTTTTCCAGTGAATATGGCTCCGATTCTACCAGTATCATCTTAAATGAAACCGCCGCCAAAGCATTAGGTTGGGAGAAAGATGCATTGGGACATACCGTACACTACACCCAAAAAAGTGGCCAATCTGTTCGTTATCAAGTCATTGGAGTAGTAAAAGATTTCCATTTCCGTTCGTTACACGAGGCCATTACGCCATTGGTCATGGTATGGAATAAAAGCAATAATGGAAATCTAATTGTAAAAGCCAACGCCCGCGACATATCGGAATTGCTGACTAACGCAAAGGCCAATTGGGAATCTTTGTCGCCCAGCGAACCATTTACTTACTCCTTCTTGGAAGAGCGTTTTGAGCAAACCTACAAATCGGAGCAAAAAACGGGATTAATGTTGGCTATTTTTGCTGGTTTAACCATTTTTGTGGCTTGTTTAGGCTTATTTGGATTGGCTATGTTTACCACTATGCAACGCGCCAAAGAAATTGGTGTACGCAAAGTACTGGGCGCATCGGCAACATCGGTGGTGGCTTTATTGAGTATCGATTTTTTAAAACTCGTACTCTTGGGCTTGGTCATCGCCGCTCCGGCAGCCTATTATTGCATGAATTTATGGCTCTCCGATTTTGCTTATCATATTGATATACAATGGTGGATTTTTGGCGCCGCAGGGTTGGTGGCGGTTGCAGTAGCCTTTTTAACAGTGGCTGGGCAAGCGATGAAGGCTGCGGTGAAAAATCCGGTAGATGCGCTAAAGAGTGAATAGCGCATTTAGTTGATTTTCATTCAATGTATTGTAAAATAAGTTTTTTATAAACGTAGTATATTTTCCACCACAACGTAGCGTCCACTTTTTCCACCACAAAAGTGCACAAAGTTCACAAAGACGTAGAGTAGGTGCTTCGCTTGTTTTTTAGAACACAAAGCGTTTCGTACACTTTAGTGCACACAACACTTTATGATCTTTGTGCGATTTTGTGGTAGAAAAGCATTATTTAACTATAAAAAAACTTATTTTACACTGTATTTAATTATGTTTACGAAATTTTTTTAGTTTCGTAAATGTCACTTTCCACTATTTCAAAGGTGTATTAAACGTATTTTTTTATAAAATGTCCAGTAGTATAAGATCAAACTACTCCATAGGTTTACCCAAATAATGTACAACAATTTCACCTGTTAAAATATCAGGCGAAATAATCTGCTCCAAATTTTGACGAAACTGATCTATAGGCATCCACTCGGGCAACGCCAATTTCATAAATTCGTATTTAATATAATTGCATTGGTAGTTCCCAATAGCACTTAATATCTCCAAACTCTTGATGGTATCGTGGAGCAATGGACGATTAAACTCAAAAGTGATCCATTTAATCGGAGTATTCAAACCCATAAATACGGCTGATTCGTATCCTTCCACATCAATTTTACAACAGTTTGGAGTGCCGAACCGCTGGCACAAGCCTTCCAAAGTAACCACCTTAACCTGTTCAGTTTTTCCCCAATTCAATCCAGAAAAATTGGAATAGATGTCAACAAATTCCTTGGAAAGTGTAGAACATTCATCGGTTTCATCACAAATCATCAATGTGTCTTCCCTTTCGGTACTCCCAACTGCGTACTTCAGTAATTCCACATTAGCGTAATTTTGGTATTTTTTTTCGAGAAGATTAAAGCATGAACTTTGTGGTTCTATAACGATTACTTTTGCACCCAATTTTAAAAAACAATCGGCCCTTTCACCCTTATTTGCGCCAATATCAAAACACAAATCACCCTTACCGACTATCGATTTGTAGAAGTGCAGCATGGCATTTTGCTTGCGCCATTTTCTTATGAATTTTGGTAAATACATTTAATATAGATAATAAATTATAATTTTGCAAATTTAGTAATTTTTAAAACTTTTTTTCTAAAAAAATACCCTATTCCTACTAAGATAGCCCCAAAAGGGACAATTCAGTATATCTACGCTAAAAAATAATAGATAAGATATTTGTCAGCACCAATTATTGTGTGGACATTTGCCTTAATTAGTTATACATCATTTTATTATGCCCAACTTGCACAATTTCACACCAATCATCGCCATTTTGCTGCTTTTCACTTGCACCACTTGTACCACCACTAAAACATCAAAATCCTCGAAAAACGAATGGATATCATTATTCAACGGTAAAGATATCAAAGACTGGACTGTAAAAATTCACCACCATGACGTAGGTGACAATTACGGCAATACTTTCAGGGTAGAAGACGGACAGATCAAGGTGCGTTACGACCAATACGATGCTTTTAATGATCGCTTTGGCCATTTGTACTTTAATAAACCATTTTCGCATTACCATTTGGTGGTTGAATACCGTTTTTGGGGCAAATGGCGCGACGACGCACCCAGTTATATCCAAATGAACAGCGGAGTCATGTTTCACTCCCAAGATCCGCGCACTATGCCCAAAGAACAAGACTGGCCCATTTCTGTCGAGATGCAATTCTTAGCCAGCCTTGGTGATGACCAACCCCGTCCCACGGGTAATATGTGCTCGCCTGGCACCGATATTATTTATGAAGGCAAAATAGATCCGCGACATTGCATCGAATCGAAATCCAAAACTTACCAGCCCAATGAATGGGTACGGGCTGAGTTGATTGTGCTAGGGGATTCGCTCATAACACATATTATTAATGGTGATACTGTCATGCAATATTCAAAACCGCAAATTGGCGGCGGCGTGGCCAATCGCTACGATCCTAAGATAAAAATTGATGGGAAAGCACTCAAATCTGGATTTATAGCCTTACAAAGCGAAGGACAACCTATTGATTTTAGAAAAGTGGAAATACGTGAATTGAAAAAATAAAAAGGAAACACCGGATGACGACGTTTCGTATCCGGTGTTTACCAAACCCTTACTGTGTTTATCGAGGAATCATGTTATTTCAACAGATTCGTAGGAAGTATCGCCTCACTTATTCGGATGTTTATTTTCATAACTTAACGTAATCATTTGGTTTGGGGTTGGGTAGTAATAGAAAAAAGTTTTCAAAGATCTGTAAGAAGAGCATTCTTCATCATAGTTTTCAAAGATCTGTAAGAAGAGCATTCTTCATCATAGTTTTCAAAGATCTGTAAGAAGAACATTATGCATCATAGTTTTCAAAAATCTGTAAGAAGAACATTATGCATCATAGTTTTCAACGATTTGTAAGAAGAGCATTATGCATCATAGTTTTCAAAAATCTGTAAGAAGAACATTATGCAAAATAGTTTTCGAGGATTTGTAGGAAATGGTCTTTTTGGCCAGAAGAGACCGCGAGGAGTATGCCATTGTCTAACACAACATGCCCTCCTTTGCCCCTTACGTACTTTTTCAAATGATTCAAATGAATGGTATGTGAGCGGTGTATCCGCACAAAAGCATTGTTTGGAAGTTTGTTTTCAATTTCACATAGTGACCTGCAAACAAGCGTATTTCTGCCATCAGTGAAATGAATAAGGGTATAGTTTCCGCTGGCTTCTAAGTATAGAATATTTTTTACTTTTTCAAAACTAATACCTTCCATAGTAGGTAACATGATCTTCTTTCGTTCATTGTCCATTTTTTCGTCCATTGATACATGAGGTACAATGGCCAACGGCAATGTGGGCAAGTCTTTAAGATCTTGTGCTATGGATCGAATCCCAAACGACATAGACTTTACCGAACGCTTTCTATTTTGTACACTATTTGACATGGCTGATATGATTTAATAATGAAGGAAATTTTCGTTTTACCGATCTACTTCCGATTTGATAAGACAAAAGTCCGGCGAATACCGACAAGCACCAACTCAAGTTTTAAAATAAGTCAGGTTTCAGGGTTGTAAAATTTATTTGGTTAGATGATAAAAAAGTGACAATTTTGAGCCGTCAAACTTAAAATCCAGTTAACCGACATAAATATCGCAATGCCACCCAGCACCTTAACAAACCTTGCATTAAACCAACTTTTACAAACTTTTACAAATTCATATAATGGCAAAAACGCCTTCTGATAAATTACATCGACTGATCCGGTCGCTTTCTTCTGCGGAGCGTCGGTACTTCAAAATATTCATACGCGGCAAAACAGACCGCGATAGTAAGTACCTCCAAATGTTCGAGGTATTGGCTAATATGGTTGAATATGATAGTCTCAAGGTGCGCAAAATCATCTATGGGAAACAGGATGTGGACAGCAAAAAATACCCTGAACTCAAGTCCTATCTCTATGATCTAATTTTAAAATCGTTCCAATCTTATGATGAATCCAATTCGGTAGAGGGTAAACTTTCACATTACCTTCGTTCGGTATCTTCCTTGTTCAAACGAGGGCATTACGATGATTGCGAAACACAATTGGCCAAGGCTCAAAAACTAGCGGCGCAATATGAATTATTTACCTGGCAATTGGATATTTACAAATGGTACAGACACCTTGCTTATACCCGTATGGATGTACAATTCCTCCATACACAACTCGATCTTTTAGACCAAGAAGAAAGCCAGATTTTGGCCAAATTAAACAACCTAACTACTTACCGAAAACTCTTTTTCAGGATGTACGCACTCATCAAAAAAGATGCCTTTCAGCGCGATGCAAACCGTATGGATATCCTTAAGAAGATGATACCCGAAGCACTGCTTGAAGAAGAAAATCCTGCACTTTCTAAGAGGGGAATAATTATGTATTACCGCACGGTCAATTTGTACTATTACGCTGCACAGGATATTGAAAAATTTTATATTACAGGCCAAAAAACAATACAAATCATTGAAAATCAGCCTTTTTTCTTAGAAGAAAATCAATCCGAGTATATTGCAGCACTCAGCAATTATATACTCGCTTGTGGCCTTAGAGAACGGTATAATGAAGTACGTGAAGCACTGCGAAAACTCCGGTTACTCGTACCACGCACCGAGGATGATCGGCGAAAAATACACCGCCAATACTACTCTTCCATGTTCCTGCTTTGCCAGTTTACGGGCGAATTTGAAGACGCACAACAGGAACTTATTCGTTGCAAAGAAGAAGCGGAATTACTCCATTCTAAAGACTATGAAACGGCTAGTTTTTTCTTCCAATATTTCTATATCTCCTTCGGATGTGGCAACTATGTGCAAGCATTGGAATACCTAAATATTTGGCTATCACAACCCCGCTCGCTCGAACGAGAAGACCTACAAAGTCTTGCACGAATACTTGCCTTGTTACTCCACTATGAATTGGGCAACATGTTATTGTTGGAGTCGTTGATACGATCCACCAAACGCTTTTTAAGGCAAAAAAACAGGCTTTATGACTTGGAAAAGAAATTTATCCAGCTGATGAGCGACTTAATGCGCGCTCCCAATGCAGCGGAAAAGAAGAAGGCAATTGTGCTTTTCGAGGAAAGTTGGGGCAATATTGCGGGTACCAATGCCATTAATCAGATATTCGACCTCAAATCATGGATTGATGCTCAAATAAGCGGAAAATCGTATGGCGAAACAGTTAAGGAAAAATGGAGGGGAAGAGGTGCTTGATCTATGATTTATAAGACATTATGCTTCACAAATCATAAATCAAGCAGTTTAACTCATTTCCCGCCACCATCAACATTTACGCCTTCTTGCGCTGCACGGGTATCCAAAGATGTCCAGCGAACGCGATAATCGAACTTTCTACCTTTAATGATATAGATACCACCTTTGGTATTGTTCATTTGTTCAGGAGTAAGTGTAGTGACGAAACTTTGCACTTTTAATTCATCGAGTGTCAATTTTTCTTTTGCCATGAGAATAGATTTGAATAGTTGTGAACAAATACGATTCAAATGTAAGAATATTCTACTTATCCGTGTTAGTACCCCGTTGAACATTTTTTTTAAAAAGTCAGGTTTCTGACACGCTATTTTACAGACAAAATAAGTTTAAATTAACCGACTAAAGTAAAAAAAAGAGCAGACTAACACTTATTTTTTATCGACGACCAATGCTTTAGGCCGATTTGCAATTTCCCAAGCGGTATAAAAAGCCAGTTGAGCACGCTTCGCCAATGCTTCACAATCAATTTTATCAGGCGTATCGGTAGCCTTATGATAATCGGCGTGTGTACCATTAAAGAAAAATATTGCTGGTATGCCGCGCTCTGCAAAATTATAGTGGTCGCTACGCTCATAATAATGGTTCGGGTCTTTTGGATCATTGTATTTATAATCCAATTCCAACTTAGTATAAACACGATTATTACGGGCGTGTATCTCGTGTAGTTCTGAACTCAAGCGATCCGAACCAATAACGTAAACATAATTGCCATCCTTATGCTCGTCGTCAATACGTCCTATCATGTCAATATTAATATCAACAACTGTCTTTTTAAGCGGGAACAAAGGAAAATCAACATAATACCGCGAGCCGAGTAAACCTTTTTCTTCGCCGCTTACCCACATGCAAAGTACACTACGCTTGGGACCGACACCTTTTTTCTTAGCTTCGGCAAAAGCCCGAGCAATTTCCATCAACCCAGTACTACCGGAACCATTATCATCGGCACCATAATAAATACGGTCGTCCACAAAACCCAAGTGGTCATAGTGGGCGGTTACGATCACCAATTCCTTCTTTAATTCGGGGTCGCTACCTTCTATATAACCGATAACATTGCTACCGTCCAATCGGGTAAGGTCTTTATCGAGATTAACCTCAATTTTATTTTTTATTTTTACAGGCTTAACAGATTTTCCATTTTTTATATCTGACAAATAATCGCTTACTTTCTCCGATTTGCTTCCCCAGATCGCTTTGGCCATATCTTCACTAATAAAAGCGGTATTGACCATCTTGTTCATTCTACTTGGATCGTTTTTTTCAACGGGTGTCCAACTATAGGTGGAAATCAGTTTTCGATTCTTTTTCAAGTTTTCTTTCAAAGCGGGGTCAATGATAAAAACCATTGCGGCGCCTTTACTTTTGGCCAACTCAATTTTTCTCTTCCAGCTCAATGCCCAATCAGAATGGAAAGTATTACCCGTAACCAAGTAATTTCCAGATGCGTCCATCGGCTCGCCGTCGTAAAATAACAATACTTTGCCTTCTACATCATTTTTCCCATAGTCACTGTATTTGGGATCATCAATACCATAACCCATAAAAAGTACTTCTTTGTACATTGCCGACGGTATTGAAGTAGTAATAGAAGGATAGACATAAAAATCTTCCCTGCTTTTAAAAGAAACCTCATCTACAGTAATACCGATATTCTTCCAAGAAACCCGTTCCAAATGAATGGCTTGTTCATAAGTGCCGCGGTCGCCATTGGGCGGAATACCACTTTCTTGAAGACAATTCGCCAAAAAAGCAGCGGCTTTGCGCTGTCCTTCCGTACCCGTTTCGCGCCCCTGTAAAGAATCGGAGGCCAAAACATAAATTAATTTTTTTATATCATCTGCCTTAATCGTATTGGCGAATGGTACAGGATCAGGTAAATCATAATCGGGCTTATCGGGTTTTACCTTAGGTTTATTGTTGGGGTTTGGGGAGTAAGAATTATCTGGAACTTGTTCTTCTTGAGCAAAAAGAGCGACACTCCCGAATACCAAAAAAATGCTAATAATTAAGTGTAATTTCATAAATTAGATGATAAATGCGGCACCAAAGGCCAGCACAGATATAATAATGCCGTACATAAAAATATTGTAACAAATACTGAGGTACTGATATTTTTTAGCCAAAACCTTGCCTAAATAATACAAGTCACGACTCATGGAACCATATAGAAAATCAGGATCGCGGAGCATTTCACCCACTCCCCATTGGAAATCTTCTAATTTCATATTATAAAAATTTCCAAAAAACAAAAGATTCACATTCCGCTTTTTAATCATTTCGCGTGTAGTATTTCCCTCAGTTACCTTTGGGCGCGTACTCAAAGTAGCGTATATCATCGACCCCAAACAGGTCATTGTAAGCAAAATGGTTGGAATAACTAGTTTATGATTATCTTTCAATTGTGGTATTAAATTAGACACCATAATGGAAATAACAATAGCATTGACAGATAGCATGAGGTTGGCTTTACTGTCGGCCATAGTACTTAAATTGGTATGTGTACGATACGTAGTTCGATACATAGTTTCCACCCCTCGCCCTTGGCTATTCTTTTTAAGTTCGTGTTCGCTGTCTTTGAGAATCTTTTCAATGTCATTTTTTTTACCAGCGTCCTCAGTAATAGCTATTTCATCCACAGAGGGTGCTTCATTTGGATTAAGCCGTCTTTTCTGTTTGAGTAATTGCTGGATATGTTTACCTTTTTTCTTATTGAACATCTCCCTCGCCACAGTCGTATGGTATTCGTGGCCAAGCATAAAATTAAGTTCAAAATTGATCCAATCCTGTTCGCCCATGATCAAATCGCGTGCAAGCACAAATTCTTGTCTCAATTTTCCTGTTCGATCCCAGTAAATTTTCATACCCAAATGGCTCAAATCGGCATCACACAACACCTGTTCCTGTATGGTAATTGGGCTTTGCGGAATTTTAGTAGCACGGATACAACCTAAAATAATTTTAAGGTCTTCCTCGGGCAATATGTCCTTTAAGGATTGGGTAGCAACGATACAACTGCGCTCTTCATGTTCAGTTGCGCCTTCATAGTATCCCGTATCATGGAACCAAGCAGCCAATTGAACCAAGGCCAAATCCTTTTCTGCTAACCTAAATCCTTCCCCAATGGCTTTTGCGGCAGCAACGGTTTGGACAGTGTGTTCCAAATCATGAAAAACAAATTTATTTGATATTTTCTCCTCAAAAAAGCCTAAAACATAGACTTCTGTATCCCGCAAGAGTTGCTCGTATTGCATTTTTTTCTGTCTGTATAACTAATGGAACGCAAAAGTAGTGGAATTAATTAGATTTACTCGACTTTTTCGATAGGTTTGCTTTTTTCGCTGGGCAAACAAAGGCTATAGATGATTTAAAGTTAACTTTATGTGCAATTTCTGTATCCTAAATAGTACCACTTTTGTACAATCGGATCAATCGCACTATCTTTGCCTCCATGTCAACTTTATTAATCAGAAATGCTCGAGCATTGGTCCAAGTGGACAACTCCAACAGAAAAGTAGTAAAAGGAGCCGATATGGCTCATTTACCAGTATTAGAAAACGCGTGGCTATTACTTGATAATGAACGAATTATCAATTTTGGACAAATGGATAATTGCCCAGAACGAGCCGATCATATCTTGGATGCCACAGGGCGTATGGTATTTCCAAGTTGGTGCGATTCGCATACTCATTTGGTCTTTGCAGCCAGCAGAGAGGAAGAGTTTGTAGGGCGCATTAAGGGATTGACATACGAAGAAATTGCCCAAAATGGGGGCGGCATTCTCAATAGCGCAAAAAAATTACGTGTAATGACCGAAGAAGACCTTTTTGAAAGGGCATGGAGCCGCCTACAGGAGGTAATCGGTTATGGAACTGGAGCCATTGAAATAAAAAGCGGTTATGGCCTCAGTACCGAAAGCGAATTAAAAATGCTCCGGGTTATCCGACAACTCAAAGAAAAAAGCCCAATACCCATTAAATCTACCTTTTTAGCAGCACACGCCATTCCGCCAGAATATAAAGAAAACCGAGAAGGGTATATTCAATTAATCATAAAAGAGATGCTGCCGATGGTTGCGGCAGAAGGATTAGCCGATTATATAGATGTTTTTTGCGACCGAGGTTTCTTTACCCCAGACGAAACAGATCGGCTGCTAAAAGCAGGGCTGGAATATGGCCTAAAAGGTAAAATACATGCCAATGAACTTGGATTAACAGGCGGTGTACAGGTGGGTGTGGCCAATAATGTCCTTTCTGTCGATCATTTAGAACATTGCAGTGACATCGAGATTGAATGTTTGTTGAACAGTGAAACCATGCCTACACTATTGCCCTCCTGCGCATTTTTCCTCGGACTCCCTTATCCGCCAGCGCGCAAAATGATCGACGCTGGCTTGCCTGTTACATTGGCCACAGATTATAACCCAGGATCAACGCCCTGCGGAAAAATGCCATTTGTTATTGCATTGGCTTGTATAAAAATGAAAATGTTGCCCGAAGAGGCCATCAATGCTGCTACAATAAATGGTGCTTATGCAATGGAGATGAACGACAGGGTTGGAAGTATTGCCATTGGTAAAAAACCCAATGTATTCATTACCAAAGAGATACCATCTATGGCATACATTCCTTATGCATTTGGGGAAGACCATATCTCTCAGATTGTACTAAACGGACAAATTGTACGGTAACCGCACGTTAATGCCTAATAGTAGCAGCAATAAACAATGTTAAACAGTCGTTTGGCAGCGGTTTAGCCTCCCCATAGAACCAAATAAACCATGTTTTTTGGTTTAAATATTTAAGATTGATTAGGTAGAATGCCTAGTATATACTACTTTTGCGCCTCTTTTGTCGGTTTAAGCCTTCCCAAAGGTTGTTCCTTCAAAAAAGTACCTTTTTAATCATTATTTTACCTTCGCGTTAATTTTTGGTACAACAAACAGCGTCTTTTCCTTAGAGCGAGTCTGTTGATTTTAAATTCTCGCTTTCTCATCCACTATATCCATCAACCCGTTGTAAATTTTCACTCTAAGATGAAAAAATTTCTAATCCTGGCATTCGCCTGTCTTTCAGCATGTCTAGTACATGCCCAAACACCAGAAACGATCACTTTCCCGAAAGGGCCTTATAAGGCAAATTCAGGAACAAAAGAGATACCCTGCCTCAACAATGCGGGTACTTTTGTTTTGGGTCAAAAAGGAGTAAACACACAAAGTAACGACCTTACGTTAGATACGATTTGGTTGTGCCGTAATGACTCCATTTTTATCAACCACAATGGTGACTTTAACCTAAATGGTGACCCCAACCCCCTTACCCCCGCAGGTATTGGGTATGCTTTTTACACCTGTCCACCTACTGTTTCAGGAACTACATTGAATGAAATTATTGGTTCGCCAGCAATACCTCCAAGTCCGCCAAACAATCCCGGCAGTCCCGGCAATCCTGGCGACCCTTGTTTGCTTGTCACTCCAACCGATCCAATTCTTGTTACAAGCGGTAACCCTAATGGTGATACTTGGTTTTTTAACAGTGGCTTTTTACAAACCACTTTCAATATGGGATTTCCATATTTACTCCATTTTGCCCCCATTACATTTGATGATGCAACCAATAATGGTTACGAGACAACGACTCAAGGTGGTGCTCCTGGCGATTGCGTTAACGTACGTACAGATCAAGCATTTGAAGTAGTTTATTTGAATGCTGTATCAGCAGATGGTATTACCCCATCTTTTGGTGGAAATACTTGCTTGGGTCGTTTCAAATTAGGCGGAGGTTACCCTGAATGGGATGCCACTGCTTTGTACGACGTAAAAGTTTATCTTAAAGGAAATCCATCTGTAAAAGCATTGATTAATACACCTTTTAATCAACTGAGTAATAATGTTAGTGTCGTATTTAGTGTACCCGTTTCCGGAACTTATGTCATTGAAATTGAAGATGGTAAAAGCTGTGGATTCCGAGGAGAAATTGATATGACCGCTTGTGTTAACTCTGATAATGTAGGTTTTGTATTGCCTAATATTACCGGCGGCCCTAACGAGACGGTATGTATTCCGATTACAACACAGAATTTTTCAAATATTCAGGGCTTTTCTATTTCTATGCAATGGGATCCTGCTGTTTTACAGTTGCAACTCCCTGATTTTATTCAAAACATCAATGGAGATTTAACTGATTTTGTGCCTTCCAGTGGTACAGAAACTTCTTTAGTTAGTGAAGGTTATTTAGGCCTTCTGCATAGTGGAGCATTACCTGCTACCTTAACACCTACAGAAGTGTTAATGGAGGTTTGTTTTACTGTTTTGGCTCAAACGAACAACGTTTGTACTCCGCTGACATTTATTAATATCCCATCTTTTGTCAGTTCGTTTAATGCAGCTGGCGACCCGCTCGCAGTAGAAGCAGTCAACGGTACATTCTGTTCGGTGTTTAACCCGCTGATCATTGATATTGATACTATTCCTCCGGGTTGTAACGATATATTATTTGATTACACTATAACTGTTTCAGGAGAAGAACCACCTTATGAAATCATATACAGAAGGATTACTCCTCCAGGTCCCACTGGTACGATCACACCTCCTGTGGGGGCGAACACGACTGCTGCGATCAACGACCTTACACCAGGTACATACGAAATCATTGTTACCCCACAAAATGGTGCTGATATTGCCAACGCAGATACCCTTACGTTGGTCGTAGTTCAACCCGAGCAACTGGGTGCAGCACTCAATCTCACACAGCTGCCCAAATGTAGCGGCGAAGCATCCGGAGAAGTTTCTGTCACTGTTTTTCTAGGCACAACGGCTATTACAGACCTTACTGGCTATACTTTAAATTGGTCACCAACAGGTGTACCAAACCCAACTGGCCCCGTACAAACAAATGTAGGTGCAGGTGTTTATACCGTTACTGTTACTCAAACTGCTACCGGCTGTACCGCAATCGCAAGTGGCACCTTAGGTAATCCGCCTCAATTATTGAATAAAGTTCCGACGATCACCCCTGCTTCGTGTACAGGTCTGGCCAATGGTTGTTTTACATTTGAATTGCAAGGTGGTACACCATTTTTTGGTGGCCAATATATGTACGATGTATTTTATCTTACAGAAGGTGGAGACACCCTCAATGCTGGTAATTTTACTGGCGTTACCTATAGTTCTGGTTGCGATGAACTGGCCGGGAATTACCTTATTGTAAGTACCGATGCCAATGGGTGTACGTTCTCTTATGACCTTACTATCCCAACACTGCGCAAAATTGAATTGACCCAGAATATGGCACTCACGCAATTACCAAGTTGTAATGGTGGTAGCAATGGGCAATTAGGCGTAACGATTATTGAAACTCCTGCAACACCAGCCGGTAATTTCTTCTTTACTTGGGTACCAGGAGGCACTATTGTAAGCACTCCTCTTGGCAGCACAGCAAGTAACCTCAATGCAGGTTGCTATTTTGTAGCCGCAGTAGATGTAAATGGTTGTAACGATACTTTGACCGTTTGCCTCTCCGAGCCTCCAGTATTTACGGCAGTCCCGATTACTGTAACCAATCCCTCTTGCGTTAACACGACATCTGGTTCTATCAGTGTTATTGGCCAAGGAGGAACAGGTGCGCCTAATACCTTTACATACGCATGGAGCACTGGTACTGGTAATATCGGTAGTAGTATTTCAAATTTGGGGCCTGGTACCTATACAGTAACTGTAAGAGATGCTAATCTGTGTACCGCTGTATTTGACACTACGCTAGCATTGCCTACTCCGCCAGCAATCACTAGTATTACACAAGTGGATGTGCGTTGTGGTAGCGATGGTAGCCTTACTGCAATTGCGCCCACAGCAACTGGCTTTCTGTGGACGTCCCCGACGGGCAATACGATCGTGTCGCCAAATCAAGCCAATATAAATAACTTAATGGGTGGCACTTATGTAATAAGAGTAACAGATGCTAACTTTTGTACAAATACTGACACTGTTACGTTGGTTGGTGTAATGCCTTTAGCGATTATTGATACTACCTTGGAAAACCCAACTTGCTTTGGTTATTTGGATGGACGGATTTCTATTGGTGTAGAAGGAGGCAATCCAAACTATTCTTTCTTGTGGTCGGTACCACCGCCTAATACGATCAACCCGATATCCGGATTAATAGCAGGCTCTTATACGGTTACAATTACGGATACTAAACAGTGTACCTTAGTTGGTAATTTCACATTGGTAGAACCTCCACAAATACAACTCATCCCAACAACAGTAGGTACTTCGTGCTTTGGTACTTGTGATGGCGAAGCTACAATTCAAGCCAATTACCCTCCTAACAATAATTTTAATTTCATTTGGAGTGTAGCAGGTAGCACCGATTCTGTACGTAATGATTTATGTGCGGGTACATTTACGGTTACCGTTACTGAAACTGGTTCGTCGCAATGCTTTGTTATTCAACAAATTACAATTGGTACACCTCCAATGATTATTGCGGGTGCAGAATCTTCTATCGACTCTGTATCTTGCAATGGCTTATCTGATGGGCAAATTAGTGTTTCAGGGGAAGGTGGCAATGGTGCTCCATTCACTTATTCGTGGGAAGGCGGATCTACCAATTCGCTACAATCTAACCTAATGGCGAATACCCCTTACGCAGTAACTATTACAGACAAGGATGGTTGCACTGGTACCGCTTCATTTGAAGTAGAAGAACCTGGGCCTATTGTTATTTCCAAAAACCCTTCTGGTTCGCAAGAACTGGCATGTGCAGGAGACGATAATGGAGCCATCGCACTAACTGTACAAGGCGGAAACGCAGTGCCCAATGGTGGCCCTGGACAATATACTTATATTTGGTCGGATGGTAATAACCAAATTGGTACAACTAACCCACTCGAAATGTTGTCGGCAGGTGCTTATTTGGTAACAGTGAGTGATTACAAAAGTTGCACAGGTACTACTTCAATTACCTTGAATGACCCTCCTTTCGTGGTAGGCGCATATCAACTTGGCGATCCATTAAAATGTTTTGGTGATGAAACATCTATCTCTATCGTTGCTATAACTGGTGGTTCTGGTGCACCGTATAGTTATACAGTGGACTTTGGAGTGCCGCTCTCCCCTACCCTTGTTTCGAGTATTTCGGGAGGAGAACACTATATCACTTATATCGATAATAAAAACTGTGAAGTTACTGATACGATAGATGTTCCAGAACCTGAAGAAATTAAAGTTAATTTCAATCCTTCTTCTATTGAAATACAACTGGGTGATACCTTAAGATTATCCCCGGAACTTTTAGGGGCTACTGTAAATAATTTGGCTAGTTTTGAATGGTCTCCAGCAGAGTTTGTGAAAGACCCAACCGAATTCTACGCAACGATGTACACCTTTGAATCAGGTACATTAATGCTTACGGTAATAGACAGTAATGGTTGCACAGGCAAAGGTTCACTCATGGTTGAAGTAGATCTTAACCGCAATATTTACATTCCTAATGTATTCATTCCAAATGACAACCTTAACCGTTTATTTGGTGTGGGCGGCGGCATTGGCGTAGAGAAAGTAAATTATATGCGCGTATATGACCGCTGGGGTGAATTGATGTACGACCAGAATAATTTCCTGCCAGAACAAACCTTTGTTTTCAATAATGGTTGGGATGGCAGACACAATGGAAAACTCGTGAATCCAGGCGTATATGTATATGCCGTTGAAGTATTGTTTGTGGATGGTAAAAAGTTGCTATACCGCGGCGATGTAACGGTTGTTAGATAAGTAGAAAGGAGCAATAGATACTTACTTATGTGAATTTAGTTTTTATCTGTAGCAATGATAGAAAATCACCGGAGGGATAACCTTCGGTGATTTTTTTTTTGCCATTCAAAAGCATCAGATATATGAGTATGTACTTCTCCGAAGTAACTATTCAGCCGCTGTCAAAATTCCCGTAGGGAATGTATGTTTATAGGCTGAATGCCCCCCCTAAATTCCCGTAGGGAATGTATGTTATTTTATGCGTTTTTTTACATAAAATCCCTACGGGATTTGGACTATTCATCCTAATTTGGCCTATAAACATATATTCCCTACAGGGAATTCTAGGCCGGCTGGATAGTTACTCTCCGAATAATACAAATTTATATGGGATAATTTCCTTAATTTTGCAACAATAAAAAAACAACAAATGAATTTATTAAAAAATATATTTAGCAAAAAAAACGCCCCAATACAATCGTACGATGACTTTTGGAATTGGTTTCAAAAGCACGAAAAAGATTTTTTTAATGTTGTAAAAAGTCGTACAAGTATTGAAAATATTGAAAAATTATTTTTTGATCAACTTACACCCAAACTGGACGAACTTAAAGAAGGCTATTTTTTTCTATCAGGAATGTACGACGATAATACCGCTGAATTAATACTGACCGCTGATGGAAATGCGAAGCAAATTGTTTTTGTTGAGGAACTCGTAAACGCTGCACCAAAAATGGATAGATGGAAAATCACAGCACATAAAGCCCCAACAGATGAAGCGTTTTCTATCACAATGGGTGATTATGAATTTAATAGCGAAAATATCAGTTTTTACTCCAATGAACTAGACGACTATCCCGATGAAATTGACATCAGCATCATTTACCATGATTTGACCGAGCAAAATAGAAATGAAACTAAAAATGGGGTTTACATTTTTTTAGATAACTATTTGGGAGAAATGGATTCATTAATGCTTATAGACAACCTCAAAATTATTGGCAAACACGAAGTAGAGAAAAAATTAGTCCCAATTACCAAACTTAAAGATTTTTTAAATTGGCGGCAAAAAGAATTTATTGAAAAATACGAAGGTGTCCGTTATGATGCGCAAGAGGATGAATTTTCAATTTTTGAGGCAGACTTGCAGAGTGGAAATCGCTTAGTTGCTTTAATTAAGACAGAATTACTGGATTGGGATAGCAAAGCCTCTCATCCATGGATTTCTATTTTAACGATAAAATATGATGGAAGCGACAGTAATGGTATGCCTGACGACGAAGATTTTCAAATACTAGATACTCTTGAAGACAATATATTGCAGCAACTCAAAGATAGAGATGGTTGTTTATATATTGGAAGACAAACGGCTGATAGTGAAAGAAAAATTTATTTTGCTTGTAATGACATTCGAAAACAGTCTAAGGTCTTTTATGGGGTTGAGCAGCAATATGCAGGGAAATTTGAGATCGAATATGCTATTTACAAAGATAAATATTGGCAATCATTCGAGAGATTTCAACATTAATACCCCTTTTATTCCCCTACTAACGCAAACAGCCGCCCCGAACCAAATCGAGGCGGCTGTTTGTATTACCGAATAAAATATCAAAAAGTATTACCCTTCCAATGCCGCAGCACCACCCACAATCTCGCCCAATTCGGTCGTGATGGCTTCCTGGCGTGCTTTATTATAATTGATACGCAAGTTTTTAAGCAACTCTTCCGCATTATCGGTTGCGCTACTCATGGCTGTCATACGCGCACCGTGCTCGGAAGCAACAGTATCGAGTAAGCATTTATGGAATTGCAACTGAAGAATGCTAGGTACCAAAGTTTCCAAGAGCGTTACTTTATCAGGTTCAAAGATATAGTCCGCTTTTTTCTTGGATTTAGCATCTTCTTCGACTTTCAATTTTGCTACTGGTAGCCATTGCTCTGCGGTTGGGATTTGGGTCGCAGCATTGCGGAAACGACCATAAACCACCTCAATAGCATCGTATTTACCAGAAGAAAACTCTGCCATCAAACCCTTGGATACCACACTGGCCTCGTCATAAGCAGGTTGTTCGTATAGGCCGATAAACTCCGTTATAAACTTCAAATCATTGAAGCGACGACGGAAAAAGTCGTACCCTTTTTTACCCACAAACAATACGGTTACATTGCCACTTGCACGCTGTTTGGCGTATTTTGCGTCAATGATCGCCACTGCTTCTTTATTGATATTGGTATTGAATGCGCCACAAAGACCGCGATTGGCAGTCATTACAACGATCAAAGCATTTTTTACTTCTCTTTCCTTACCAAAAGACGTTGTAGCGTCCCCGTCGAGGTTGGAAAGAATATTGGAAAGCATACGATTCAAGCGCTCTGCATACGGACGCACCTGTACGATAGCGTTTTGCGCCCTGCGCAATTTCGCTGCCGATACCATTTTCATGGCTTTGGTGATCTGTTGTGTCGAAATTACCGACTTGATCCGCTCGCGTACCTCTTTTAATCCTCCTGCCATATCAGAATAAGTTGGGCTAAGGAATGCGTCAATAATACAGTTTCATTATTGACGCGTTCCAAAACTAAAGTAAAATTTATTTCTTGTAACCTTTCACGAGGTCGGCTGCCATTGCTTTCATCGCATTAAGGCTACCATCGTCCAGTTTACCTAAACGGAATTCTTCCAAAACGTTCGGGAGTTTATCTTCCATACGCTCTAAGAACAACTCCTCAAATTCGCGAATTTTGTCCAAAGGCACATCGCGCAACAAGTTGAATGTACCCAAGTAGATGATCGCAACTTGCTTTTCTACGGATACTGGGCTATATTGTGCTTGCTTTAGGATTTCCACGTTGCGCGCACCTTTGTCTAGGATAGATTTAGTAGCGGCATCGAGATCGGAACCGAATTTTGAGAACGCTTCCAACTCGCGGTATTGCGCTTGGTCGAGTTTCAAAGTACCTGCAATTTTCTTCATCGACTTGATCTGAGCAGAACCACCTACGCGGCTTACAGAGATACCTACGTTAATGGCTGGGCGAACACCCGCATTAAACAGGTTAGATTCCAAGAAAATCTGGCCGTCGGTGATCGAAATCACATTCGTTGGGATATATGCTGATACGTCACCTGCTTGTGTTTCGATGATCGGAAGAGCGGTCAAAGAACCACCACCGCGGATCATACCTGCCTTTTTGAGGCTATCAGGCAAATCGTTCATGTTATTAGCAATGGCATCGTTCTTGATCACCTTTGCAGCACGCTCTAACAAACGGCTGTGGAGATAGAATACGTCACCAGGATATGCCTCACGACCCGGAGGGCGACGGAGCAACAAGGACACCTCGCGGTAAGCCACGGCTTGCTTCGACAAATCATCATAAATGATCAATGCTGGGCGGCCAGTATCGCGGAAGAACTCCCCGATGGCTGCTCCTGAGAACGGTGCATAGAACTGCAACGGTGCTGGATCAGCAGCAGAAGCCGCAACGATAACCGTATAAGCCATTGCACCATATTCTTCTAATGTGCGTGCTACGGTAGCCACCGTAGAAGCCTTTTGGCCACATGCTACATAGATACAGAATACAGGTTCGCCACGATCGTAGAACTCTTTCTGGTTGATAATGGTGTCAATTGCAATCGCTGTTTTGCCCGTTTGGCGGTCACCGATGATCAACTCACGTTGGCCACGACCGATCGGAATCATTGCGTCGATTGATTTGATACCAGTTTGAAGTGGTTCATTTACTGGTTGGCGATAAATAACACCCGGTGCTTTACGCTCGATAGGCATTTCATATTTTGCGCCAGTGATAGGGCCTTTACCATCGATTGGTTGACCCAATGGGTTTACCACACGACCAACAAAACCTTCACCTACTTCGATAGAGGCAATTTGTCCGGTACGCTTTACGATACTGCCTTCGCGGATACCATCGGGAGAACCCATGAGTACGACACCCACGTTATCTTCTTCGAGGTTTAACACGATGGCGCGAACGCCGTTTTCAAACTCCACCAATTCGCCCGATTGAGCGCGGTTGAGGCCGTAAACACGAGCGATACCATCGCCCACTTGCAGTACTGTGCCTACTTCTTCAAGATTGGTATCTGCACCGAAGCCGGACAATTGCTGCTTCAGTATTGCCGAGATTTCTTCCGGTCTAACGTCTGCCATATTTATAATTTATTTTAGAATTCTTTAACGTATAAATTTTTACTAAACTGCGCTTTGAGTTCTTCCAATTTATGGCTTACACTCGCATCGTAGCGTTTATTGTCAAATTCGAGTACAAAACCACCAATCAGACTAGGGTCAATTGCCGTTTCGATTTCGAGATTGGCTGTTGTAACACCGCTGGAGGTTAATTTGAGGCGCAGATCATTGAACAGATCCTCGGTCATAGGTGCTGCAGTAGTCACTTTAACAGAAGTGATTTTCTTCAAGAATTTGTATTGGTTTACAAATTCATTCGAAATTTCCTGCAAGTAGCCTTCGCGACCTTTATTGGCCAACAAATTCATGTATGCCAAGGTCAGTTCATCCATTTTAGGGCCAAAAATCGCTTTAAAAGCAGCAATTTTCTTGTCCGCAGGGATAACGGGGCTTTTCAAGAAGAGCTTTAAGTCGGCATTGTGTGCCGCTGCTTGCAACATCTTCATGTCCTCATGCACCTTTTCCAATTTACCTTGCTCACTTGCTAGTTCCAGCAAAGATTTGGCATATCGGGTTGCTATTTTTGTAACAGACATATCAATTTTGAGTGTTGGGTTTTGTTATTTAAAACCCAATAATTAATTCAATTTAATAGCGTCAGCAAGGCTTTTCGCGTAGGCTACCTGATCGGCGTTGCCAGCGAGATCTTTGCGAATAATTTTTTCTGCAATTTCGATTGCCATTTGTCCTGCTTGGTTTTTCAAGTCCACCATAGCAGCCATTTTTTGGTTCTCGATATCTTGCATAGCACTTTCTACGCGGCGCTTGTATTCAGCGTTGGCGCGTTCTTTTGCTTCCGCAATAATTTCGTCTTTTGCGTCTTTTGCTTCTCTCAGCATTGCAGTACGCTCTTCGCGGGCTTGATTCAACAATTTCTCGTTTTCAGCCTGCAAATTTGACATTTCCTCACGCGCTTTCTTAGCCTCGTCAAGGGCATTATGAATATCTTCTTCGCGCTGTTTTAAAGCAGCAGTGATGGGTTTGAAAGCAAAACGGCTCATCAAAAACCAAAAAAGCAAAAAGATAACTGTCGTCCAAAACAACAACCCCGGATCGGGCATAAGAACGGGAAAACCAGCCAAAAAGATCATGTGTTATATGATTTATGTAATGTGTAATATCGAAATAATGATGGTATTCTTTGGGTTTTGTTCATTTGAGTATCTGTCATTTCGGCTTCGCTCAATGACCGATACTCAAATGAACCAATCGAGGTTCACTACACTTTGGATTTTCTGCTTGTTTCACAATATACAAAGTTCAAATAAACAATAAAATTCGTATAAAAAAAACCAAAACAAAGTCCAAGATAAAAAGCGAGAGGTCATTGAGCGCAGTCGAAATGACCGAACCGGGTTGTCGCGTCGCCAACCGCTTCGCTCCAACCCGGATTCCATTTTCTAGCCAGCAGCCTTTACGAAGAAAGACAATACCATACAAACAAGTGCAGCACCTTCTACAAGGGCAGCAGTTAAGATCATGTTTGAACGGATATCACCCGTTGCTTCTGGTTGGCGAGCGATGGCTTCCATCGCTTTACCACCGATTTGGCCAATACCAAGACCTGCGCCAATAACAGCGAGACCAGCACCTAATGCAGCGTAACTCATGTAATATAATGTTTAAAAATTATGAACAATTAATGGTGGTGCGGCTCTTCTACAGCAGCACCGATATAACTTGCACTCAACATGGTGAAAATGAACGCCTGGAGGAATGCCACCAGCAATTCGAGGGTCATCATGAATAGTGTTAATGGAACAGAAGCAGCGATACCCGCAATAGATCCGCTTGTACTTGCGCCTGATTTACCTAAGATAAAGATCAAACTGACGAAAGACAATATTACGATGTGGCCAGCAGTGATATTGGCAAACAAACGCAACAACAAGGTGAATGGCTTGAGGAATACGCCAAGGATTTCAATCGGTGTCAAAATGAGGATTTTTAGGACGGCTGGAACGCCTGGCATCCATAAAGTATGCTCCCAAAAATGCTTATTGGCACTGAATGTGGAAATAATAAAGGTAATTAAAGCCAATATGATGGTAATGGAAATATTACCTGTTACATTGGCACTGCCCGGGAAAAATGGAATTTGCCCGATTAAATTAAGACCCAAAATAAAGAAAAATGCCGTAAGCAAGTATGGCATATACTTTTCGTATTTAGGACCGATATTTGGCTTGGCCACTTCATCGCGGATAAAAGTAACGAATGGCTCAATGAAATTTTGTAATCCACGTGGGGCTTGACCACGACGCTTGGTAGCGGCATTGGCTACTGAACGGAATACAAAGAACAAAATCAAACACGTCAACAACATGGTAAACACGTTGCGGGTAATACTAAAATCGTAGAAATTGGTAATGCCACCGCCTAAGATACCGCCATCATAAGAAGACTTTGGTTCTAGTTCGTAGGATTTACCACCAATTACTGCCGAATAAACAGTTTTTGTTTTGCCGTCAGCAGTAATATCTTCGTGGTTAATTTTTTCAATTTCGTGGTGTCCTTCTGCCATCGAAGCATCTACGAAACGAACTACATTGCCATGCGCCATAGTATAACCATGGTAAGCCATTGTGCCGTCGCCGTGGTGGTGCGGATGGAAAGATGCCGTAGTGGTAAATGTCCAGCCTTTTTTAGGCTCGTACAAAATAACAGGAAGATGAAGGTATATATCACCTATGATATTAATCGCATTCCCATCGGAAATGTGGTGTACAGCATTTTCGCCAGCATTGAACTCCTCGTGGCCTTCGGAATTATGCACATCAGCAGCACCTACAGTTGATGCGTGTTCATTCGCAACAGGTACTTCCGAAGGTGTAGTAGGCTGTTGTTGTGGCTGTGCGTGCTGTTCAGCACCGTGACCACCCTCGTGCTGAGCAACAGCCAAGACAGATAAACCGCTGAAAATCAGCGTAATAAATAATTTTTGAAACATTTTTACGTCCATATTTGGGTAACCCTTTTTCAAATCGACCGCAAAGGTAACACAAGGTTGGGATAAAAAAAAAGAAGTCTTCGCACTTTTTCCAAAAAAAAATAAAGTATTCACCATTTTAAAGGGGATCAAGCGGAATAATATTTGGGCATATTTTTAAAATGATGCGATGGCTGCATAGTTTATCGCCAATAATGTGGTTGAACGAGGGTACTATTTTTCAATCTTAAACAATCGAAGCATTCTTGGTCACTACCTCTGTAATAATCAAATTGATCGCAATGCAGACCTACCGAAAAATCCGCACCTAGTGTGTTGTTGAATACCTTTATCCTAAAAGTATCTACAGAAGACACTTCAAAAAAGCCTAAAACACCTACATCAGGGTTGCTTACATTGGATATATTACCCAAAAGCGTACCGGGCGGTGCATCGAAAACTGTACCTTCGGGGTTTGATACTTTTGCGAGTTTTTTCCAATAATTAAATGACTCTGCTGTAACAGAACGTTGAATTACATTAAAATAGGCGCCTTTCTCGAAGGCTTTATCCACAAATTTATTACCAATTTCATATTTTAATGTGCTTACACCTTGATTACTCAATTCAATGAGTGGTACAAATTGGTCGTTAAAAAAATCGGTAACATAGCACTGTTTAGTCGGCGGCGGCAATGGTCCTGGCAAAGCTAATTCCGGGAAATAATAGACACAATTGGCATCCCAACGCAAGTAAATCGGATTTGAACTTGTAGGCAGCGGTGTCTCTACCTCCACAAAAGCAAGTCGATCTTCTACCACAAGTCCACCATTTCCTAAACGTGGTACAATCCTTGGATTCAACCTAACCGTATCGATCGGTACAAATATCGGCATTACTTGTGGAGTAGAGCGGTACATCGTGCCGTCCGCCAAGGAGATTTCAATAAAATACGAACGCCCCGGTACTGCGGCCAAAGCATTAGCGGGCAATTGATAATAAAAGAGTTCTGGACTCCACGTTTCTACGTAGTTGGCTTTATTCCCTGCATCATCATGGATGGATACTTTGGCATTGGGTACATGTCCAAATTTACTGACACCATATTGATTAGGTCTGCTCAAAAACAAGCGGTGCTCACTTTTTGAATTGGTAAAATCACCATCTACCACGAGGGTAGTTAAATCGCCGGTTTCGGTATCAAGTTGTATTTCGCTAATACAACCAATGCCTAAAGTGGATAGTGCTATTAAAGCAATTATATATTTTAACTTTATCATTTTATTTACTTTTGTTTAAAATGTAACATCCATTCCAATAGAAGGAATGGCAGCACCAATTACTGATAAGGAATATGCCTTTGGATACGTACCCTGTAATTTCTCAAAATAAACCGAAAATGGATTATTTCGCCCCAAAACATTATAAATGGAGATATTGAAACTAAACTTAGCACCAGAAATACGCGATTTATTTTGATCGGCATTAAGCGAAAAATCAAGTCGGCGGTAACTGGGAATGCGCTCGTTGTTTCGAACTGTGTAGTCTGGCACAATAATTCCACCTACACTATAGACTCTATTGGGTACTGTAATTGGTCTTCCCATACGATAAGTATAGTTGAACCCGACGGTTACAGATGGGTTGAAGGCATATTTGGCATAAGCATTGACCTGATGAGGTTGGTCAAAATCGGAAGGAAACCAATCTCCGTTATTGACCGTTTCTATGCCTGCTGGTGTACGAAGGAACGTGCGCACATATGTGTAATTGAGCCATCCTGTCCAGCGGTTGCCTTTATTTTTTTTACCAGATATTTCAAAACCATAAGTACGCCCCTCCCCTGCTAATAATTGGGTTTCGATATTGGGATTGAGCAATAAGTCGGGTAGGTTTTTGAAAATAGGCATATTTTGTATATTTTTGTAAAACACATCGCTCGATAATTCCCATTTGCGGTCTTTCCACTCCGAGGAGTAACCTATATCGTATTGATCACCGGTTTGTGGCGCGATATAAGTATTACTCACTTGCCATACATCTACGGGGGTTGGTGCTGCCAAATTTGAAATCTGATGGATATATTGACGCATCCTGTTATAACTGATCTTGAGGGATCGTTTTTCGTCCAATTTGAAAGAAATAGACACACGCGGTTCTATTCCTCCCGCAGTACTAATCGTTTGGCCTTTGCCGTAGGTGAGCGAATCAATGATGTTTTCGTTTGTAATGGGAGCACCTTCTTTATATATACGTACTGTTTTTTCGCCAAAATGCCGATACACTACGCCACGCGCACCGAGTACCAATTTCCAACGTGTGCCCAATTTGAATTCGTCATCCACAAATGCGGCGTATTCTTCGCCTTTATCTTTAGGCACGTCTTGGGGAATAATGGTAGAAATATCTTGTTTTGGACGTAGCCCTTCGGGCCGCGCCATATTTCGGTTCCATTGCACACCCGTATTAATCTCATTTCGGGCATTAGGAATCAATACCACACGCCAAGCAGCATTGCGGTAATCTACGCCATTGGTGAGGTTAAAATTATTGACAGAACTTGGTTCAAAATAATTAGCATTGTATCGTCCAGAATTGACCTGAACAATAGACACTGCGCGGCTGCCCAATGGCTGACGTAAAGTGGCATTAAATATTTGATTGCCCCACCCATAACCATATCTTTGGGCATAACGGAAATAATCTTTGCTTTGATAGGCACTAACAGAAAGGCTAGACTTTTCGGTCAAACGCGCCGTTACTTTTACCAAGCCATCATAAAACCAAGCCGAACTATTTTTTCCTTCGGCCAATGGCGCAAATTGCAACATCCAATCGGAATAAGACCGACGAACTGCAGCAATAATAGAAACTCTTTTTTTAATAATAGGCCCTTCAAATCGTCCACGGGCAGCAGCAAGACTTAAACCAATATTGCCGCGAAATTTATTAAAATCGCCATCACGGAGTTTTACATCCAGCACGGATGCCAATCGTCCACCGTATTTTGCAGGTACATGTCCTTTATATAAGGTAACACTTTGCACCACATCGGGGTTATAGACCGAAAACAGGCCAAGCACGTGGGCGGTATTGAACAACGGTGCATCATCTTGAAGGGTCAGATTTTGATCCACATTGCCACCACGGACATTAAAACCTGTTGCGCCATCGGATACATTACTTACACCAGCCAAGGTACTCAAACTGCGCACAACATCGGCTTCGCCCAGTAATTTGGGCAATTCTTTTACCGTAGATATTGCCAAGGCTTCCACAGCGGTTTGTACATTTTGGGTTTTATTGCTGGCCCTATTGCCTTCAATGAGTACTTCACCCAAGCCTAGTGGCAAAGGCGATAACTTAATTTCCATTTCGCCATCCATCCAGGCAGAAAGGTTTAATTTAGTATCTCGATAACCAATATAACGTATCGTAAGCAATGATGTACCTGCGGGTAAATCTATCCGAAACTGCCCCAAAGCATTGGTGGGCTGCCCTACCCTACTCCCATTGAGCATAATATTGGCACCTGCAATGCTTTCGCCTGTGTCATCGTCGTTGATTTGGCCAGAAATACGTACTTTAGCATCTGCCGTTTTAGACAAAGGTGCTTCGCCAATGGTAATGGTACGCTCCACAGGTTTAAGAAATTCTGGCAATTCGATTGTGCCATTGATAAAGCGGTCTTTTAGTCCGCGGAGGTATGCTCCATTGAGGTCTTGTAAACGACATACGGCCACCAAAGAATCATTAAAAGGAACATAGGTAAGTGTATGTTTAGCCAATAAAGATTTTAGGACTTCGTGGAGCGTTTTATTACGAAAACTGTAATCGAGTTTGTACCAAGGCAATAATTCTGGGTCGCTACAAAACCGAACATTGTAGGTGGCTTCGAGTCCCGTGAGTATTTCATAGATATTTTTGTCTTTGTAGGTGCCTGTTGCAGAGGTGTTCATGCGAGATTGCGCGTGTGACGCGAATGGCATAACAGCAATGAACAGCATAAAAAAGATGGAAAATTTAGCCCACAAATGATTGTGTGCGGTCATGTATGTTTTTGTTTTATGCATAGCAAACTGAATTGGCAAAAATGCCGAAGCAAGTACTTGAACTTAATAAGGACGTAAAGATAGATAAAAGGTTGGGATTGCTCTTAATTTGTTGTGTGTGCGCGGAACGCCGCCGCTGCATCGCGGATAGTATCTTCTATTTTTCGGTATTTAAAATCTTTAAAAGCGGCCAATGATTTTTCATTTCCATAAGTAAACCAATATACACTACTCCGCGCACTTTCCTTGGTTACCATAGGCTTTGTACCTAATATTTTTTCCTTTAGCCATTCTATACGCCAAGCAATTTCGGCCAGCCAAGGTTGTACTGTAATAGATGGCGGCTTTACGTTTAAAGCAGCAGCAATGTACGCAAAAAAGGTTTTATAACTCAGGTTTTCGGATACTAGGACAAACCGTTCACCTGCTATATCGCTTTCCAATAGTCGAACCATAAAATCGGCTACATCGCGTACATCGACAAATCCTGTTGCGCCAACGGGACAAAATTTAAGCCCATTCTTAATTTGAGTAAAAAAACGAGCCGTATTTTCGTCCCAAAAACCGGATCCAATGACCATTGCAGGATTCACAATAGCCACCGATAGCCCTTCTGCAGCACCACGCCATACTTCTTGCTCCGCACCATATTTACTAATGGCGTAATTGCTATTGAGTTTACTGGCTTCCCATTTAGTGGATTCATCCAAGTGCGTACGCTCTTTAGAACGCCCCAATGCTGCTATGCTACTGGTATGTACAAACCGTTGAATACCAAAATCTAAGGAAAGATTAACCAAATTAGCGGTACCGTCCACATTAATCTGATTCATTCTTTTTGCATCGCGAGGATGGAACGATACTATTGCCGCACAATGACATACATGGGTAATGCCCTCGAAAGCCTCTTCCAAAGCAATATCGGTGATATCCATTTCCAGCCATTCCACGCGATGCGCAATGTCTGCTACCAAATCCATTCTGCTGTTTGCTCGGCGCAATGCGCGCACATCATAGCCTTTTTGCAAAAGGATGCGCAATACATTGCTTCCCAAAAAACCGGTAGCACCCGTAAGCAGGATTTTCATGACTATTTTTTAGGAAAACGGCGATAAAACTCCCGAAAAGAGATCATTTTTTGTTGATCTTCGTCCCAAAGTTTGTTATAAACACATTTTAGACTCTCCCAAAAAGTGATCTTGTTGGCTACCTGATCGAGGATTGGATTTTCCTTAATACAACGTGGCAATTGGTAACTTGGAATCAAAGGATTGAGGTGGTGAATATGGTGATAACCAATATTGCCCGTCAACCAATGAAAAACCTTAGGCAAATTATAGAAAGTACTACCTTCTACAGCGGCCTTGATGTATTCCCATTTTTCTTTCCATTGCTTGTAAGTCGTTTCATGCTGGTGTTGCACATAAAAAAACCAAATAGCAATCACCGCAAAAGCAATCAATATAGGGACATGTATCAATAAAAATGCTTTAAAACTTAGGAAATAAATAGCAGCAGCATACACACTAATCAAAATCACATTATGGCGCAATAAAGCCTTTCGTGCATGTTCCCAACCGTTCATTTTAATCAATGGCAGACGATTATGCAGAAAAATGTAATAAACGGGTACAATCACAAACATCACGATAGTACTCCTGTAAATCATATATTTGGTTTTGCCCCAGCGGTCTAGTGCTTTATACTCCGCCACTGTGAGCAATTCCACGTCACCAATATCGCGGTGTTCCCATAATAGACCATTATGACCATGATGGAAATTATGGCTTTTAGCCCAGTATTTATAAGGAATAAAAGTAAGATAACTACATACTTGACCAAGAATATCATTTGCTTTGCGGGAGGCCGTAAAAGATTGGTGGCCACAATCGTGCTGAATAATAAAAATACGCACTAAAAAGAAAGCATTTATTACCGCCAAAGCCATAGTAATACCAATGGAAATATCCATCAAGAAGTACATAGCAACCCAAATAGCAAGGAAAGGGCCAAAAGAAGTAATTGCTTGGAGGGTTGCTTTTTTATTATCTGGGAGTTGGTACGCTTTGACAATAACTGGCAATTCTTGCCAAATTGCTGGACTTTTTACTGTTTGCATCTAAAAATTATGTCTAAAAATAAATAATCAAAAACTATTGATACCCTGAAGGGCGCACAAAGGTCGCTTTTTGATTTATATTAAACAAGAAAATGAAGATGGAGTTTTGATGAATGAACGGATTTGTCCCGATACTTTAGAAAACCACGTATAAATACCTACTCAAAAACAGGTATTTATACGTGGAATAAAGTGCTCTAAGCGTGCTTACCTTTGTCGTAGAAAAAATTACACTTGTCAAATGAAACAAGTACGCTAAAACAGGAGAAATGTTACTAAACTCTTTTCGTTGAAAAACGAAAAGAGTTTTTTTGTTTGATCTCTTTATCCTAACACAAATCCACAATAGTCACCCCGTCGCCGCCGAGTTCTTGTGCTGGATGGTGGATATTGGTAACATTGCCACCGTATTCGCGTAATTTTTGCTTTACGGCTTTGCGCAATACACCATCGCCTTTACCATGCAAAATGCGCAATGTAGAAGCATTAGACAGCAGCGCATTATCCACAAATTTTTCCAATTGCGCCAATGCTTCTTCCCTACTCAGGCCGCGCAGGTCTATTTTGCCTTCAAAAGCGGCCACTTGCCGGATATCCGTTTGCAAATTTCCACTTCTGATCGCTTCTGGCTCTACCACAGCCACCAAATCGCGGAGATTGGCCACTACATTCATTTGTCCCATGGAGAGCGTTGCTTTATTGCCGTTCATCTGCTCAATACGTCCGGTAGCACCACCGGAGCGGAGGCGCACATAATCGCCAGCCTGCAAGGGTCGAGCAGAAGCAGAAGGTGTATTTTGCTCTTCCAACTGAATCACCTGCTCATTGATTGCATCTACTTGCTTGGCTTTTTCTGCTCGTTCTGATTTTAGTTGAACACTTACTGCTTGTGCTTTTTCTAAACTTTTGGATTCTTTTAGTTCTTTAATTAACTTATCTACTTCTCGGTTTGCATTAGCAGATATGCGTAATTCGTACTCTTTTTGCTCCATTTTCAAGCGTTTACGACCCAATTCCAGTTCAGTGTGCATGCCATCATAAGTTTTGATGAGGCGTTGCAGCGACTGTTCTTTTTCAGATACCGATCGGAGTTTTTCTTCCAATTCTTGTTTTTCGCGCTGGAGTTCTATCAATACATCATCTACGGCGGTTTCTGATCCGGTTCTTTTACGCGCATATTCGATCAAGTCTTTTTTCAGGCCACTTTTGGTTGCAATTTCAAAGGCATAACTACTACCCGGTCTTCCCACTTTTAGTTCGTAAGTAGGCGAAAGGGTATCTTTATCAAAGTGCATATTTGCATTAAGAATGCCCGGATTGCGAAAAGCGAATACTTTTAAATTGGAATAGTGCGTAGTAACAACGGCGTAAACACCTTTTTGATGTAATTGTCGGAGAATGGCCTCCGCTATGGCTCCTCCGGGTTTTGGATCAGTACCGCTACCCATTTCGTCGATGAGTACGAGTGTATGTGTATCGGCTTTTTCGAGGAACACGCGTGAATTTTGCAAACGAGACGAATACGTGGAAAGATCATCTTCAAGACTCTGTTGATCGCCAATATCAGCAAATATTTGTCTAAAAATACCAAATTCGCTAAGTTCATGGCACGGCACTAAAAGGCCACTTTGCACCATCATTTGTAATAAACCTATGGATTTCATAGCCACCGATTTACCACCTGCATTTGGCCCCGAAAGTATAAGGATATAATTTTCGGCGTGTAATTTGAGGTCAAATGGTATTGTTTTCCTATTGAGCGACTTGTTCTTGAGATAAAGCAAGGGGTGATACGCTTTACGAACACTAAATATAGGTTTTTCCTTCAAAATAGGCATACCTGCGCGCATAGAAGTCGCCAATTTGGCTTTAGCCTGTATAATATCCATCCTTAAAAGCGCCTGAAAATAAAGGCCAATCACGGGCGAATATGGCCGTATTTTATCACTCAAATCTTTTAGTATCCTAAAAATTTCGCGTTTTTCGTCATGTTCAAGGTCAAAAATATCATTATTGATCTCAATCACTACATCTGGTTCCATATACACGGTACGTCCCGTATCAGATTCATCGTGTATAATACCCCTAATTTTCCTTTTATGTTCAGCAGGTACGGTGAGTACACGTCGGCCATTTCTAAAACTTTCCCCTGATTCGGCTAACCATCCTTTTGAACGAAAATCTTGGACAATTTGCCTAAATTTTGCGTCCAAATCCCTTGTTTTTGCTATAATTTCGCGTCGGATACGTTGTAATTCGGGTGAAGCATCGGGGCGGACATCGCCTTTTTCATCAAAGACAGCCATAATGGTTTTAGACAGCCCTTCATCGAAAGTGAGCGGTCGCATAATATCGTAGATCTTCGGATAAATTTCTCGTTTCAGGGTTTGTGCAAAATACTTAAACAAATCTCGCGTCACCAATAATATTTGCAATATTTTCTGAAAAGATTCGGATTGCAGGGTATAACCTTCAATATCGAGCATTCGCAAATCATCGCGTACATCGTGGAATGCAGCAAAGGGAATACGGTCATTTTTCTCCAGGGCTAATTTCCAATCGCGCACCTCACGTAGAGACAAATCTATACGAGTAAATGAAGTATCGGGGGTAATTTCAGCCAATATTTCTGCTCCCATGGGCGTAAGTGCCTCTTTAACGAGCAGTTCTAGTACTTTATCAAATTCTAATTTGCGAAACACGTCTCGCGGTTCAAAGTGCATCATAATTTCAAGTCGCAAAGATACGATAACCTTAACAAAATTTGTTGGAATGAGTTCCGAGTTGTACGTTTGCAGTGGTTATTTTTTCACCTAACTCTCTTATTTTTATGATTCAGTACAACCCTTACCCTATTTTTGCATCCAGTATTATTCCACTTTTGGTCGGTGCCATCTATTACAATCCAAAAGTATTGGGAACTGCTTGGATGAACGCTTGTGGACTCAATGAGGAATTCCTCAAGCAAGCCAATATGCTTAAAATATTTGGTTTTACCTTTTTATTAGGTATATTATTAGCCGGTTTTATCATGCCAAATGTATTACATTCCTTACACGTATTTTCGCAAGTTGCAGAAGCAGCGCCTGATAGTCCTGCAATGCGGGATGCTATCGCATTTTACACTAATTATGGCGGCAATTTTCTCACCTTCAAACATGGCGTATTACATGGTGTTATGACTGCTTTGTTTGGCGTATGGCCGGTGTTGGGTATTGTTGCACTTTTTGAGCGCAAAAGTTGGAAGTATATCGCGATTCACCTCGGTTATTGGGTGATTGTATTTGCTTTAATGGGAGGTGTTATTTGCGCTTTTGGTGTTAAATAATTTTGTGCGTGCAAAATCGGGACATGATACAACAATGGATTTCAACTAAATTGTCGGGGTGACAGAAAAAGTCGCCCCGACAATAGGCACAGTTGGTTTATGGGAAACTTTAGATTACGGAATACTTAGATCAATACGATGAAAAGTTTAGATACTCCGTGGTTGGTATATTGGCAGCAATTTCCCACGTGACATACACCCTGTTGTTCAATTGAAGAACGGATGAAACGGATTTAAACGGATTGTCTCAAATAATCCGTTTAAATGAATCACCTTCATTTTTGTGTAATTCTACCTGTTGATTTAAACGGATTGTCTCAAAATAATCCGTTTAAATCCGCAAAATCCGTTTCATCCGTTTTGCTATCCTATTTTATATGCTATGAAAATAGAAAAATCCGTGTCCAATCCGTGTGCCATCAAAGTACACTGTAAAACTAAATCAAACCTATTTTATCTCAATCAACGCCGTCCAAACACTCAACGTAGCATCCTGCAACCTCGTCCAAATGGGTCGTACCATACCATTGTGGGCTGAAATATGGTTGTAATCGCCAAAAAAGACAAATTTAGACGGATCAAATGGCGTGGTACTAATCTTCATATTCTCAAACGTTTTTCCACCATCGCGGCTTACGGCCAGCCATACATCGGTGCGCTTGTCGTCGTAATCGCGGCGGTCGTAAAAAACACAATATACATAACCAGTGATCTGATCGACGGTCATCCAAGTTAAAAACTGTTCTTTACCCGCTTTATCGTTGTTAACACGTACTGGCTTAGTCCAAGTATTACCATTGTCTTTACTACTGGCCACAAAAATATCGTTATCGTCTTCGCCATTGCGGCTATCGCTCCAATTGACATAAATAGTGCCACGGTAAGGGCTTTTGGAGCGGTCGCAATCGGTAATGGGCAGGCCATTACAACGCGAGATGCCTAGTACATTATACGTCCATCCGCCCGGCTGATCGGCCACTACAAGGTCTTTATCGAGCCAAGTTTTGCCGCCATCGGTGGAGCGGTCGAACCAAATTTTATTGTTCCAAGCCCAAGCGACAAATACCTCTCCATTGATACCAACGGTGGGTACCGCGCCTTCTGTTGTTTGGTCGTCATCGAGGCAATCGCCTTCAAATTGGCTTAATTTAATTGGTTTTGACCAAGTTTCGCCCCCATCGGTACTTTTTGCAAACAGGATACGACTATGGTCATTGACGGTGTCTTTGCTATCGTACAGGTCAAATTCAGTCCATGTACAATAGATGTCATTATTTTTAGGATCTACACAAAGCCAGTGTTTGTCTTGGTCTTTGGGATGGTTTTCGCCGCAAAAAGAACCCGATGAATAGGATTTGCCGCCGTCGGTACTTTTTTGTACCACAATACGGTCGAGGAGTTTTTCGCCCGCCCATTGTTTACCCTCGGGGTCGCTGAGGTGAGCGTAATAGAAATGGCCTTGGGGGTCGGCTACCAGCACGGGATCGCCAAAAACGCCGTATTTTGATGTTAATTTGCTTGATTCCCACGTTTTCCCGCCGTCGTTGCTCCAATAATAGTAGTCGAGTACAGCACCCGCTGCAATATTTTTAGTATTGGTAGGATTGATACAGATTGTTGGCTCGCAAGGGCCTAATGCGCCTCCTTTTTTACCTTGAGCGATCATGATATTCTCAAAATTTTGGTTTTTGGATGTTTTGGATTGCGCTACCGTTGATTTTGAAGTAGAGCAGGCGGCAATAATGGCCAAAAAAGGGATCAAAAATAGTATTTTTTTCATCTTTCTGAAATAATATGGGTAAACAATGCGCAAAAATGCTGCAATGATAGAACTTTGCGCGCTGATTTCGACTAAAAGAGGTCAGCAACGCAAATTTGACAACGATTATCTTAAAAAAAGGCAAAGAGGAGCCGGTGCGCCGCCGCCATCCATGGGTATTTTCGGGTGCTATTGCACGTATAGAAGGAAAACCCGATGATGGCGATATTGTGGCTGTACACGATGCTTGGAATAACCTACTAGGCGTGGGGCATTACCACGATGGTAGTATTGCCGTTCGATTGATTAGTTTTGAAGCCGTAGATCCCAATGCTTTGGATTTCTGGACGGATAAACTAGAAAATGCGCTAAAAGTGCGCGAATGGTGCCATTTACCACAAAAAAACACGACCGATGCCTTTCGACTTGTACACGGCGAAGGCGATGGTTTGTCGGGTTTGATCATAGATATTTATGGTGCAACAGCGGTGGTACAATGCCATAGTATTGGTATGCACCGTCAGCGCGCATTGATTGCACAAGCCATAAAAGCGGTGTTTCAGGAGCAAATTCAATGCGTATATGACAAAAGTGTAGAATCGTTACCGCCCAAATACGCAGCAGAACACCAAAATGGGACACTACTGGGCAACCCTGATGCAGCAACGGCTGTAGTGGTTGAAAATCAAATCCAATTTAAAGTGGATTGGGTAACTGGTCAAAAAACGGGTTTCTTTTTGGACCAACGCGATAATCGACAATTGCTGGCATCTTTTGTAAAGGACAAAACCGTGCTCAATACCTTTTGCTACACGGGTGGTTTTTCTTGTTATGCGGTAAAAGCGGGTGCAAAATTGGTACATTCCGTAGATGTTTCTGCAAAAGCGATGGAACTTACCGTGGAGAATATTGCGCTCAATGCGCCATTTTCGGGTACGCATGAGGCTATAACGGCTGATGTAATGCACTATTTACGCGAAATAGACCAGTTTTTTGACGTGGTAATCGTGGATCCGCCCGCTTTTGCCAAGTCGATGGAAAAACGCCATAATGCCGTTCAGGGTTATAAACGCCTCAATGCAATGGCTTTGGAAAAAGTAGCACCCAATGGTATCATGTTTACATTTTCGTGCTCTCAAGTCATTGACCGTGAACTGTTTTATAATACCATTGCGGCGGCAGCTATTGAAGCGAAAAGGGAAATAAGGGTGTTACGGCATTTGACCCAAGGCTCTGATCATCCGGTGAGCATGTTTCATCCGGAGGGAGCGTATTTGAAGGGATTGGTACTCCACGTTGTATAGGTATTTTAAAACGCCGCATCCACCTGCACCACCATCCATTCCTTACTTTCCGGATGAATAAACTCAATCATTTCCGCATGCAAATGCAGCCTGCTTGCCTTGTTTCCATACAAATCGTCGCCCACAATAGGTGTATTTAAACCCATTGGGTGCGCTGCGTGTAGGCGCAACTGGTGTGTGCGGCCTGTAATGGGGTGAAAATACACCTTGGTTTTTTGACCGATACGCTCCATCACTTGCCACTCCGTTTGAGCATTTTTGCCGTATTCGTAACACACCAATTGTCGCGGACGGTCGTCCAAATCAACGCGTATAGGAAGGTCAATCGTGCCGCTTTCCGCTTCAATAATCCCATCGAGCAGAGCCACATACCGCTTTTTTATCCGTCGGTTGATAAATTGACTTTGCAATATCTTATGTACTTCTTTGGTTTTCGCAATCAACATCAAACCCGAAGTGGACATATCCAACCGATGCACGATCAGCGGCCCGGAAGCATCGGGGAAACGCTGTTTCATGCGGTAATACACCGAATCTTCTACGTTTTTGCCCGGAACGGATAAAAGTTCGGCGGGTTTATTAATGACTACAAGCGCATCGTCTTCATATACTGTTTCAATAAATCGACCAATAGCGGAATTGGACATCATCGGGTTATCGTCCATTTCAATACCTTCCAACATGTGCGACAAAATGGGTTCGCATTTGCCACGGCATGCCGGATAAAACTGGCCATGTTTTCGCACCTCCGCTTTTGGCGATCGTCCCCACCAAAACTCGGCCATGGTAATCGGTTTGAGTTGGTGCAAAAAGGCGTATTGGAGTAATTTTGGTGCGGCACACTCGCCGGCACCTGCGGGTGGTTTGAGTTCTTCGGTATGCTGAAAAATAGCGCCTAAACTCTTTTTGTCGCCCTGTTGATTGAGGAAATAATATTCGTCAAAAATCGCTTGTTGCAGTGCAGAAGATTTTACTTTTCGCTCCTCTTTCAAGGCTGCAATTTCGTGGGCGAATACATCAATTTTGTCTTGGGTATGTTGTAACCTTTGTTTCCAATAATTGTCTAATTGGCGGTAATAATACTGATCTTTTAGGCTTTCGACCACCATTTCTTGTAGTGTTGCCTCCAATTGCGCTGGCTCTAAGGTATTTTCTGCTATTTGTCGCCGTTTTTTACGATCATTTTTGCCGTCCTTTACTTTTTGTTTTTCGAGGCTGAGTAGCGTTTGCGCCAATGCTTTTTCGGCTTCCAGAAACTGGGTTTGCGCCACAAATTCGGGATCACTTTCCAGCGCTTCAATACGGCTGTTTATGCCCGTTACCACCACTTCACCGCGCCTGAAAAAACCGTCTTCTTCCAGTATGTCAAACACTGGAGGTACAAACCGTGCGTGGTGGTTTTGTCCGGCCAATTTACCTGAAAAAGCAGACAAATACCCAATCTCATTTTGTTGGTTTTGCACCACCAAAACCCCAAACATTTTCCCAATTTCCATGCCCTCTTTTCCTGCTTCTATCCCAAAATTATGTTCCCAATCGGTCTGCGTTTCGAGGTAGGCTTGCAGTTCCTTGGCCGCAAGTGTACTCAGCGGATTGGGTCGGTAATAAAAAGGAAATGTGAACCGCTCCGGCAGGGAGTAGTTGGCAATAGAATGGGTAAAACGGGTAAAATGATCTTGTTTGGGTACTTGCATCTTGCGTTTATAAAAGAATGCAAAGGTACGCATCTTACTCGTAACTACACCTGCATGACACCCACATTAAACTTTTCTACTGGCGCGTTATTGGCGGCCTCAATGCCCATGCTGATCCATCGGCGCGTGTCCCTTGGGTCAATAATAGCATCTACCCAAAGCCGTGCGGCGGCGTAATAGGGCGTCGTTTGTGCTTCGTAGCGGGTTTTAATTTCCTGAAATATGGCTTTTTCCTGTTCTGGATCGGGCGTACCTGATTTGTCTTTCATAGACTGTAATTGGATCTGCGCCAATACCTTTGCGGCCTGTTCGCCACCCATAACGGCTATTTTTGCGGTAGGCCAAGCCACAATAAGACGTGGATCGTAGGCTTTTCCGCACATAGCATAATTGCCAGCACCATAAGAATTACCTATAACAATTGTAAATTTTGGTACTGTGGAATTGGCCACTGCATTCACCATTTTGGCACCATCCTTGATGATGCCGCCGTGTTCGGAACGCGTACCAACCATAAATCCAGTTACATCATGCAAGAAAACCAACGGAATTTTCTTTTGGTTACAGTTCATAATAAAGCGTGTAGCCTTATCAGCACTATCAGAATAGATGACACCACCAAATTGTATTTCGCCTTTAGCATTTTTTACGACCTGACGATTATTGACCACAATACCCACAGCCCAGCCATCAATCCGTGCATATCCGCAGATGATTGTTTTGCCATAATGCTCTTTGTATTGCGTTATTTTCCCATCATCCACCAATGCTTGTACGAGCGCGAGGGTATCGTAAGGTTTGGCACCGCTTTCGGGGTAAAGCATGAGTAATTCATCATCGGTGGTGATGGGCGGTTTTGGCGTGGAGCGATCGAATCCAGCATTTTCAAAGCGACCATATTTGTCGATGAGGTCGCGGATGGTATCGAGACAGGTTTTGTCATCGGGCATTTTATAGTCCGTCACACCCGATATTTCGGAGTGTGTAGCGGCTCCGCCGAGCGTTTCTTTGTCCGCGCTTTCGCCAATGGCTGCTTTTACGAGGTAGGGGCCAGCCAAAAAAACGCTGCCGGTATTTTCCACAATCAGTGCCTCATCCGACATGATAGGTAGGTACGCGCCACCTGCTACACAACTGCCCATGATTGCGGCAATTTGTGGAATACCCGCACTGCTCATTTTAGCATTATTGCGAAAAATACGCCCAAAATGCTCTTTATCAGGGAATATTTCGTCTTGCATAGGCAAATAAACACCTGCGGAATCCACTAGATATACGATTGGCAGGCGGTTTTCCATAGCAATTTCCTGTGCGCGGAGGTTCTTTTTTCCTGTGATGGGAAACCATGCACCGGCCTTCACGGTTGCGTCATTGGCTACCACGATGCACTGTCGGCCACGTATATAACCGATGACCACCACCACACCGCCTGCGGGGCATCCTCCATGTTCTTGGTACATATCGAAACCCGCAAAAGCACCGATTTCGATGACAGGTTGGCCTTTGTCCAATAAGTATTCTATGCGTTCCCGTGCCGACATTTTACCCTCGGCATGTAGTTTTTCGATGCGTTTGGAGCCACCGCCCTCGTGTATTTTGTCTAAATATCTTCTTGTTTTTGAAATGTTCAGGCGCATTGCGTCTGCATTTTTTTCTTGCTCTAATGACATGTCTGGTCTATAATATTTTGTGTTAGGTGCTATTATCGTTGCTGGACGACCAATGGTTTTTGAGCCGTCCAATGTTCGGCTTTAAAATAATAAAGGCCACTGGGCAAGGTATGCAATTCTAAAATTTTCAGATTGGATTTTTCTTCAAATGTTTGAATAATTTGCCCAAGCGTATTGGTAATGGTGCAATTTCCTAATGGTAATTCCGATTGGATATACACCTTTCCTGTGGAAGGATTTGGGTATATTACACCGCCGTTGGTAAGTGGGATTTTATCGGGTGCTTGTATAAAGTAAGCCGTCAATATGGTATTATTGTTGGGGACATAATATATAGTATCTGACTGATTACCAACAAATTGCGCGCCATTTGCCTCCCAATGACTAAAGACCCAGCCAGGTTTTGGATAAGCCACGAGTGGTGTGGTTTCAAAATCGGCGAGTGCAACTACTTCGGTATTGTATGGCAGGTCTTTTTGGTTGCCATAACTAAAGGTGGCTACATCGTAAGGATCGCTTTTGAATTGAAGGATACCAATATGATCGAGCGCAAATTCCGCATCTAAATGACGCGGCAAGCAATACCAACGTCCTCTTATCCAAGCCAAATTAGTTTCAAAACTTTGTTGCCAAGCCCCCAAATCTCCTCCCCAGCGCTGAAAATTACGAGGCATTTCCTGGTTAATTTCGTTTTTTACGGCATATGCAAATTCGCTTATTGTATCCTTGCGCAATTGCGTATTGAGTAATTCGACATAACGCGTTACAAATCGTTGTCTAAATTGAGGATTTAGGCAGGCTTTATCAAATATCCAATAATGTTCGTCTGCGCCATACACGGCATCGGGGTGGCGGGCATAGTTAATATTGTTAAAACAGGATGAATAACGTGTGTCCCATTGCTCCCCAAAAGTAGCATCCATATCCCAAAGCAAGTACCGCCATTTGGAACCGGGCTGATGGGCGCGCCATACCCTAATATTATTGTACCAAGGCCCTAGCCAGTCATTATTGCCGCTGTAGGTTTGGTAAATATAGTAGTCGATATAATTGTCTAGGTCGAAGTAGTTATCCAAACTTTTATAAAAATCATCTGATCCTGACCACATTGCCCTCAAATTATTGACCATTGCCCGCCAAGCAACATCACTGCCTGCTTGTACTTTATAGGGGGCATTATTGTAGTAGTCGGAATCGGGAAATCGGATCATATCCAAGGAGTCATCATCTATATAATAATTGTATTTGATATAATGTGCGTCTTGGCGTTCTCTTAATTCGTACAAACCCCAATATTCTCCATTGATAAATAATTGGCAGGGGCGGTATTCAATATACTGACTGTTGGTATTTCTGGCAGCACGTTGCACCCATGCATCGTGTCCCAATTGCTGGTTAACACCATTGCTGCCGGGGCGTAAATGTAGATTTTTCCAAGTTGTGACATGTGGTTTTTCGGGCATCAAAGGCCAGTTTTTCACTTTATCATCGCCGTATTCATTATGGTCAAACTGGACGAGGAGCCCTTTTTTGGGTTGTGCTTTGCTCCAGCCACCTGTTATTTCGATACCGATATTTTGCGCTACTTCTAGTTGTTTTTGGGGATTAAAGTATTCAAAGTAGGCGGGTTTTTCCCATCCTTTCCAATAATTAGCGCATGGATATGGATAAAAATTACAATTATTGATATTGGGGCCATCGGCATAAATACCAGTATTGACATCCCAAAGGTGTTTACGGCGCACAGTGAGTGACACAACGGGCAGTTTAGTTGTTTCGTTGATCAAAAATGTATGGGTAATAATATTACTTGGTGCGCCGCCATTCAGCGGATAGGTGCGCGCTCGAACCACCATTGTTTTATTGATAATTAGTGGTGTGCTAAACAATTTTGAGTCTTTCTGAACACTATCTCCATTGATTTCGTAGCGGGTTTCATAACCACTCGGAGCGGTCAATATTAAGTTGATCGTTGTAGTGTAAAATCCGGCATTATGCGAAAAAGATGGATCTATACCTTGCGCCCATAGCCTGGAATAGGGGGAGAAAATAATAATAAATAGGAGTAGTCGCATGTGTTTGTGTTGTGCCTAAAATTAAACAGACTAAAGGTAGTAATTAGGGAGGGTTCGGTGGTACATAATCTTAAAAAAAGGCAAAAAAAAAGCACGTGACTTTTCACGCGCCCTCGAATTGTTTGACAATTCGGTAACAATACTTACATACTTGGTTTATGTATTACAAATACCGTGCCAAAATACATTTGGCACAGGGCGTTGCCCTGTGCTTGATGTTTCGCCCCTTTGGGGCTTGGTTCAATTCCTAAACGGCGAATGTGACTAATTTTCTTGAAACCCATTGTTGATCGGTGCTGATCCTGATCCAATCACCAATAGTTTCATAAACAAAAACATCTTGATTTTTGATTACACTACCAATTTTACGGAATTGAGTCCCTGGGCCTGTGCGTACATTGAGCGAATTGGTATTTACTTCTCCTCGTTCTACCCGTTGGACGAAATTAGCAAATACCCATTCTTGTTTTCTGGCTGAAATACGCAACCAATTATTTCTCACTTCATAAATACGAAGGATCGAACCTAGTTCTGCGGCATTAATTCTCGTTCCTGAAGTGGCGGGAGCATTCCTCACATTGAGTGAATCGGCGGTGACACTGCCATAAAAAAGTATATTTAGTGGCGAGTCGATAGGAGTACCTTGAGCCGCAGTTCTTATGAGTGGAATAAAATTGTCATTGGCATCCTGTACTTTATTACCACCAAAAAAAGCAGTCCCCGGGCATGATTTTGTGCTGCCTTTACCATCGGTGCGCTGGCCAGTTCCAAGGTCGAACCAATGGTGATAAACTATTCTATTTGAATTTATGGGTATATTGAAGCGTTTTACCAATGAAGTGGTTGCTTTAATGATACCTGTCCGTTGTTCTTGTTTCATCAAATCGCCGCCATCGTCAAAATTACCGATATTTTCGATACAAATAGAATGGGTATTGAAACCAAAAATACAGGATGGTGTTCTTTCGAGGCTACGTCCGGTCATTATTTTACCATCTGGGAAGATTGTAAATTGCTGTGCAATATCAGCCCAACCGTTGATCACCTTATGTACATGTTGCATGCCACGTTGCATTTCAAAGTGATTATTTCCTTTAAAGTGTTCGTAAGCAGGAATATAGGTATGGTGGATCTGCACATACAAAATAGTACGTGCCACATTTTGGGTTTTGATCCAAGTATCAAATTCTGCTGGGTCGAATAATGTGAATCCAAATTTACTTTCCATAATAAGTTTGTTGAATTGAATGGTTGATGAAGTATTTAATGGCAAAAGTAAGCTGCGTGTGAAATAAAACGAACTTTGCTTTACTTAGATTTTTTGGGGAAAATATTGATCTCATAAGCGATTGATGATAAACTGCTTAAATCAGAATTTATTTTCAAAACTAACAAAAAAGGCTGATAATCGATTGGATTATCAGCCTCTTCTATTCAAAAATCTTAAATAGATTTACTTCATATAAACAGATTCTTTGCCGAATTTTTTCACCAAAGAAGCATAAAACAAAGTACGGTATTTGTTGCGGTTAGAAGTACCCATTGCTTCGCAAACTTCTTTGATCGCTGCATCGAGTTCCGGGCCATCGGTAAGACCAAGTTTATTAATCAAGAAATTTGTTTTTACACGATCCATCTCTGTTTGGTCAGAGCAAGAAACGCGAGAAGAATCATCATTGTAGATAGAAGGACCGAGGCCTTTGGCTACTGCTTCTACCAATGCACTGTCAAGACCAAGTCCTAGGCTTTCGTTATCGCTTTGATAAGTTGCGATAAGATCTGTAAGTTTACTCATAATGTGAGAATGTGGTTAAGTTAAAAAGTTTAAAATTAATAATAACAAATCTTTGTCGGGGCGAAGTTAGTATAAAAAATTGTTTTTGAAACAAAAATTTGAATTAAAATTTGATTTTTTTCCTAAACTTTTTTCTTGAATAGGTTTCTTAGGAATGGTGTTGGAATAAAGGGACAAATTCAGGCTTCAGATTTTGGTCTCAGATTTTCTGTTTTTTTGCGCGAATAGCCTACCTATTTAAGTAGAAAAAGAGGAGATATGAGGGCAAAAGATGTGGATCAATCTGTACCTTTATTTCGACACCATTCCTTAATCACAATAAGTTTGAAATGCTTGCGATAAATTATCTGCAATTACATCGGCGGAGCGGCCTTCAATATGGCGGCGTTCCAAGAGATGTACTAATTTTCCGTCTTTGAAAAGTGCAATACTTGGAGAGGATGGCGGGAATGGCAACAAAAATTCGCGGGCTTTATCAGTGGCTTCTTTATCTACCCCTGCAAAAACAGTAACGAGTTTAGTCGGTTTTTTGGTACCCGCCAATGCCATTTTTGCTCCGGGGCGTGCCATTGCTGCTGCACAACCGCATACGCTGTTGACAACCAAGAGTGTAGTGCCTTCCATTTCTGTAAATACGGATTCTACGGCTTCTGGAGTGGTAAGTGATTCGAACCCAAAGTCGGACAAATCTTTTGCCATTGGGGTTGTAAGTGCTATTGGATACATAAAAATATGTTTTGTTTGTTAAATAAAGTGCAAAATTACTTAAAACTTAGGCACTTCAACGATGATTAATAATAAAAAATTTATCAAATTGTCGTTTAGCAAACAAACACACGCTAGTTTTGTTCAAAAAAAAACGCCAGATATTGCTCTTACCCTATTTTTCAACTGGAATAAGTACCTGGCGAGACTTGTGTTTCTTTAGGTAGAAAGAGACACCATTCAATTATATAAGTTAATCTTATCGCACATATTATGTGGTAACCAAGATTAACATTCCGATGTTTACAATTAACTGATTGCCTTCTTCAACAACAGGCCAAACGCCCTCTGAAAAAGCAACGCCCAAAGGTAAGGAGAGTTTTTCACATATTGTATCTGGTAGCACTTTTTTTGTTTCAATAATAAATCCGCCTTCACCAAAAAACATTTTTCGGGTAATTGGCATCATGGTTTCTAGGGGAAAACTCATTTTTAATTGGGTATCGGGTGTAACCGACAGCAGCGCAAATACGTTGCGATGGTTAATGGGTTGGAACGAGTAAATATCTTGCTCTGTTCCTTCAAGGCTACAAATGCCGAGCCGAGCGCAGTCAACCCGAGGATTGCCTAGTATAACTGAAACGGGTAAAGTATTCATTATTAAGATTATTTTAATGTTATGAGTTAATTGGCGGTACAAAGATAAGGAACTGAGTTAAAATAAAAGAACAATTGATACATATTTTTTGTTCTCCTATTTACTTTTTTTTCGTTTAAATAGGTGGTGCTATTCGCACGCAAAAACGGTATATCAGAAACCTGAGATTGCACCTTTATTTCAAACATTGTTCCCAAGATTTAAAAAGTTTTTATTTTAACTTTTTTTAGTAAAGCTTCTGTACTCCATACCTGCACGCATTCTCCTGGCTCGCCTGGTAAACCGGGCCGGTCTGATTTACAGAAACAATCGTTCGTTACTGGATCCCAATCGCAGCCACCGCAAGGATTACCAACGCAAGCAACCCATGATGTGTCGGCAAAAAAATTGCCGAGGCCGTCTGGACGAAGTTTTAAGTAAACCTTGGCCGACTGATCAGGATCTGGAGAGAACCGACATTCCAATGTAAAATACCAATGGCCATTAATCTGCAATTTGTCAAATGTTTCTACGGTGTTCAATCTACCCAAACGAATATCTGCCGCACGGGCAATTACTTCTTCGCTTTGAACAAATCGAACTTTGCCATTGATGGTGGATAGAACCGGATCGGTATCGGGGTTAAAATACCCTTCTTGAGCCGCTAGTATGCAAGAAAAAAACAGAGCAAATATACTCAAAAATACAGATAATGATGAAATACGCATTTTTTTATTCGTTGAATAGTTCAATTTTTGTACTTACCTTTTTTAGGATTAATTTTCCGCTACCACCGAAACCTAGCGAAACTGGCTTACAACAGCCACAAGGGGGGGGCTGATTTTGGGCAAAACAGTTATTTCCACAGCCTGAACAACTATCACCTTCCGTTGCAGATACGTAATATGCACCCGATGGTGCTCGGACTAATGGAAAATGTACAAAAACAGGCTGCTTTGTCAATGCTTGTGGCGCAGTCTCATATTGCAGGTACTGTTGCCCATTAAAAGAGGAGCGGCGTACGGCTACTATTTTCCCCAAACCCGGTACCTGTGCCCGCAAAGATTTTATCAGCACATAATCACTTACGATATTAACAATGATCCCGGTGTCCACTTCCATTGCTATTGGGTGTTGAATTGGATCGAAATCTGGTGGGGTGGCATTATTTTGAGCCAATACAGATGTATGAATTAGCAAACAACCTAAAACGAAAATATAGTATATTTTTTTCATAAAATAGTCTTGTTAAATTATTCTAAGTCAAAAGTTCCATATAGCATATCCTTTAGTTTTGAGCCTTGCACTTCGGGCATTCGGTACGCACTATTGAATTTGTCCAATGTTTGATCGATATCTGTTTTCAATTGCTTGAATTGTCCTGGTATGGCATCGGTGCATAGTTTTTCATTCTCGTAACTGTCAGCAATTTTCGAGAATTTTTTGTAATATTCGGCGCCTTGTCCTACAAAATTGCCGTATTTTTCAATAAACTGCGTAACCCGATCAATAGAAAACTGAAGATTTACGGTTGCTTTACCCACCATTTTGGGGTTACTCGCAGAGTTTCCAACACCATTGTTATTCTGCATACCGTAATTTTGTTGATTATTGTTAGTATTATTGGCAGTTCCGGCTGTTTCACCTAAGGCTTTTGCAACATAATTATCGAGCATACCGTATAGTCTTTCCCAATCATCGCTGTCACGGCAACTGGTGAGCGGAATGGAATAACCTACTTGTCGGCTGCATTCGGCAAATAACATTTCACATTCTTTTTTTAGTGTGAGGTTTGCATCCCGCAAATACCCCGTTTCGTAATAAATGACATTAAGGTCGTTGTGCATCCGAACGGTAAAATCAAGAATGCAGGAGAGTTTTTGCATATTTTCCTTTTTTTCCGTGTTATTTCCTTCACCTAGGCTAGTTACCATGCCCACTACCGTAAATGCGGCAGAGAGGTAAGGATTAGTTTGGAATAAGGCAGGCATTTGGAAATTGAATTTTTTCTTCATCTTGTCGTCAATCATCGACTTTGTTTCCTTAAATTCGGGATAGTTATGTGGATTAGACAAGTTAGAGACGGTCTGCTGCGCTTTTAGACTGGTGAAGTGGTGGTCCATGCTCAAGACTTTTTCGTATAACATTTTTACGATTTCGATACTTTTTCGGTAACGCAATTTGAGCATCTTGAGGTCATGTTCGCCTTCCATTACCTGTAATGTTTCTCGGAGTTGCTCGCGTTCCCAAAGCAATTCAAATCCTTTTTCAGCTACGCGGTTTCGAGGGTTATTAAGGCTGGTACATACCTCATACAGTCGGATACGCAAGGGCTCTGTTTCATTTAAAAATGCTCTTTGCAATTGTGCCAATTCGGATTCAGCGGTTTTGATAAATGGTTTCATCCATTGCTGAATAGAATCTTTATCGCCATTACTCGAAGGTGTTCCGTGTGCGAACAGGTTAGGGGCAGGAAATGCCAGCAGCAAAAAACCTACGCCTATATATATAAGGTGTAAAATTGTACTTTTCATAATAATTGTATTTTAGTGCATGAAGAAAAGAGATTTATCGTTTTGCTTTTTTGTATTCGGCGGCTGTGGTGCATCTATTGCCGCAGTTCATGACTCCTCCACTTAAAGGTGCTGCTCCACGTGCATGACAAATTCCGGCTACTACTGGTGCGGCCATAGAAGTACCACTGAGTGTTTTGTATCCACCATTTCTGTAAGTTGAATATACTTTATCACCTGTGGCTACCCAATCTACGGCTTGGCTTCCCCAGTTGGAGAACGATGCACATTTTTGAGTACAAGTCATTGCGCCTACCGTAAGTATCCGATCACCATTGATACAGGCTGGCCGTACTTTTGTGGCATCGCAACCGTCATTACCCGCTGCAATACATACCCAAACGCCTTTTTTCCCTAGGTTACGAACAGCATTACGATAGGCAATTAGGCTATTTTCGCAATTTGCACCGATTACACTTGAAAAACTAAGGGTTGCTACGTCATTTACCATACACTTTTGAGCGATATGGTTGAGGCCACTGATAATACTGATAGAACTACCCAGTCCCGAATTTGCTAAAACTTTTATTGGGACAACTTTGGCTCCGGCCGAAACACCTACCGTTCCTATCCCATTATTTTTAGCCGCAGCGATACCGGCAACGTGTGTGCCATGTCCGTTTACGTCTTCGATGGTTTGTCCATTTACAAAGGATTTGGCATAGTTTGGATCGGTGATTACATTGAGATCGGGGTGATCCGTATCAATACCTGTATCCATGATCCAGATATAAGTAGTTTTGGCATCTCCCATCTCAAATCCTCCGGCATTGGTAATGGCGCATGGGGTAACTTGTCCGGATGGCGTGGTACTTTCCTCCGGTTCTTCCAAAGGTTTTTCCAATGTAAAAGTTATATTTTTTTCAATTTGCTCTACATCTGGGTTTCTTCGGATGATATCCGCTTGTTCGGGGCTTATTTTTACGGCAAAAGCGACCACAATGTCCACGCATTCGAACAATAAGTATTGCTCATCAATACCTAGTTTGGAGCGGATATTACGCAGTTGACCTAGTTTTTGACTACGACTGGCGTCTTTTTTTTGATATCGTTCCATTCGGTTATCTTCTTCTTGTTCGGTTGCCAAAACTAAGGGTTGAATAACCGTCTCCTTAATCGTAATAATATACTCTTCAGAAGGGCCATCGTTTTGAGCATTTAACACCCCGATGGCTAGGGTAAAAAAAACGGTTAGAAAAACATTGAGATTCATGATAAAAAATTGATAATGAGTTTATTGCCTACTCTTTTAAACGCTTTTCGGCTGCGGCGACTGGTGTTTTGTGTTATTATGATATTCGGTGTGCTTTTATTCAGGGGGCTAGCAATAATAATATTGTAGCCCCCCTACTCAAAAATATCACCGTGAATGATCCTATTCTATTTGTTGTCCCCGAAGTATTTCGGCAACAACTGCAAGCAAACAACTGCTATCACTAAATTTACAATCCTAGTAGAGCGCATTTTTCGCGATCATCAGGAGAAAGAAGCCCACTAACTTACATCAATGGGGTTCTTTCTTATTCCAACTTCCTCTTTTGGAAGTAATACCTGTAAACTGACGTAAATAAATTTCGCTCAACTTCTATAAATTGTTTACTTGCTGTGATTTCTGATGCAAATATGTGGGCATTCGTTTTCGCCCGACAAGGACACTTTTACACATTTTGGACAGGGCAAATTTTGAGTTCTGTGGCTACATTTAACAAATATACTTTTATAAATAGTTAATTATCAATACTTTAAAGCGTATTCATTCTTATTTTTCGGAGCCTTTTTTGTGGTATTTTTTTTGATAAAAAAGCATAAAAAAAAGGTAAAAATTCTTATTTTAGTGGTGTAAGCGTTTTTAAAGGGACGAGATTTATAAATTTATTTTTTATATCGGAGGTTTTTTCGGAAATTTGGCACGATTATTTATTACTTGTATTTATACCCTCGTAGGGTTAAACAAAACAGTTTATAATAATTATTTTAAATATTTTTACCCTCTGACAATATTATGTTTTCAAGTTCTAAAGACAAAAAACCGGCCAGCCCGGTATCCTCCCTGCCCAACGCAGGTGACAAAGACGCACAAACCACAGTAATTGCTAAAGGCACTTTGATCGAAGGCAAGTTTATCTGTACCGAAAATGTCCGATTAGACGGCAGTGTAAACGGTGAAGTACGCGTGGACAAGCGTTTAGTGATGGGTGATGGTAGTTCAGTTACAGGCAATATTTTTGCCCGAGATGCCTCTATCAAAGGCCGTATCAAAGGCGATGTAAATGTAAAAGAAGCCTTACATTTGATGGATTCTGCTATTATCGAAGGCAATATTAGTGCACGTACCATGATCGTTGACGAAGGTGCACGTTATAATGGTTCTTGTAAAATAGGCGAAACATCGGGTAAAGTGGTTGCTACTGCTTAGTCCTAGTTTCGAAGCATTTTTCATGCTATAAAGCAGCCGCTCCAAGTACTCTAAAGGTATTGGAGCGGCTGTTTTGTTTTTGCCCCTCCCCTATTTACGCTCCCCTAAATGCGGTATTTTTAAAATATCTTCTTAGTTTGGCCTGCTAATTGTAGTATATTGTTTGCAAACTCATTTATTAAGTGTCTTTTTACCCATTATGCAATCCCGTTCAATATTGTTTTTTATTTATTTAGAAATTATTTTAAATAAAAGGCTAAATGACCCAACCATTGTTCGTGTTTTCCCGTATCCAATTTAAACGAAAATACAAACAAATTTAATTTAATCCATTTTCCAAAGACAGGATTCCCTTACCTGTCCAATATGATAAATAACCAACGATCAATTCGGTACTGCTTTTTTTTAATTTAATCTTTAATCTCATGACAAGAACATTTACAACAATCAAAAAAATTTTATTACTGCTGGTATTGGTCTCCCTTGCCAGTTTTTTACCCGCGCAAGCACCTAGTATTACCTGTCCAGGCACTACAGTTACTTACGGCGACCAATCTACTAACGATCCATTACTGTGGAATGCTACTGTTTGGTGGGATCCATTGTTGAATTCCAAGGATATGGCCGAAAATGCAGTTCCGTTGGAAATCACGTTCACAAATGCTTGTACGACAGGTAGTTTAGAGGTAAAGTATATCCTGTATTTGGATTTGGACAATAATGGCAGCCTCGAAACCCGCGTGGACAGCGATACTTTGCCCGCTGCTAATACGATCCATTTCAATAATAATGGACTTGCCATAACTGCTGGGGATCAACGAAAGTTTGATTTTAGACCCGTTGTTGCGGCCGATAAATACCGTTTTGACCTAGAGGTAGCACCTATATCCGCTACGGAGCGTAAAGCAAAATTAGTATGGAAGACTTCCGCCGCAGTACCGAGCATGGCGCAACTCCCGCACGGAACACATAAAATAAAATGGCAGGTAACCAATGGCTGCGGACAGCAATCTACTTGCGAATATACCTTTATCGTTCGCGATGATCAACCGCCGACGGTGACTTGTAATAATGGTTTACAGTTTAATTTTGGGCCTGCTAGTGGCGGAGGGCCGGGAGTCATTTATTTATGGCTTAGTTATTTCCTGAATACTTTTAATGATAATTTAACACCTAATCCAATGTTAAAGTTTGCCATTAGAAAATCTGGTACAGGAACAGGTTTCCCCACCGATGCGGATGGTTTACCACAAGTAGGGGTATCTTTTCCTTGTATAGAAAAAGGTATAAATACTGTAGAAATTTGGGCAAAAGATATGGCAGGTAATACGTCTTTCTGCGAGGCATATTTTTTACTCAAAGATGGTAATTCCCATTGTTGGTGTCATTGTCCCATAAAATTAGGCATTATTAAAAACGAATTAGATCAAGGAATTGAAGACGTCTCTGTTTTGACAGAAAATTATACCCAAGGCGTGCCTCTTTTCCCAATACCAACTGTGTTTACAAGTAATAATGGTTATTACAGCATCACTAAAGATATACCATACGGCCCTTTGGCGACTATTCGGCCAGTATCGGAACTAGATCCGCTCAATGGCGTAAATATTTGGGATTTGATCCTCATTAGCCGACATATTCTAGGATTAACGCTTTTGGATTCGCCCTACAAATTGATTGCCGCAGATGCTAATCAATCAGGTACGGTAACCACTTTTGATATTGTCGAACTTCGGAAACTCATACTAGGGACTTATGCTAAATTACCCAATAATAGTAGTTGGCGGTTTGTGGACAAAACACAGATCTTTACCAATCCAGAAAATCCGTTCGCGGATACCATCATAAGTCTTCTACCTCTGAACCCGATCCCATTCCCAATACCGACTAATTACGGGATGCATATCTATTTTGACTTTATCGGCACCAAAATAGGAGATGTGGACAATACAGCAAAACCCAGTGGCTTTTCAGCGCCCACAGAAGACCGCACTGAAAAAACCACATTCGCCTTCCAAGATCGAAATATAGAAGAAAACGAGGTTATTTCCTTGCATTTTGCGGCTGCGCCCAATATCGAAGGGTATCAAATGACACTGGATGTAGAACAATTTGAATTACTGGAAATTATACCTCAAAACGAATTGACGATGGATAATTTTGCAGTCTTTGAACAAGCCATTACAATGGTTACGGAGCAGCCGAATCAGGGTTTTGACCTGCGTTTGC
>JBEAVK010000169.1:0-11324 GCA_041160955.1 Bacteroidota bacterium
GGCAAGGACTTATTGGCCTTCCGTATCCAATCTGCTAATGGTTGTGATTTGCACTTTATGAAAACTTGTGGTAATCACTTCTTTACTTGCGATAAGTAGTTTTAAGGAAAAGTTTATAAAAAAAGCGCCATCTCGGTTTGTTCTGGGGTGGCGTTTTTTTGTTGGATCAAAAGTTGTGTTACAAAGGTTAAATTGCTCCGAAGTTAGGGACTTGTGGATTCACGACTTAATCATCCAACTCCACCTCTTCTGCCTCTGGAACTTCAAAAAAAGATCGGTCTTGGTGCATTTTACACCAACTACAATCGGGTTTTCCGCAGCCTGTATCAAATTTTTTTGCTTGAATATTGCCCCATGTTTCTAAAATGAGTTGGCGCATCCAACTGGTGTCTTCTGGTGTGAAAACGATTTCATCTGTCTTGAAATTACCCTTTTTTACGTTCTCTACCCACGAAATAGCACCCGTACTGACGGGTTCGCCGAAGATAAAACTTTGCTCTAGCAATATTTTGTAGAACAATAACTGTCTGAAATAATCGCCGCCCAGTGGGTTTTCTTCGTTGGGTCGGGCAGTGCGTTTACCTGTCCGAATGCCTGTTTTATAATCTATAATACGGATCGTACCGTTGTCTAAAAATTCAATTTTATCAATGGCGCCATTGAGTACAGCGCCCTCCAGTTCTACTTGGCGGATATTGAATTCTACTTTGGATCGTTTACGCCAATAAGCCATTTGCTCGGTGGCAAAACGCAATAATGTGGATTTTCCGCTACTCAATCTTTGGATAAAGCGTTGCTCTTCGAACCGCTTTTTGTTGCGGTGCATATCGCGTTCAAAGAGCAAAACAAGGCGTTCTGCTGGCGGAAATTCGTGTTTAGGGTCGTTTTGCATCTCCAAGAAATAGTGTTGCAGTGCGGCATGTATGGCCAATCCTGTGAGTGCAGCCTCACTACTTACGCTAGGGATACGGAGTACTTCTTCGTAATAAAATGCCAGCGGGCAGCGTAAATATTTGTTTAATCCTTTGGCACTGAGGGAAAATTTTTCTAAAAAACGTTCAAAAACAGCGGCATCAGGTAATGTAATGACCGGTACAGCGGCAGTACCTAATAGCAGTGCTTGCGCTTCCAATAATACAGGTACATCGTCCGTATGGTGTACTGTTTTTAATCCGGTTTCATCCAAAAAGCGCGTAGCCGATATTTCTTTTCCGGCCTCCTCTTTTCGGCTATAAGAAATATGCAAATGTGTTTTTGCTCTTGTTAATGCGACATAAAATAAACGGCGGCGCGCCTCCATTTCGTCTTCTTCGCCGGAGAACGTAAGGGTAGGAGGGAGGCTAAATTTGTTTTTGGTATCGCTACTGCTTGGCTCCCAAAATTCTTTTGTACAATGTGGAATAAAAACATACTCAAATTCCAATCCTTTGGCTGCATGGGCGGTGAGTAATTGCACCCCCGGGCCAGTCCGAACAGATTGCTGGAGTTGTAATGGTATTTTATTGGTCTCCATAGTATCCAATAAATTCAATAACGTGTTGATATTGAACTTACTATCTCGATTTATGCCAGATTCAATAAAAGACATCCAAGTAGAAAGAATTTGCAGATACCATGCTTTATCGGGTTGCGCTAGGATATAATTGAGGATGCCCAATTGGGTAAACATGGTTTCCATCAGGTGGTTCAACGCATAGCCTTTTGGGTATTGACTTGGTATATTTGCCAGAAATTGTGCAGCAGGCCAAGCGGAATTTGCCAATATTTCGCGCCAGGTAAGTTTGTCAGATTGCTGGTTATGGAGTGCTGTTTTAGCTAAGTCGAGGCTGGGTATTTGGAAAAAAGGAGCATGTAATAGTTGGAACAACCGATGTTCGCCGCTGAAGGGTTCGGTCATTTCATCGCGCAAATAATAGAGTATTTCGCGTATTTGAATAATTAGCGGTATTTCTAAAATATTGATGGATCGCTTGGTTTGATAAGCAATGCCTTTTTTCTCTAAAAGGTTGATGAGGCGTTTGTATTGCTTGTGTTTGTAACACAGCACTGCAATGGATTCTGGGTCGATTCCATTGGTCAATAATTGTTCTATTTGGGCTACTAGATCGGTATCTTCTGCTAATGTATTGGAATAAGACACCTGCTGAATAGTAGCCGCCTCGCTTGGAGTTCGGTGTGCAATCAGGTTTTTATTGAGTTGTACCTCAAATTGCCCGATGGCGCGCAATTGATTTGCTTCAATCACCCGATGCGCAATATCCAGAATGGGTTGTAGCGAGCGGTAGTTTTGGGTGAGTACAACTGTGAGCAAGTCTTTTTTATGGGTTTCATAAAAATCGAGTAGGTTTTGCAGGCGCGCACCTTGAAACTCGAAGATACTTTGGTCGTCATCGCCCACAATAAAGATATTCGGAACTTCCCAGTAGTTGAGTAAGAATTGGAGTAATTGGTTTTGGGCTCCATTAGTATCTTGGAACTCATCGACCAAGATATATTGGTAGCGTTCTTGGTAATTTCGGAGCAGATCTGGATGTTTTTCAAATGCGTTGATGGTCCAAAGGATCATATCTTCGTATTCGTACCGATTGGCGCGTTCGAGTGCGCGTAAGTAATTCGGGTAGAGGTCGGCGGCTTCACGGAGTTTATCCATTTTTTTTACAGCCTCTTCCAATTTTTTTTGGTTAATATCTCCTTTTTTGCCTTGTTCTGTTTTTCTTTTTAGGATATAGTCTGGGTTTTGGGGCAGTTGATTGATCCAAACATGGATGGCTTTATGTATATCGCCTGGTTTCCAACGTTCTTTTTTCATCAACTGGAACAAGTTGCGGAGTTGGGGTTCTAATTGGTAAGGTGATTTATAGCCTTCGCGCAAGGGGGAATTAGGGGGCAAGGGGGCAAGCAGTTGCCGGACAACCTCAATTTGCTCCAAATCATTGAGGATTTCCAAGCCAGATTGCCCAAAATATTCCATATTTTCTTGAATGACCCTATTACAAAAAGTATGATAGGTCATAATAGGAATCCGATGAGCGGCAGGCCCGATGAGTTGGAGTAACCGTTGGCGCATAGCGTTTACACCTGCATCTGTAAAGGTAAGGCAGAGTATATTTTGAGGGCGAGTATCGGTTGTGAGCAGGATATTACCGATGCGGGCGGCGAGTACTTGTGTTTTTCCAGTACCGGGGCCGGCGAGTACCAGTACGGGGCCTTCGGTATGCTCAACGGCTTGTAATTGCTCTTGATTGAGGGTGCTGAGGAACTGCCTAAAGGCTTGGTTATATTGCTCTGTGGTAGTCAATTATTATGGGATGGTCTGACAAAGTTCAACTAAAACACCATTGGAAGATTTTGGATGCAAAAAAGCGATTAATTTATTATCTGCACCCTGTTTAGGAATAGGATTAATCATTGTAAATCCTTCATTTTCAAGGCGTTGTATTTCAGCATAAATATCATCTACTTCAAAAGCGATATGGTGTATGCCTTCGCCGCGTTTTTCGATAAACTTGGCAATGGGACTATTTGGATCGGAGGCTTGGAGGAGTTCAATTTTACTTTCACCTAAGGCAAAAAAAGAAGTGGCCACCTGTTCGCTGGCCACTTCTTCTATTTTGTAATGTCCTATCCCGAGTAATTTTTTGAATAAGGCATTACTGGCCTCCATATCTTTAACGGCAATGCCGATATGGTCAATTTTCATATAAATAAAGATAAAAAAGGGATGAGATCCTTTTGAAAGTATCTCATCCCTTGTCATTATTTAAAAATTATTGCTTAACAGAGAACGTGCGTGCTACGCTACCTTCTGCAGTGCGGAGGTTTATCACATAGATACCAGCAGCAAGATTTGCTACATCGATCGTTTTGTTGTTAGAACCAGCATTGAAAGCAACTGCACCCATATCGCGTACGATTTGGCCTAGTGCATTAGTAACAGTGATCTGCACATCAGCAGCATTTTTCATGCTGAAATCAACGCGGATCATGTCTTTTGCTGGATTAGGGAAAACGCGCATACTGCCTTCTTCCACTAGGTTATTTGTACCAACGATACCATCAGCACCAAAGATGTTGCGCGCATCTGCGAAATTGCAACCGCCTTCAGCAAGGACATTGGTTGGTGTAGCTGTTTCAAACAATTTGTAAGAGCCTGTTGTGTTTTGGTCACACATACCGTCACCATAAGCATCTACCATGTGCAGGAAATAGCAACCATTTGCTGGTACTTCCATTGTTTCTATAAAAGTTTGGTTATTAGCATAAGCACCAGGGCCAGGAGTTGCTTCTCCTGTGTTAGCACCATTAGGGCCAACTAATTCGTTGCCACCAAAAGCATATACTTCACCTTGCTCGTCGATCAGTTCCCAATAAGTTTCTTGACCGAAGCCATCCGTTTTCAACTCCAAAGTAAGTTCTTTGGTTGCTGTTGCTTTTGCTTTTTGGTAAGACTTTTGCTTTACGATAGGTGTTGCCAAAGCAGTTCCATTCAAGCTTTTTACCGTTGATTTAATGATGGTAGCACCCGTAACATTCACAGGAGCAAATTCAATAACCTTTGGTAAGAAAGAAGGAACTGGTGTAGTATAGTCTAAGGTTTGTACGAGTTGACCATTTACCCTTAGTTCGATTACAACAGACTTAATGGTATCTGTACCGCTGTTCAACATTAACATGTTAGGTGTAATGGTTTGGGTACCACAAATTCTACCGAATGTGTAATCAGAATCAAACGCAAGTGCAGTGAAATCAACACCTGGCTTTGGTTCTGGGCAAGCGTCCGCTTTTGCTTTTAGAGCAGATTTACTCAACGCACCAACTTCCGACACTAAGTGATTAGAGCAGATCAGGTAAACTGTTGGGAAATAGGCGATTTCATAAGCATCAGCGATAGATGCATCATCAATAATTGGGTATGGTGTATCCAATATCCAGTTACCTCTAGTATTAGGGCAAGCAGCAGTATTACCCATAAGGCATTCCATACCAGTGTTTGGGTCTCCTTCCACAAAAATAACCATCAGTTCGTTAGTACCGTTTGGGCCATATTCTTCATACAAGGTTTCCAAAGCACCACCAATATGGTAGTTCCAGCATGGGCCGCACCAAGTAGCAGATACGTCCATGATAACAGGTTTGCCGGACTCAATAATTTCGTACAAATTGACGGTGTTACCATTGATGTCAGTTGCATTGAAATTTGGAGCAATTGAATTTGGTGCAATTTGTGCACTCAAATTACTCAAAAGGCATAAAAAAGCAAAAAAAGTTAGCAGTTTTTTCATGTTGAAAATAAAATAGTAATGTGATAATACGTGATTAATTGTGACGGAATAACATCCTTGGGTAAGGAGCAAACGATTAAAATCCACAACGAATAAAGTGTGAATGAATACGCTATTAAGAATGGGTGCAAATGTATAAAAACCTGATATTAATTTTTAGCATTTTCACAAATTAGATTAAAAAAGTAAAAAATGAGCAATTCCACTTTTTCGGTTTAAGTGAAATAACTCAAAACAAACCTGTAATTTTGCGGTATGAAAAGAAATAATTACCTCCAAATTATGAAGTATCTACTGCTCTCTACGATACTTTTTTTTACAAGTTGTAAGCAGGAACAACGGCCTTTACAAATTGAAAAACCAGTCGCTCCAACGTCAAAAGAGGTGGAGGGGAATAAAAAAAACCGAGCAGTACCGAGTTATGTATTAGAAGTGCTTCAATATATTAAAGCGAATGAGGCAGCACCTGAGGGTTATGTAGGCGGGCGCAATTTTCAAAATAGGGAAAAGCAATTGCCTTTAAAGACGCCTGCGGGCAAAAATATACGTTACCGAGAATGGGACGTGTATCCCAAGGTACAAGGTAAGAATAGAGGTGCTGAACGATTGGTAACCGGATCGGATCAAAGTGCTTGGTACACCAAAGACCATTATCGTAGTTTTTTGAGGGTGGAGTAGGGAGGCATACTATAATCAATTGTAATTGTGTAATTTGTTATAATAAATGTGTAACTTATTTGATGTTGTAGCCCCGCATTTTTGCATCATTATAACCGCATATTTAATTTAGGTATTCGATGTCTAAATTATTCAACAATATTACGGTTAAAATCATGATGAATATCAACAAACTCGGCATTGTACTTCACAAAACGACCATTAGTTTTTAATGTGAAGGCGTACTTAACCCTGCGGTAATTAAGGTGGGTAAAACTATTCACTTGTTTTTATAGGGCAACTAGCAATGGGATATACTTGTGGGAATCTACTACGGGCCGATCCTCCTTGATTTCAAAGGATTTTGGATCTGCGTATTATATCCATAAAGATAAATCAAATTGTTACTGGGTTGCAACAGAAAAAGGGATAGTTCAATTAATTGGTCGTACTCTTCGTCCAATTTATGGTGGATTACCCAATGACACCTATTATTATATACACGAAGATGCACAAGGGCTATTTTGGTTTGCTACAGCAAATAATGTTTTAGTTTGTTGGGATCCAAAGCGTAATAGTGTAGTTCATTCATGGTCAAAATATGATGGTTTTCCATCCGATTGTATTTACAGTATCTATGAAGATGCACACCAACGCCTGTGGCTATCTTCTAGCGACGGAATTATTCAGTTTGACAAAACATCAGGATTATCCTTTTTATTTGATAAAGATATTAGTATTTTACCAACTCCAAAACAAAAAACAAGATTTGTTCTCAATAGTGATTTGTCCATTAGTTACTTATATGACAAAACGGAGTTAGTGCTGAGCAAGGAAGCGCTTGATTACAAAATAGTCAAAAATATACCTGTGGTTATTCATGAGATAAAGGTATTGAACGATGGAGATAAAAGTTGGATTGATCTAAGCCATTGTAGTACTATAGGTAAAGGGATTGAATTAGAAGCAGGTCAAGATAAAATTCGCCTCAGTATGGATTTGCCGGAGGGGCAGGGTGGCGATGAAGGTATTCGCTTAGCTTGTTGGGTTGATGGCTTGGATGAGCATTGGAATTATTTGGATGGAAATAAAGTAGAGCTTTATCTACCTAGTTCAGGCGAATACTTGGTACGGATACGCGCTTGTGATGGTCAAGGAAATTGGTCGGAGGAGGTATGCACTTTGCCTGTTAAAATTAAATTATATTGGACGAAAAAAGTTTTACAGGTAGTTTTCTTTGTGGGATTGAGTCTTATTTTAGTATTTTTTGCATTCCGTGTTTTAGTTTCCCGGTCCAGCCCCTCTCGTCCCTCTGGCGATAAGCAAAAAATAGATTTATCACAGGCGGAAGAGGAGGAGGCCGCAGAAAGCCATAATCAAGTGTTTGTGGAATATGCTGATGATACTACAGCCATACCTCACGAAGGCCGTAAATCCTTATCGGAAGAGGATCGTTTATGGCTTACCAGTTTCGACGAAATTCTGTTGCGAGAGATTGGTAATAATCAATTTGATATGGAAACCGTAGCCATACAATTGAATATGAGTCGTAGTTCTTTTTACCGAAAGATGCAGAACGTGAGTGATCTGAGTCCAAAAAAATACCATAACCGTTTCCGGTTTGAGTATGCAAAAATGGTATTAGAAACACGCAATCTGCATTCAGTAAAGGCGGTAGCTGCTGTTATTGGTATGCGGGATGTGGAATATTTTTCAAAAATGTATAAGAAGCAACATGGGCATAGCCCATCGGATTGGTTTCATTAATACTAGTATAAATTTGACAGGCTCAGCATACATTCGGCAGGCTCAGTATACATTCGGCAGGCTCAGTATAAATACTTTCCCAATTTTTGTAAAAATATTAATAATTTTGGCACATTTAACGGGGTTTTGGCACAATCTTCGGGTATGTATGGCATTTTTATTCTGTCAGGGCGTGCTTCCTTTGTACCAGTCAAAACAAAACAATTGGTACTTTAATGAGAGACAACGAGATCAGACCATAAATTAAGGTTGCCAAATGATAAGTATTGAGTTGATAGCGTAGATGTACACCAAAACTATCCGAGTAGGAATAAAGTAGAAATTCGGCTGCTGAGCTATGGCGAATACGTGTTACGGGTTCGTGCTTGTGATGAGCAGGGGAATTGGTTGGAGTAGGTATGTGATCTGCGTGTCAAGGTTAAATTATAATTCAAGAAAAAAGAAAGTATGGCTTTTTTGTTTACCGTTTTAAGTGTTATTATCTTGTTTTTATTATTTCGTATTCTATTATCTTTTAGGTATAGAAAGAAAAATACGCTGCCTCCTTATCTCCCAGATAAAGAGTCCACTGAAGATAAAAATGTGGTGACAGACAAAGGCAATAATCAAGTATGCCTTGAATATGCCGACGATGCTATGGCTATACCTAACGAGAGCAGTAAATACTTATCCGAAGAGGATCGTAAATGGCTTGCCCAGTTAGATAAAATTCTGTTGCGAGAGATTGGTAATTATAAATTTGAAATAGAAGCCGTAGCCATAGAGTTGCATATGAGTCGTCGTACTTTTTACCGAAAGATGCTGAAAGTGAGTGATCTGAGTCCCAAAAAATACCATAACCGTTTCCGATTTGAGTATGCAAAAATATTATTAGAAACACGCAAGCTGCATTCTGTAAAGGCGGCAGCAGCTGCTATTGGTATGCGGGATGTGGAATATTTTTCAAAAATGTATAGGAAGCAACATGGTCGTTGCCCATCGGATTGTTTTCATGAATAGTAGTCCTTATACAGCATTAGTCTCGTGTGCTGAAAATGGTTGATTTTCGCCAAGTCTTCGTTATCCAAGCACATAATACATGTATAGTATTTATTATTTTTTCATATTTTGTTTAATCTTTTATAATAAAATTTAAAAAAAAATTAAACAAAATGTGAACCAAAATCAGCCCAGTCTGTTTATATTTTTTTTATTTTTAACGTTTAACCAACTTGTGATGGCCTTGGAATTGATTGGAGTAGGTATGTGAAATGCGTGTCAAGGTTAAATTATCCTTCAAGAAAAAAGAAAGTATGGCTGTTTTGTTTACCGTTTTAAGTGTTATTATCTTGTTTTTATTATTTCGAATTCTATTATCTTTTAGATATAGAAAGAAAAATACGCTGCCTCCTTATCTCCCAGATTATGGGTCCATTGTAGATAAAAAGGTGGTGAAGGACAAAGGCAATAATCAAGTATTCCTTGAATATGCCGACGATACTATGGCTATACCTAACGAGAGCAGTAAATACTTATCCGAAGAGGATCGTATATGGCTTACCCAGTTAGATGAAATTCTGCTGCGAGAGATTGGTAATAATAAATTTGATATGGAAGCCGTAGCCATACAGTTGAATGTGAGTCGTCGTTCTTTTTACCGAAAAATGCAGAAAGTGAGTGGTCTGAGTCCCAAAAAATACTATAATCGTTTCCGATTTGAGTATGCAAAAATGGTATTAGAAACACGCAAACTTTATTCTGTAAAGGCGGCAGCTGCTGCTATTGGTATGCGGGATGTGGAATATTTTTCAAAAATGTATAGGAAGCAACATGGTCGTTGCCCATCGGATTGGTTTCCTTAATACTAGACTTTATACAGCATTAGTCTCGTGCGCTGAAAAAGGTTAGTTTTGGCCAAGTCTTCGTTAAGTTTTTCGCTAAAACAGCCCATTCTACTGCAAAATTTGCCTTGATCAGACAAAAAATTCCTCATTCCAGCATTACGATGCTAAATTCGTTATAAGGTCTTCTATAAAACACGCACCTTAAAAACAAACTAATATATGCATAATGATGGTATAGTGTAATACCACATCATACTTCTTTTTTTCGTCGCGGTTATTCCATCAAGGCTGCAAAGTTGCTTCGTTTGGAACAAAAAATTCCTCATTTCAAAACAAGGATCCTAGTCTGATACACAGTCAGATAACTTTATTTTTATTTTGGCTAAATCTTTTTCCGTTATACCGCGCTTCGACAGGCTCAGCGTAAATTCGACAGGCTCAGCGTAAATTCGACAGGCCCTACAGGGATACTTTCCCAGTTTTTCGTAAAAATATTAATGAATTTGACACATTTAACGGGGGTTTGGCACAATCGTCGGGTATGAATGACATTTTTTTTCTGTCAGGGCGTGCTTACTTTGCACCAAATAAAAAAAGCGATTGGTACTTTAATGAGAGACAACGAGATCAGACCATAAATTATGGTTGCCAAATGATAAGAAAAAAATTCAATTACCATAGACTCCACAATCATACCGTTATTCTTTCACTTTGTCAATATACCACCACCAGTATTGCCAAGTCCTTTAGTAACGATATGGATTTCTATCTTTATAAAATGCTGCTAGTTTAGTTTTGCCGGAGGGGCAAAATGATAAAAATATCTGCTTGTCATATTAGGTTGATGGCGTGGATATACACTGGAACTATCCGAGTGGGAATAAAGTAGAAATTCGGCTGCTGAGCTATGGCGAATACGTGTTACGGGTTCGGGCTTGTGCTGGGCAGGGGAATGCTTGGAGTAGGTATGTGATCTGCGTGACAAAGTTAAATTATCCTTCTAGAAAAAAGAAAGTATGACTGTTTTATTTACCGTTTTAAGTGTTATTATTTTGTTTTTATTATTTCGTATTTTATTATCTTTTAAGCGTAGAAAGAAAAATACGCTGCCTCTTATGCTCCTAAATAAGGAGTCCACTGTAGTTAAAGAGACGGTGACGGACGAAGGCAATAATCAAGTATTCCTTGAATATGCTGACGATACTATGGATATACCTAACGAGGGCCGTAACTACTTATCCGAAGAGGATCGTATATGGCTTACCCAGTTAGATGAAATTCTGTTGCGAGAGATTGCTAATCATAAATTTGATATGGAAGCCGTAGCCATACAGTTGAATGTGAGTCGTAGTTCTTTTTACCGAAAGATGGAGAAAGTGAGTGATCTGAGTCCAAAAAAATACCATAACCGTTTCCGATTTGAGTATGCAAAAATGGTATTGGAAACGCGCAAGCTGCATTCTGTAAAGGCGGCAGCTGCTGCTATTGGTATGCGAGATGTGGAATATTTTTCAAAAATGTATAAGAGGCAACATGGTCGTAGCCCATCGGATTGGTTTCCTTAATACTAGACCTTATCGTACTTCCTTTTTTCGCTGCGGTTATTCCATTAAGGCTGCAAAGTTGCCTCGTTTGGAATAAAAAATGCCTCATTTCAAAACAGCGATCCTAGTTTGATACACAGTGAAGTAAATTTATTCATGTTTTGGCTGAATCTTTTTCCACAATACCGCGCTTCGACAGGCTCAGCGTAAATTCGACAGGCTCAGCGTAAATTCGACAGGCTCAGCGTAAA
>JBEAVK010000172.1:0-45648 GCA_041160955.1 Bacteroidota bacterium
TAGGTAACTATGCACTAAAAGTAAAATTTGAAAGAGCAGATTACAAATTTATACGCATTGAAAAAACGGGATTTGTTACCAAAAATATCGGTATTGAATATGGCAAATGCCGAGAACAAGACATTGTTATTTATCCTTATGATGCTTATTTAAGTGTTACGTTTGAGAACAAGTCGAGTAGTGCTACAAAGAATTTTTATTATAATTTTACTTGTTCGGAATTTGGCATCGGTAGAGAATGTGGCCCTGCTGGTTGTGGCCCACATCCTGTGGCAGCTCTAAGCCAGCAAACACAAGTACTTAGAGTACCCGGAGGATTGGATATTGATGTTATTTGGGATACAAAAAAAGTTGGTAGTATCGCTGTACCGAATAAGGTAACTACTTTTTGTCCTCATAACGACACGACCTACGTCACTATTCCTTTTTAACACCCCCCATTTCCATATTTGTTATAACTTTGTAGCAAAAGTAAATACCCACGTTGCGCCCTAAAAAAGGGTGTGCAGCAACCCGTATTTTACACCTCACAATTGCATACACGCAAAATTATACATATCGACATGGATGCGTTCTTCGCATCGGTGGAGCAGCGCGATAACCCCGAACTGCGTGGCAAACCTATAGCAGTAGGTGGCGGTGGGCCGCGTGGTGTTGTGGCTGCTGCCAGTTATGAGGCGCGGGTATTCGGTGTGCGTTCGGCAATGGCTGGCTCACGGGCGCGACAACTTTGTCCGCAGTTGATCTTTGTGCGGCATAATTTTGATCGGTACAAAGAAGTGTCCCAACAAATCAGAACCATTTTTTACGAATATACCGATATGGTGGAGCCGCTTTCCTTGGATGAAGCCTATCTGGATGTGACTTTCCCTAAAATGGGGCCGCCTTCGGCTACTATTATTGCCGAAATGATCCGACAACGGATTTTTGAAACGACGCAATTAACGGCTTCTGCCGGTGTGTCTTATTGTAAGTTTTTGGCAAAAATGGCTTCGGATTTGAATAAACCAAACGGACTGGCCAAAATTTTGCCACAGGAAGCGGAAGCGTTTTTAGAAAAATTACCCATTGAAAAATTTCATGGTATCGGTAAGGCAACAGCGGCTAAAATGCGTAAAATTGGTATCCACAACGGCTACGACCTCAAACAACGTACGCTGCTGGAACTGGCGCGCCGATTTGGGAAAGCAGGGCGATTTTATTACAATATCGTACGTGGTATCGATGATCGGCGGGTACATAGTAATTGGGTGCGTAAATCGATCAGCGTGGAAAATACATTTCTCTCCGATTTGGATCAAACCACGGATATGATGGAGCAATTGGCCGAAATAGCCGAGGATTTGCAGCAACGTATCGAACGGGCCGATAACCCTGGTCGAACACTTACCCTTAAAGTAAAATATGCTGATTTTCAGACGGTTACTCGTTCCAAAACCACGGATCATGACATTGTGACCGCAGCAGAAATGTTGGCTTTGGTGGCGCCTTTACTGGCTGATACTGCGGCATTAACCAAAAAAGTGCGGTTACTGGGTTTGGGGGTTTCCAATTTGAGACGGGAGCAGGAGCAACAACGAATGGAACTCATTTTGCCGGGGCAACAACTGGAGTTCGATTTTTAATTTTACCACAAAGGCGTGGCGTACACTTTTTTTTCTACCACAAAAGGACACAAGAGTAAACAAAAGGCGTGGCGTACACTTTTTTTTCACCACAAAGGACACAAGAGTTCACAAAAGGCGTAGCGTACACGTTTTTTTCACCACAAAGTGCACAAGAGTTCACAAAGATGTAGCGTACACGTTTTTTCTTTTTTGTCATCGTAAAAGCACACACTACGCCTTTTGTTTACTTTTGTGTACTTTGTGGTGAAAAAAATGTGTACGCTACACCTCTGTGGTAAAAAACGTTGTTACAGTTTTTTTACTTTAATGTTTCTGAACCAAATAGGCGCGCCAGCATGTTTGCCCTGAAAACCAATATGGCCTTCCAAGGGCAATACCGCAAATGGTTTCCACATCCAAGAGGGTATGGCCGAACCATCAGGGTTGGTGCTGCCCGACAACCATTGACTCATGTCCATGTGGTTGATCAGTTCGCCATTTAATACCACCCATATTTCGCGACCTTTTGCACTAATGGTATAGTGGTTCCATTCGCCCGGACGTTTTACGGTGCGCTTACTGGCCGCTAAATGCCCAAAAACGGCACCGCATTGCCAGGTCGGATCTGCTTCTGCCCATTGTTTGGCGTAGTCGTCAGCAATTTGAACCTCCAAGGCATTAGGGATCCAATTATCGGTATCGGAGCAGTGGAAAATGACACCCGAATTGGTACCCTCGGCGGTTTTAAATTCGAGGTCAAGCACAAAATCGTTGTATTTTTCTTTACTCCAAATACACTGGTCTTCGGTCGCCGTAAGTTCACCGGCGGGCGTTACACTCCAAATACCTTTTGGTGCAATGGTATTAGAAAGGTCAGCACTGTACAGTGGTGTAAAAAAGGCATCAATTTCCGATTGCTGCGGATGCGAATTGGTATAAATGAGCGCGGCTTTTTCCGCTTTTTCTTGATTTTTTGATACCAAAGCCTTGTTTTGTACCAATATTTTTTTGTGTGTTTTAATTAAAGTTGAAAAATCGTTACTGAGTAGCTTAGCGGTTGCCTCCAGCATCTCCACCGATGTTGTGGCCTGTGTTGTTGGCGTTTCATCGGTTTCTTGTAATAGCATCGCGAGTGTCTCCGCCGTTTCCGCGATCGTATTACAGCGTTGTTGCAGTTGGCCAAAATTTTGATATATAGCCGTAAGTTCTTTTTTAGTGGCTGCATCCACCGTTACTACTTGAGTCAACATATTTTGCGTGGTAGCCAAATTAGTGTGTATTTCATGCGCCAATTGCATAGTTTGGACGCATTTTAGGTTTAAATCATGTAGTTTTTGTAAGTCAGCACTACTTGTTTTTACCCTTGGATCCATGTTAACACGCAGCGGTTGCTCGTATTTTTTACCATCAATAGTCAATCGGGCGGTATAGTTGCCCGGCAGCACCCACGGTTGGATACTGTTTGGAGTGGTTTGGCCATACACTGCTGAAATAGGGAACGACGGTGCTATTTTAGGGGCATTGCCTTCTCGTAAATCCCAGCAGAAACGATGCGCACCTTTTTTACCAGATAGTGCCTGAAATGGACGAATCCAATACAACGGAAAATTGGCTTTACTTACATCCGGCGCGGTTTCATTTTGGGTAATGGTACGAATAATAGTACCTTTTGCATCCAAAATTTCTAACAGAACCGATTGCGCATTTTGTGTCAAATAGTAGTCCAAAATAGCACCATCGGGCGGGTTTTGGCCAACAGGTTCTTCCTGCGGTATCGGTGTATCGGTGTACATACTCCAACGCACGCGGTAAACATCTGGAACGGGAAACAAGCCCTCCACAGGTGCTTTTTGATACACCGCAACAGACTTAGCGATGGCGCGCAACGGATTGATATTGTCCAAAATCCAAAAAGAACGCCCATGCGTACCCAGCACTAAATCATCGTCTTTGATGACCAAATCACGGATACTCGTTGCGGGCATATTTAGTCGCAAAGTTTGCCAATGCGCACCATTGTCGAAAGATACGTGCACAGAGCGCTCCGAGCCAGCAAACAGCAGTCCCGGTTGCTTTGGATCTTCGCGGATGGCATTAATGGGTTCGTTTTCGGGCAATCCTTTGGTGATTTCAGTCCAAGTTTCGCCGCCATTGGTGGTGTGCCAAATATGTGGTCGAAGATCGTCTTTCCGAATGGCATTCACCGCTGCAAAGGCTTCTTTAGCATTAAAATGGCCTGCTTCCATCAACGACACTTTTTGCCACTCCTCAATACCAGCGGGTGTTAAATTGCCCAACCAAGTTTTACCGCCATCTTTAGTCACCTGAATTTTGCCGTCATCGGTGCCGCACCAAATCAAATTAGAATCCAATGGCGAAGGCGCAACAGTATAAATGACACCGCGTTGCCCAGGTTTGTTTTGTTCCGCTTCGGCCTTGTAAATGCCTACTGATTCGGGTATTTCCTTAGTACCACGGCTCAAATCAGGTGAAATCACCTCCCAAGAATGACCGCCATTGCGCGTACGGAACAGTACATTTCCAGCAAAATACAAGACTTTAGGATCAATAGGCGAAAACAAAACGGGTGCTGTTCGGATAAACCGATATTTACCCGAACGAACGGCTTCGGGCATGATATTTTTATTTTGTCCTGTTTTTTTGTCAAAACGGGTCAGTTTTCCACCATAAATTAGAGTAGGATCTAGCGGATCAGCAGCCACATAGCCCCACTCTTCCGCGCCAACGGGTCGCCATTCGCGGTAACTGATGAGGCCATCATTGCCACGGCTACTCACACAAGCCGATCCACTTTCTTGTTGTCCACCATAGACATTATACGGAAACGCATTATCGGTACTCACGTGGTAAAACTGTGCTGTGGGCTGGTTGTACCAACTGCTAAAAGTACGCCCACCATTGACGGTAATGATGGCACCTTGGTCGCTCGCCAATAGAATAAGGTTGGGATCATTAGGATGTATCCAGATGCGGTGGTAATCGTCGCCACCCGGTGCGCCACGCCAGCAGAGGAATGTTTTGCCGCCGTCCACGCTTTTCCAAGCAGCAACATTGGCGGAATAGACAATATCAGCGTTTTTAGGGTCGCATTTAATTTCTCCAAAATCGTCGCCGCGTCCCCAAAGTCTTGGATCGGCATTGGTGCGGTACCACGATTCGCCGGCATCATCGGAGCGGAAAATACCGCCATTTTTCTCTGTGGGGGTATATTCACCACAATCCACAGTGGCGTATAATCGGTTACTATTACTGGGTGCGATACAAAAACCGATACGACCCAAACCGTCTTTGGGTGTGGGTAATCCTTTGTTGATGGCACGCCAAGTAGTACCGCCATCGGTACTTTTCCAAAGGCCGGAATTGTTGCCCATTGCCCTGCCATTTTCCCAGGGGAACAATCGACTTTCAAAAAAATCGGCATAGACAATTTGTGCATTATTGGGATCAATGGTGACTTGTATAGCCCCTGCATTTTCGTTGATATACTTTACTTTTTCCCAGGTTTTACCTCCATTAGTGGTGCGAAATACGCCACGTTCGGCATTTGAGCCATAAGGATGCCCCAAAACTGCGGCAAAAACAATATCTGGATTTTTGGGATCAATGGCCAAACCGCCGATTTGTTGGCCGTCTTTTAATCCTGTATTTACCCAAGTTTTGCCGCCATCCGAAGATTTATACACACCATCGCCGACGCTTAAATCGGGGCGTTGGATACCTTCACCACTGGCCACATAAATAATTTTAGGATCCGATGGAGCAACGGCAATATCGCCGATACTTCCTGTGGGTTGGTCATCGAAAATAGGATTCCAAGTGCGGCCATAATCATCGGTTTTCCAAACACCGCCATTGTTGACACCGATATAAAACACACCCGGTTGTTGTGGTACACCCACAGCACCTACGGTTCGGCCACCGCGATGAGGACCGATACAACGGTATTTGAGCATTGAAAATTGGTCAGGGGTAACCTGTGCACTTGTAATGGTGCACAATGAAAGCAAAAGTAGTAAATATGGTATGCGCATCGTGGAAAGGATAAAAAAATGAATATTCTTGTTTGATGCTGCAATACTACATAAAAATTGGCTTTAGTAACTCGAAAACAATGTGGATAAATATTTTAGCACCAAAATATTATTTTTTCGTAACTTCGCGGCTACATGAGTCAGTTTGTAGTTTCCGCACGCAAATACCGCCCCCAACGCTTCGAAGATGTAGTTGGGCAGCAGCATATCGCATCCACTTTAAAAAATGCCTTGGCCACCGACCATGTGGCGCATGCTTTTTTATTTTGTGGCCCGCGTGGTGTTGGTAAAACCACTTGTGCCAGGATTTTGGCAAAAATTCTGAATTGCCAAAAGCGCACGCCCGATTTTGAGGCTTGTAACGATTGCCCTTCTTGTAATGCATTTAATGAAAATGCCTCTTTCAATATCATCGAATTGGATGCTGCTTCTAATAACTCTGTGGAGCATATCCGGGCATTGATCGAACAAGTGCGTTTTCGTCCGCAAGAAGGGACGTACAAGGTGTTTATCATTGACGAGGTGCACATGTTGTCCAATCAGGCGTTCAATGCTTTTTTGAAAACCTTGGAAGAGCCGCCACCGTATGCGATTTTTATTTTGGCGACTACGGAGAAGCATAAAATTATCCCAACGATCCTTTCCCGCTGCCAAATTTTTGATTTTAGACGCATTACAGTAGCCGATATGGTATTGCATTTGCGCTATATTTGTAAGCAAGAAGGCATTACCGCCGAAGACGATGCGCTCCATATCATTGGCCAAAAAGCCGATGGCGCACTCCGCGATTCTTTGTCTATTTTTGATAGAATTACCAGTTTTTCAGGCAAAAACATCAAATATGCCGATGTTATTGATAACCTCAACGTACTGGATTACGATTATTATTTCCAAATTACGGATGCATTGCTGTCAGAGGATTTATCGGCCATTATGTTATTGTTCGATCAAATTGTCCGTAAGGGTTTTGAACCCGATATTTTTATTAATGGTTTAGCCGAACACCTCCGTAATATTTTGGTGTGCAAAGATCCTGCGACTTTGGCATTGCTCGAAACCGGCGATTCCTTACGCGAACGTTACCACCGACAGGCACAATTGGCACCAGCCTCGGTACTGCTCACGGCACTTAGCCTTTGCAACGATTGCGATATTAATTTCAAAATGGCGCGCCACAAACGCTTGCATGTGGAAATGGCATTGATCAAAATGTGCCATATTGGAAGCACCATAAAGGCTGCGGCTAACGGTAACATGGAAAAAAAAACTCCTGACCGTAGCATAGCAACCCAAAACGCCGCTTCAACGCCAATTCCGACGCCAATTCCAACCACTTCACCTGCTGCTGTTTCAGGAAATGCTGCTCCTTTGGGTAAAGATGCCATTTCTTCACTTACCGCCGAACTTCAACTTGGCTTGAAACGCGCCGATAAATTTTCGCTCAACCTCGATCATTTTGAGAAAGCAGTTAAAGTGGAACAGGCCGAATTGGCACAGCGAGAAAGCCTTTTTTCTTTGCCTAATACCCAAAAAGCGTGGAGCGAATACGCATCTAAAACGGAATCGCCCTCTTTAAGGCAGGCGATCAATTTAGCCGTACTGGCATTAGAAGATAAAACGGTGGTTGCTTCCGTAGGCTTAACCATCCATTCAGGTCTGATACAACAAGAAACAACGCGAATTTTGGATTATTTGCGCCACCAAATGCAAGATTTAGGTGTAAAATTGCGTGTGCGCATCGATGAAAGCATGGCTCCCGAAGCACCAGTACAACGCCCAACAAGGATGCTTTCCAGTAGAGAAAAACTAGAACAAATGAAGGCTAATAATCCCGCAATTAGCGATTTTTTAATGCGGTTCGACTTGAATATCGTTGACCTTTAGGCGTAATAATTACTCCATTTCCGACATTACTTTTGCCGATAATAAACACAATGGTATGCCGCCACCGGGGTGTACGCTGCCCCCAACAAAGAATAATCCTTTTATTTTATTGGAAAAATTGGGGTGGCGCAAAAACGCAGCCATCAAATTATTAGAACTGTACCCATAAAGTGCACCCAAATGCGAGGAGGTACGCCGCTCTATTTCGCGTGGCTCCAAAATGGATTCGCAAGCAATCAGTGGTTCAATGTCTTTGCCCAAAATTGTACTAATTTTTTGAATCGTATTGCGCCGTATTTCGGGAATTAAAGCGGCCCAATCTTGCCCTTGGTGACAGGGCGCATTGACCATTACAAACCAGTTTTCACCACCATTATCAGGGACATCTGTTGGGGTAAATTTGGACGTGATATTGATATAGATAGTAGGATCATTGGTCACTGTGCCTTGGTTGAGTTGCTCAAATTCGTTTTTGTAATCGTCGGCAAAAAGAATATTGTGCAGCCCCAATTCCTTAAAATCGTGGCGAATACCCCAATAAAATATCAAAGCGGACGTGCTTTTAGGCTGGTTCAGGATATGCTCGGGGTGCGGCTCCTGTGGGAGTAGTTTTTTGTAGGTATAAAAGACATCCATATTGCTCACCACGCGATCGAAGGCGTGTATTGTACCGTCGTGTGTGCGCACACCAGTAACCTTTTTGCCTGAAGTAAGGATCTGCTCAACAGGTGTAGAAAAATGGTATTGCACCCCTTGGCGCAACGACAATTCGTACAGACTTTGTGTAATACTGTGCATGCCTCCTTCGGGGTAAAAAACACCAATATTATGCTCAAAATGCGGTATAATCGTCAACATTCCCGATGCTTTATAAGGATCAGAGCCATTATAGGTAGCAAAACGGTTGAACAATTGCACGAGTTTGGGCGATTGGGGAAAATGCTTCTCGTGGGTTTTGTGCATGGTGGAAAGCATATCGTAAAACGGCAGTTTTACCATCGCTTTAGCCACAGACCAACCGATCCAGGTTTTTACTTTGTGGAGCGATTTTTCCAAAAAAATACGACCTGCCAAATCGTATTTGGTAGCACTGCGCGATAAAAAACCAGTGACTTTTTCGGCAGGGACACCCAAAACTTTTTCGGCTTCGCGGGCAAAATCGGCGGGATTAGCCCACGCATTTAACCGCGTTGCGTCATTCCAAAAATAATGGCAAACTGTATCCGTGCGCTGGTATCTGAAATGATCGGAGGCTTTTTCGCCACAAAGTTCAAAAAGTTCGTCCACGTATTGTGGCATTGTAAAAAGAGAGGGGCCTGCATCAAAACGGTAACCGTCTTGAGTAAATACACTCAACTTACCTCCGGGGTAATCGTTGGCTTCAAATACAGTAACTTGATGACCTTTGGCAGCCAGTCGAATGGCAGATGCTATGCCAGCAATACCAGCACCTATAATGGCAGTACGCACAGATGACTAAAATTTATAGAAATGTGAATAAAAACACTGTAAAATAAGTTTTTAAGGTTTCCTAGACCCTATTTTCAAGATATTTGTAGCCATTTACTGACCCAGAATGGGCAAAATGTTTATAGAAGAATGCAGGTAAAAAATATACGCCCCTCGAGGGGGGCGAATCCATACTTACCCATGCTTTTGCTATAAACATTTGACCCATTCTGGGTCGGCAATATTCCTGTATCCTAAAAAAACTTATGTTACAACAAAGAAATAGGAGATTAGTTGGAATAGATACCACCTTAATCATCGTCTTCCACACCACCAGTCGGGTTACTTACCCACATCAAATAGGCTTTTAAGAACGGATCTAGGTTTCCATCCAATACGGCATCGGGGTTATGGACTTTATAGCCCGAACGGAGGTCTTTCACCCAGCGGTCGTCCAGTACGTATGATCGGATTTGGCTGCCCCACTCATTTTTACTTTTACCAGCCTCCAATTTATCTTTTTCCTCTTGGCGGCGGCGCAATTCAATTTCGTACAAACGGCTACGGAGCATAATCATAGCACGTGCGCGGTTTTGGTGTTGGCTACGATCTGCTTGGCATTCTACCACTATCCCTGAAGGTAAGTGTCGGAGGCGCACCGCAGAATCCGTTTTATTGACGTGCTGCCCACCAGCCCCTGAAGCGCGGAATACATCCATTTCAATATCATCGGGTTTGATCACAATCTCGATAGAATCATCTTCAATCAGCGGATATACAAAAACCGAAGCAAAGGAGGTTTGGCGTTTGCCCTGTGCATTGAAGGGGCTGATACGAACAAGGCGGTGTACGCCATTTTCGCCTTTGAGCCAACCATAAGCATACGGCCCGATGATTTCGATACTCGCAGATTTAATACCCGCAGTATCACCGTCTTGCTCAAAAAGGTCATTTACTTTGAACCCCGCACGCTCGGCCCACATACGGTACATACGCAAGATCATGGCCGACCAGTCGCAGGCTTCGGTACCACCAGCACCAGCATTGATATTGAGTACTGCCGACATTTCGTCTTCCGGTTGGTTGAGTGTAGAGCGGAATTCGGCATCTGTAATCAGTTCATTGGTTTTGCTGTATTGGGCATCTACTTCTTCTTCGGTAGCGAGCCCTTCTTTTTGGAATTCAAAAATGCCTTCTAGGTCATCTACTTCGCGGGCGAGTTCTTGGTATTCCTCGACCCATTTTTTGTTAACGCCAATTTTGCGTTGGATAGATTCTGCGCGTTTTGGGTCGTTCCAGAAGTTGGGATCTAAAGTTTGGCTAGTGAGGTCTTCTATTTCTCTGAGTCGGTTATCGACGTCAAAGATACCTCCTTAGCACCATCAACTTTTCTTTCAACCCTTTGAGTTGTTCAATAGTCATGTTATGTTTAAATTTTATTCAAAAAAATGGATAAATTTGATTTAGTTTTGGATTATTTGGGCTAAACTGTATTTAAAAAAAAACGATTGATTCGAGGGTTGAGTACCATATCAAAACTGAAACAGTACATTGCACCTTCGAATCAATCGAATTTATACTATTGAATGAAATATTAAAGTACTTCTACGTAAAAAATCAATTCTGAGTTTGCTGGAATTGGGCCACTTGCTTGGTCGCCATAACCCAATGCTGAAGGCAAGAAGAAAGTAGCTTTACCGCCGTGGTTCAACAATTGAGTGCCTTCGTCGAAACCTTTGATCATTTGACCAGCGCCGAGTGCAAACCCTAGTGGTTCGCCACGTTGGAAAGAGTTATCGAACATTTTGCCATCGGTTAAGCAGCCGTAGTAATTAGTTTCTACTTGGTCGCCTACTTTTAGTGGTGCACCACTCCCTTTTTCTTCGATCAACACCTTCAAGCCAGAAGCGGTGGTAGTGAGTTGGCCATTCAATTTACCTGCTTTATAATCGGCAGCCAATTGCGTCATTTTGGTTTGGATACCTGTGAAACGCGCCATTGCTTCTTCTTCTTTTTTCTTTTTATCAGCAGCAGTTTCTACTTTTACAAATACTACTTCGAAGCGGATAAATTTTTCTTTTCTGAAACGCTCAGGCAATTGCTCCATGTTTTTTGCCATAGTGGAATCCACTGTTTGGTAAAACGTCATAGAGTCACCTTCGGTTCCAAGGAACATAGCATCGAAAAGGGGAGACAATGGTTTGCCTGCTGGAACTTCTTCGGGAGAAGGTACCACCATTTCAAATTGTCGGCCTGATGTACGTGTGCTATTGAACATAGAGTCGGCAATAAATACACTTATGTGGCTAAAGATTTTGTCGCCAACTTGCGGTTTTATACCATTTTTGTTCGTGTGATTAATATATGTATGACCGTGTTCGGTTGGGGTTCCTTGTGGGGCACCTCCATTTTTACATGCTGTCATTAGACTAGCGGAAAGGCCGATAGCGGCCAAAAAGATAAGCAATCGCATAGAAATATAAATTATTGATTCGTTTATTGAATTTCGATATAAAAAATGAGTTCAGCATTAGCGGGGACTGGGCCTGATGCCTGATCGCCGTAACCCAAACTTGGAGGCATAAATAAATAGGCTTTTGCGCCGTGGTTGAGTCCCAAAACACCTTCGTCAAAGCCAGCGATCATTTGACCTGTACCTGCTCCAAACTCAATTGGTTCGCCGCGTTCGAAAGAATTATCGAACATTGTACCGTTGGTGAGGCTGCCGTAGTAATGGCAGGCTATATTTTCTCCTTTTTGGACAGATGCGCCTTTTCCTGGGTCAACAACAAGATACTTCAAGCCAGAAGGCTTGGCGATCACATTCTTGAGTACACCATTTCGGTATTCGGTAACTGTTGTACCTACTTTTTTAGCGATTTCTGAGAAAGCAGCCATGGCTTTTTCTCTTTCCAAACGTTTGGTTTCGCCGCTAACAAGGCTAATCATTTTAATTTCGTAACGCACTTCATTGAATTTGCGCAAAGAAGGCGGCAACGTAGTGCGGATAAAGGAATCAATCCTCATAAAAGCCGTAAGGCTATCACCAACACCCATCATCAAACCAGCATCTACTAGAACAGGCGCAGAGGGTGTATTGTTGAATTCGTCTTCCGATGGCATAGGTGCTTTGAAGCCTGTTGGGGCAAAAACCCTTGAACTTTGCATCAGCGAATCGCCGATATAAACACCTACATGCACCATGATCTCGTCCATAAACTTTGCTTTGGGCTGCCCCATATCAGCACGTGTAATGATGCGATAACCATGCTTTGATGTGGTTTCTTTTCCTTGTTGTGCTGCCAATTGAAAGGCGGAAAGCAACAAAATACTTAAAAATAGTTTTTTCATTGTTAACTTTTAAGAATAGCGTCTTTATATAATGGTAAAATTTCTTTTATTTTGTCGATAGTGGCTTTAAGGCCCTCGTAGGAGTGCGCACCCGAAGCGTTCTTATGTCCGCCGCCGTTGAAGTGGGTACGGCACATTTCTTGTACATCTAAATTACCTTTAGATCTTAGGCTCAATTTTACTACCGTAGGTTGGTTGTGTACAAAAATAGCCAAACGTACCTCCCTAAGTGTAAGTAAATAATTTACAATGCCTTCGGTATCACCACGTTGTATTTGAAATTCTTCGTAGTCGCGTTTGGTCAGCCAAATAATACCTGTTTTGTACTCCGGCAATAGTTCCATTCTATTGGTAAGACAATGCCCTAACAAACGAAGATTTTTCTCTTTCTGCGAATTAAAAATGCGGTCTTGTACGGCGGTATCGTTTACCCCTCTTTCTACCAAATCGGCTGCAATTCGATATACCAATGGATTGGTGGCATGGCGGAACGAGCCAGTATCGGTAATCAATCCGGTAAAAATACATTCCCCCACTTTCGGATTGAGTTTCTGTGCATCCCCCATGCCCATAATAAACCGATAAATCAATTCGCAAGTACTACTCGCATCGGGGTCGGAGAACACAAAATCGGCAATTGGATCGGGATAAAGGTGGTGATCGATCATCACTATTTTAGCGGAAAGGTGCTTGGCATATTCGCCCAATTTATCAATCCTATTCCAAGCATTAAAATCGAGTAAAAAAACCAAGTCTTTTTTATTCAAAACCTGCTTACACTCTTCTGTGGAAATATCCCAAATCAAACACTCGCCGGCACCAGGCAGTGTTTCAAACTCTTCGGGAAAATCCGAGGGGAACATGACGTGGACTTTGTGGCCGTATTGCTCCAGGTAGTGGCGCAAAGCCAACGCAGAGCCAATCGCATCTCCATCAGGGTTGCGGTGGGAAAAAATCGCTACGTTGTGCGGAAGGGTAATTAATGCCCTGAGATCGGCGGTAAACTCCATATTTTTAAAAAGAGGCGCAAAAGTACACTAAGTTTTTATGGTTTTTTTTGTATTAACAAGATATTATTTTTTCAAAAGCCTGTAAAACTATTCTTTTTGAAATAAAATCTTGAAGTATCTTTGCACCCCAATTTAAATTATACAAAAATTACACAATACATTATGGCAGGTAACCGCACCTTTACGATGATTAAGCCCGACGCAGTGCGCGCTGGCAATATCGGCAATATCCTTCAAATGATCAACGAAGCGGGCTACCGTATCGTAGCGATGAAGTTGACACAATTGAGCTTGGGTAAAGCTGGTGAATTTTACGAAGTGCACAAAGAGCGTCCATTCTATGGCGAATTGTGCGAATTCATGAGCAGTGGCCCAATTGTTGCTGCTATCCTTGAAAAAGACAATGCAGTAGAAGATTTCCGCAACTTGATCGGTGCTACCAATCCAGCAAATGCTGCGCCTGGTACGATCCGCGCTAAATATGCGACCAGTGTAGGCGAAAATGCTGTTCACGGTTCAGATAGCGATGAAAATGCTGCTATTGAAGGCGCATTCCATTTCGGTGGCGTAGAAAAATTCTAAAATAGTAGTGATTTGCAAACGTTTACGAAACCTCCAAGGTTTCGTAAACGTGGCTTTCCACTCCGTCCGTTGAGTTACTTCCCGATTTTTTTGAAGGTTTTGGGAGCATATCAATCCATTATTCCCATAAATTAGTATAAGTCAACGCATCATTGAGCAAAAAGCATAAAAAACGAATCGTAAAAGCAGGGCTTCCACCAGAAACCCTTGTTTATACCGGAGATAGGGCGCAAACCCCTCCCGTAGTACATACGATTGCTTATAATCCTGATTTTTGTAATACTTTCAATGATTATCGCCCTGAGAAGGCTGCGCCCGACCGGAATCTTTGGGTGGACGTACTTAATATTTCCGACGTTGGCTTTATTAAAACCGTGGGTGAACAGTTCAATATTCACCCGCTTGCGCAGGAAGATGTAGTAAATACACAACAACGCGCTAAAATGGACGAGTACGATAATGGCCTTTTTATCGTACTTCCTCATATTCGCTACGACGAACGCTGGGTGGAATTGCAGTTTGAGCAAGTATCTATGTTTGTGGGGGAGGATGTCTTAGTCACCTTCCAAGAAGATCCCGATGATACACTCCACCTTATACGGCATCGACTTGGTGAAACCAGCAATCGGATGCGCAAAAAAGGCACCGACTATCTTGCTTACTCCGTTATGGATTCCATTATTGATAATTATTTTGTAGCTTTGGACAAAATAGAGACTTCTGTTTTTGAGGTAGAAAGTAGTATTTACGCAGATTCCAATCAACATTTTAAATCGAAAATATTTAACCTAAAACATACCCTTAACCAATTTAAAAATAAGGTACTGCCCTTGCGGGAAGCTGTTGCCAGAATGCATCGCACGGACTGCCCCATTCTCCGTCAGGAAGATGCGGTTTATCTTCGTGATATTGCAGATCATGTTGCGCAAGTCCTGGATCATATCGATAACTTCAAGGATCAGCTCATCAATATTGAATCGTTGTATCAAAGCGAGATCAGTAATCGGATGAACAATGTAATGAAACTACTTACTGTCATCAGTACAATATTTATACCTTTGTCGTTTGTTGCCGGGGTATATGGAATGAATTTTAAAAATATGCCCGAATTAGAATGGCATTACGGCTACTTTTTTATCTTGGGCATCATGTTTATTACGATGATTAGTATGCTTATATATTTTAGGGTTAAAAAAATGATATAACCACGCTTTGAAACCACTCAAACAAGTTGAACATTCGTTGCACGATATTTCCTCCTTAAAGCGGGGATATACGTTTTGGGGGATGGTACTCACGGTACTCGTCTGCTCGGTCTTGCTTTGGCTCAAATATGGAGATTGGGCCTCCAAACCCAACGAGATTATGCTCGGTGGTGGGCAGGATGGTTTCAAAAACTATATGGCAGCGGCCTGGCATGTGCGCCATGATAGCAGTTATGTGCATTATAGTGGCATGAACTACCCTTTTGGCGAGCACGTCTTATTTACAGATAACCAACCGATCATCAGTGCTATGATGCAATGGTGGAGTCGGAATGTGAGCGATTTGAGCAATCAAGTGATTGGCAGCATCAATTTTATCCAACTCCTTTCTTTATTATTGGGCTGCGCGGTGTTGTTTTTGTTGTTTCGCAAACTCCATTTGCCGGTTTGGTATGCCGGTTTGGGTGCTTTGATACTTACCTTCCTAACCCCACAATATGGTCGATTTGCAGGTCATTTTGGGCTTTCTCACACGTTTGTGATACCCATGATGCTTTATTGGTTGTGCCGATATGAAGAACGCACCAGCAAACGTTATCAAAGCCTCCATATTGGTTTTTTGGTGTGGTTTTCGGCACAATTGCATTTCTATTTTATGGCCATGGCGGCCTTGTTTCTGACGCTTTATGTCGGTATCCAAATACTCCGCGAGTTTAATTTTGGTAATATTGTGCGTCGGCTCAGCCACTGGGTCGTAATGGTAATTATTCCATTTGCATTGCTCAATATTTGGATACACTGGACCGATTATGCTTCCGATCGCGCTGCATCTCCGTATGGATTCACATCGTATATTGGTGTTTGGGAGGGTGTTTTTTTACCGTATGATTATATGCCATTGGCGCAATGGATTAGCGCGCATATTATTAAAATACGCGATGTAGAATTTGAAGCAAAGGCATATTCTGGCGCAATTGCCTTCTTTTATACACTTTGGTTGTTGTTTTCTGGGTTTAAAATGTTTAGTAAATCTTGGAATGATGCTGCCTATCACCGTGTGCACAAATATTATCTGCGTGGTATTTTTTTTGCTGCTCTTTTGTTATTACTCTTTGCTTGTGGTTTTCCTTATGCCATCAAAAGTATGCAATGGATGGTGGACTATATGGGGCCGCTCAAGCAATTTCGGTCACAAGGGCGTTTTACATGGGTGTATTTTTATGTAATCAATACCCTGATTTTTTACGGATCGTGGAATTGGGGTCGTCGTTTTAAAGGCTTTGGAGATAAAGCCGTATTTCCGCAGTTTAAATACCTTATTTTTTGGGTACCACTGGTTGTTTTGGCATGGGAAGCACTCATTATGCAACGCATGAAGCCCATCGAAACCGGCGAAAATACCGCACTCCGCGCTGTAGCCGCTAAAACACCAGATCACTGGCTGAATAAAGTGGATTTTAGTCCATACCAAGCCATACTTCCTTTGCCATACTACCATATTGGTTCTGAGAATATATGGAAGGAGTACGATTCCAACCATTACCACTGGACCACTGAAATGGCTTTTCATACAGGCATACCCGATATGGGTGTAAACATGAGCCGGACTTCTATCGGGCAGATGGTTAAATCTATGCAATTTGTGATGGAGCCCGGCGAAATACCCGAGTTACTCTCTGAATTTCCCGATAAACGCCCAATTCTGCTCTTTATCCATGCACCACAATGGGATAAGGTAAAAGTAGAACAGAACCATTTGGTGAGTAAAGCCAAGTTGATATTTGAAGATAAGGACATCAAAATAATGCGTTTGGAACTGAGTGATGTGGTTGCTTATTACAACGAATTCAAAGGTGCCGTGGAGCGCGAATTTGATTCCCAGCCGCTCGTACCTGTTGAAGGTAGTAAATGGTTATCCACTAAGGCTAACCCCTATTTGCTTACTTTTTCTTTTGATTCTTTGACGCAAAGTAAGTATCGTTTTCAAGGCAAAGGCGCATACAGTGGCCTATTGAACGATACAGCAATGATTTGGGATGCGCCTTTACCTAAAGGGAAATACACCTTTAGTGCATGGTTGAAAGTAAACGAGGATCTGGGGGCTACACACGAACTACATATCGTTGAAAATGCACTAACTGATGGCCATGAAATACACCACCAACACGAAGGTTTGCGTTTTTACATGAAATCTATTGTAAATGGTTGGGGCTTATTTGAAGTGAGTTTTGAGGTGTATGAAGGTGGCAAAACAAGGGTGTTTTTCTATAAAAAAGGCGTAAAAATGCCGTTTTATGTAGATGAAATCCTAATAAAATCCGACGGCACTGCTGTTTATAAAAAAGAAGATGGATGGATGGTGCGCAATAATTATTGGTATCGACAATAGTAGAGTTGTTGAGTTCATATTGTCAAAAGAACACTTACCCCAAAAAAACGTTGTACCTTTGTCCCGTGCACTATTCGTCTGATGGGGCATAGTTTACTTTTTTGTATTAATATATTTTTTTTAATGACACAAATACACCAGAGTATGGTTGGTAATTTAACAGATAATAAAGCAAAACTCAAACGCATTTTCATTGAACCAAACCTACCCGAAGGGTTAAAGCCCTTAATGGTTTTGGCACGGAATATTTGGTGGTCGTGGAGTCACGAGGCTACTGCTCTTTTCAAGTCTATTGGTGAGGGTTTACTCGAAAAGCATAATTATAATGCCATTGCCCTCCTCGATGATCTTTCTATAGAGCAGGCCAATGAATTGGTGAGCAATAAGGAATTTATGAAATCAATGAAGGAGGTATATGCCCAATTTCTTGATTACACCCAAAAAGCACCCACTCCCAAAGGCGCTAAAGTAGCCTATTTTTGTATGGAATATGGTATCCAGCAAAGCCTTCGCCTGTATTCAGGTGGTTTGGGTGTTTTGGCTGGCGACTACCTGAAGGAAGTGAGCGACCGCAATTACAATCTCGTGGCAGTGGGGCTACTTTACCGCTATGGTTATTTCCAACAGGGTATCACCCTCCATGGGGAGCAACAACATATTATGGATGCGGCTAAATTTACGCAATTGCCGCTCGAACCAGTCCGCGATGAAAATGGAGATTGGGTCAAAATACATATCAACTTATCTGGTCGCACCGTATGGGCTAAGGTATGGGAACTCAAAGTAGGCCGTATGTCGCTCTACCTATTAGATACCGATATCGATGATAACCGCTGGGAAGACCGCTCGATCACCCACCAATTGTATGGTGGCGATAACGAGCACCGCCTAAAGCAAGAATTATTACTTGGCATAGGAGGACTACGTGCCCTAAAAGCAATAGGTGTGGATGCCGATATTTACCACCTCAACGAAGGACATGCTGCATTCTTGGGCTTAGAACGGATGCGTAACTATATCAAGGACAAAGGATTGACCTTTGAATCTGCTTTGGAAGTAGTGCGCTCTACACAGTTATTCACAACGCATACGCCAGTGCCAGCAGGACACGATTCGTTCTCGGAGGGTTTACTGCGCGATTATTTATACGAATACACTTACGCACTTGATATTTCATGGGAGCGTTTAGTGGGTATTGGCCGCGTAAATGCTACGAATCCTGCTGAACCTTTTTCTGTAAGCCATTTGGCACTTCGTACTTGTCAGGAAACCAATGGTGTAAGTCGTTTGCATGGGGAGGTAAGTCGCAAAATGTTTGTGGAACTCAATCCCGATTACCATTACTCGGAATCCAATATTGGCCATGTAACCAATAGTATCCATTTTCCGACATGGATAGCCAAAGAATGGTTGGATTTTTATCGTAAGCATTTTGGAAAAGATTTTGAAGCCAACCAAATTGACAAGAAACATTGGGCAAAAATCCATAAAGTACCCGATGCCGAGATCATGTCGATCCGCAAAACGCTTAAATCACGTTTGATTCATTGGGTACGTGAAAGTCTAAATAACGATTATATGCGCCGTGGTGAAAATCCACGGGAAATATTTGAAATCACTAATTCGCTCCGCGAAGACGCTCTAGTTATTGGTTTTGCGCGTCGTTTCGCTACATATAAGCGGGCAACTTTATTGTTTTCTAACGAAAAACGCCTTGCCGAGATCGTAAACAATGCCGATCGCCCGGTGATCTTTTTATTCGCCGGAAAAGCACACCCTGCCGATAAGTTTGGACAGGAGTTTATCCGAGTTATTTACAACACCACCAAAAATCCGTTATTCAAAGGCAAGGTGATTTTCTTAGAAAATTACAGCATGGAAATGGCTAAATTATTGGTGCAAGGGGTAGATATTTGGTTGAATACACCCACACGCCCACAAGAAGCAAGTGGTACATCGGGAATGAAGGCGGTAATGAATGGTGTTATGAATTTCTCGGTACTCGACGGTTGGTGGTGCGAAGGTTATCGCCCTGGCGCAGGCTGGTCTTTGCCCGAACACGATACCTATAAAGATACTGCGCTCCAAAACGAATTAGACGCAGAAACGCTCTATAATACCCTCGAAAACGATATTGTACCAACTTTTTATGACAAAGACCAAAACGGTATTTCGGAACGGTGGGTAAGCCATATCAAAAATACAATTGCCGATATTGCGCCCGTATTTGTCATGGGACGTATGCTGGACGATTATGACGAACGCTATTATTCCAAATTATACGAATCTAGCTTGCGTATAAAAGGTGATAAACTTAAACACGCAACAGAACTGGTGGCTTGGAAAAACCGCGTGCGTCGTATATGGGGTGCTATTGAATTAATTGATATGCAAACCCCCGATACGTTCAATCATTCGTTGCCTTTGGGTCAAAATTTCAAAGCCACAGCAACACTTAATATACAAGAACTAACGTCTAATGATATTGGGGTGGAACTTACATTCTTCCGCCGTAAGTCAGAGACAGAAATGGATTTGTTAAGTGTACACGAGTTACAACCAGGTAAGCAAAAGGGTACAGAAGTCACCTATTCCTGCGATATTATACCAACAGAATCGGGTGTATATGAGTACGGCTTCCGTATGTTCCCTAAGCACCCAATGCTGGTACATCGGCAGGATTTTGGGTTGGTGCGTTGGTTATAAAATAAAATAGGTTCTACTCCAATAAGAGTGATAAAAAATATAGAGCGGTAGTTGGGTTTCCAATTACCGCTTTATTATTAGAGTTATTGCGGTGGGATACAGCCTCGGATGCTCCGCAACAAGTTTATTCGTAAAAGTCCTTAAATTTGCCCGATAAAGAAAATACAAGTATTTTTATAATATGCATACGCTTCGATGTCTCGCATTGCTCTCCTTTTTCCTTGCCTTTAACCAGGCATGTAATAACACGGACAGTTCCGTTGAATGTAATTGTAATGCTACAGCAAGCGACGATACCACCGATTCAGTCACCTATAAAACAGTAAAAGGGGCTTTACTAGGCACAAGATTTTCTTCATTAGAAGAGTTGAAATCTGTTATCCAAATTGAATACCACCCTAGCTCCGATACTACTACAAACAAAAACGCTTATGTATCTGTGCGGCACTGTAGCGGCGGCAAAGAGGTGAGCAGTATATTACAAACGGGTATCAGCGAGGGCGATCTTCATAAAGCAGGGTACAGTGATGTTATTTGGGATCAAATCGCTTTACTGTTTCGTAGTCCATACGCTGTGACGAACAGGAAGGACTTGGAGAAAGTTTTTGTCCTCTCAAGATGGAAACCGATCATATTTGGAGATGGAGATCTTGCTTTTTTTGATATTGCAAAAGCAGCGGTAAGCAATATAAATACCCCTGACATGGCTTTCAGAAATGTAAGAGACAGTACAGAAAAAGGGTATTTCAATTCATTTAACCATATCACTGCACAAGCATTGATTACATCTTGTTTTTCAGAAAAATTGGCCGATTTTATTGCGGACGTACATGAGCGTAATAACTGCCCTGAGTTGATTACAGGAAAGTTTACGGAAGCGCAAATTAAAAATTTAGGAGATGGACCACTTGATAATTACATAGACCTTATTAATAATGAATGGGGGCAAGAAATAGGCAAACAACTCAAAGAAAAATATAGCATTAACAGCGAAACCAATTGGACACCCGAACTATTAGCCAATTATATGAATGACTTACAGTCTTATTTTAGTTGGTCTTTTCAAATTGGATTTAAGCCCTTCAGACCTGACGATAAGGTATTAATCAGATTTTCAAGTAAGTTAAATGCGGTCATGGGTAATCGTTTTAAATTTATAAAATAAAGGTAAGGAACGAAACAGTACAGCATTAATTTTTTTTCAAACGGTACAGGGGTCTTTTTGAACGGTCAATAGTATCATTTACAGCGGTGTAATTTTCCTGTAGTGCTTTTAGGCCAACGGGTTGCCATTCTTTTAGTTTTTCCGGCCAATTTTTATTCACCCAAGCATTTTCTAATCGTACCCCCTCGAAATTCGCACCACTAAAATCTATCGTTCTAATATCCGCGTCAATTAGTGTTGCCTGCTTCAAATTTGCTTTCGTAAAATTAGAACCTCCAAAGTCAACACTGGTCAAAATAGCCTCATTGAATAATATACCCACCAGTTGTGTCCATCGAGCAGTTGCGCCAGTTAAATCTGCTTTCCTTAATTGTGCATTGGAAAGGTTTGCTCCGCTTAGGTTGGCCAAGGTAAGATGCGCTTCATTTAGTTGAACCCACCTCAAATCCGCTTTTTTTAGATCGACATTGCGCAAATTTGCCTGATTCAAATTTGCACCCCAAAGGTTCGCCTCTTTCAAATCTGCACCTTTCAAATTAATACCACTCATATCTGCATTCTTTAGATTTGCATTGGCTAGGTTTATGCCACTCAAATCCAATCCTTTCAAGTCGGCTGCACGTAAATCCGCCCAAGCAAAGGGTACACTTCGTTTAATCCGCCCAAAAGTACCCGTATCTATATTCATAAGTACCAATGCCTGCAATAACTGTCCGCGTTCAGGGCTACTTTCCTGCTTTGATAAACTATCGCCATTGATATACTTGTATGGTTTGAAAGCGAAACTCAAAGCCACTATTCTGTTTAATGTAGTATCACTTAATGTCCTTCGTGGATTTTGGTTTAGTTCTTTACTAATATCCTCCAACAGGCTAGTCAAGAGCGGTTTCAGATCGTTTTTCTGCACAGAAGTTGCTAATACCTTCAGTTCCTGTAACTCATTTTGCTGGTCTTGTATTTTTAGTTGAAAAGATTTGTTCCTGTTGTACACCAAAACACCTCCTAGCACAAGAATACCCACCATGATTATCCGAGCATAAGTATAAGTACGCGTGCTATTGGAACTCCTGTTGGCTGTTTTTTTGCTGATTATCCCGTGTAGGAAATCCCCGTCCCAAACAGTCAACAGTAATAACGATAACGCAATAAATACCAGTGCTGCTATAAAACCCAGTAGAAATGAGTAATTCTTTTCTATATAAGGCAAGCGAAGAAATCCTAACATCCACCCTATCACAACTCCGAATATCAAGCCAATAAGTAGTTGCTTTTTCCCTTTCATCATTAGATAAATATAGTTTACTGTGTATTAAGTTAAGCATCCTAGAAATTAAATGGCTACAGTACGGATCTTCTCCACTCCATCCATAAATAAGCGATCAACAATAACACCGCTGGAAAAACAACCCATTGATATGCAGACTCACGGCTGGCCAAAGACCGTACTGCTATTTCTTTTTTCTTTAAAAGATTGATCTCTTGCGCCAAACGTTTTGCAGGGCTATTGGTATCGGCAATAAAATAAGCACCTGTGCCGCTTTTCCCTGCCTGTGCCAATTCATTGAGCATATCTGCGTCCATTTTGGACAAAACGGGTTGATTATCCGCATCTCGAAGCAGCCCCCTTGCACCCATAGAGATATTACCACCTTGGGTTGTACCTGCACCTACCATATAAGTAACAATTCCGTCTTCGCTAAAAGCATCAGAGAGGGCATCTACAGGGCTTTCCTCGTGGTCTTCGCCATCCGTAATAATCACTAAGGCTCGCCCTCCGCCCTCGGGATCGAATGATTTACGCGCCAAATTTACTACCGATTCAATCGCTGTACCCTGTGCCGAGAAGGACTCCGGATCGGCCTCGGCCAAAAAATTATTGATGGTGGCATAATCCGTAGAAAGTGGCATAGACAAAAAGGCATCACCGGCAAAAAACAATAACCCCACGCGGTTTCCAGCAATTTCGCGCAACAGCTCTTGTGCAAAGAGACGCGCGCGCACCAGTCTATTAGGGCGTAAATCATTGGCTAACATACTTTTGGAAATATCAAAAGCGATAATTACATCTGAAGCGGTTTGTTTTTGCGGCGTTGATTTACCTTGCCACCCCGGATTCGCCAACGCCAAAGATAATAATCCGATAATGGATAACAAAAACGTGTTTTTTATCCAAAATTTGCGTTTAGAAAAACCGGGTATGAGCCGATGCATACCAGTGCCTAGCGCAGACAGGGATTTATTCCGCCAGCGTAAATAGGCTACTATTACTCCCACCAAAAATGGGATGATGGTGAGCAATAGCAGCCATTTTGGACTTTCAAATATTACTTGAGTCATCTTTCTTCGGGTGCGTACCTATGTGTACGCTCGTTGTTGGGTATGTACCTAGGTATACGCCCAACCTAGGTGTACGCTCGCAGTCGGACGTACACCTAGGCGAGTTCCCTATCGGATTACGTTCAAAATTATGGTCCCGCTTTCCACCGCACTACTCAAATGCAGCATATACAAACCACTTGGCATTGTACTCAAATCAATACTTGTTTGATAAGCACCGCCATCAGTATCTACAACGCGGTTCAACACCTGTCGGCCCAATGCATCAAAGGTTGCAATTTGCATATTGCCTTTTGGAGATTGCGCCATTTCCAAGCGGAAAAGCCCCGTACTTGGGTTGGGAAGAACAGTAATTCCCCACGTTTTTATGATTTCGGTTGCATCCAAAACCACCAAATCAGGAATATTATAAATACAACCTTTTGAATCGCGTACTACCATTTTATAAGTGCCATTGGGCACATTATTGAATATATTGCTATTTTGGAAATTGGCACCACCATTATTGCTGTAGGTGTAGGGCGGAGTTCCACCCAAGGCATCTACGGTAACCGTTGTCATAATTCCATTGGTAGTTGGAGTAGCAGTTGCGCTCAATACGGGTGGTTCAGTAACAGTTACAGGTAACGTCTTGGTATTACCAGTAGCATCGGTGACCGTAATAGTATATACCCCAGCAGGTAGCCCCATCAGCGTCTGTAGCGAAGGGCTGAATGTATAAGGAGCCACGCCACCTGTAATGGATACAGCAGTAATACTACCATTGTTACCGCCATTACAACTTACATTGGTCACTGCAGCAAATAAACTCATTGGAGTATAATTCACTGTAAAATTAGCCGTTTGGCTACAACCATTCACATCGGTGACCGTAGCGGTATAAACCCCATTTGGCAAATTTTGAAAAGTCCCTGTAGTATTAATAGGAGAGCCCGGTATAGAATAGGAGAACGGAGCAGTACCACCATTACCAATAACACCCAATTGCACATCGTCACCATTCACAAGGGATATCACTACAATGCTCGGAGGTGCCACCACATCCACATTATTCGTTGCTACGATAGTACCCGCAGCATCCATTACATAAAACGTATAACTCCCCGCTATTAAATTATTAAAATTGGGGGATGATTGCCAGTTACCGCTATTAACGCGGTACTCCAAGGGCGGAACACCACCACTGGCGGTCATGGCAAAATCAAAATGACCGTCACATGGCGATACATTGAGTGCAACAGCACTTACAATCTCTAATGTTGGCACAGCCACAGTAGCCGTTACGGTTTTAGTACAACCATTGGCATCAGTCACTGTTATGGTGTAGTCGCCATTGGACAAACCGTTGAATATTGGGCTGCTTTGTGGCACTCCACCTAAACTATAAGTAAGTGTCCCTGTACCGCCACTTGCGCTTACCGTTACATTATTGTTCAAAACTGCTGCATCAGCAATAATACTTGTTGGTTGTGTAATGGTGATAGGAGCAGTCGAAACAATCGTACTATTGGCATCGCGGATCATGAGCATATAAGTGCCAACGCCTAAGTCCGTAAACAAATTGCTGCTTTGGTAGGCTGCACTATTGATACTATATTCGTAAGGAGCAAAGCCTCCAATGGCATTTACGGTGATAGCCGCAGCCGCTGTACCGAAGCAAAGAATAGATGCCGTCTGAGTAGCAGTAGCCAATAAAGCACCCGACGATATAGCGACCGAACCCGTTGCTGTACAACCATTGGCATCCCGAACAGTATAGTTATAAACGCCTTCCGATAGGTTAGTGAATAGACCCATAGATTGGAAATTCATACCATTGATGCTGTATTCCAATGTGCCCGTTCCACCATTAGCGGTTATGGTTAAATCATCAAATACAACCGAAGTGCTTGTTGTAATAGCGGAGGGATTTGTCAGTATAAATGTTCCTGCTGTTTGGGTAAATCCATTGCCGTCTGTTACTACGACGGAATAAGTACCAGCAGACAAACCACCGATGACATTACTCGGAGCACTCACACCATTTATACGATATGTGAATGGAGCGGTGCCACCTGCGGCGGTGATCGTTATTTGCCCATTGGTTCCATTATTACAAGATATTGCTTGTGTTATAGTACCTGAAGTAGCAAGCGTATTTTGGATAATATTAATTAAAAAGACCTGATTATGTAGCCAATTAGCGTTATTTTGATCTAATACGTCAAAAATAAATTGATCGGCGATAATTGTTGGGTTACCTCCGTGTACATACGACAAGGAACCATCGTTAATATCTTCTTGGTCAAATTTACTACCAATAGTTGCCATAGGTACTCCGTTTAACAATAAAGTGCCATACTGTGGCAGGGCCAACAAAGTATAAGTTACGGCATTTGCCGTAGCGGATACACTCGTAGATAAATTAGTACTTGTGATGAGTTTAGTGGTGTTATTAGGCAAATTTAACGGTACATTGTTCAATAATTGCGCCGATGAAATAGCGCCTACTTTACAAAAATTTAAACTCCATGCCGTCAATGCACCTGCGTCAAAACCGCCATAATTATCATTGATTAAAAGTTTCCAAAGCCCTGTCGCATTATCACCATCCAAAACAGATAAACTGGTCACGGGTTTGAATGCGCCACTAATGGCAAATGCCGCAGTTTCATTACAAGTATTTTCCAAGTTATCAGCCGTTAAAACAGCTTCATCATCTAAGGTTACTTGCAAATTGTCACCCGAACAACCGTCAGAATCTACGGGTACGCCGGGTCTATCAAACAACTGAATTGTATCATTCGATGGACTTACCAATGAAGCATCCAAATCACCTACATAAGTATGGTCAATTTGTACATTTACACTCGCATCCGCGATCGTAAAACTTTCAGCAATCTCCAATGAAGAGGAAATATTCACCACATTACTCACGTCAATAGAGATAGGGACTTGCGTACTATTAAATACTAAACCACACTCTTGACCACCAGTTTGGAAAGCAAAAATATTACTTTGCTCATTGTCACCACAACTGTTTTTTGCTTTCACACGCCAATAGTAGGGCGTAGAGGGCAACAAACCATTTGCTACAACACTGACACTAGTTGAAGAGAGCGTAATCACGCTACCCGCTGGGGCAAATGCAGGATTTGGGCATACCTCTATCGTATATTGGCTGGCAAAAGGCACAGCGTCCCACGCTAAAGAGGTACTTATAGGTATTCCTGTTGCTCCATTGGCTGGACTCATCAAGTTGGCCTTTAATGTTGGTTTCCCAGGTAATACAGTAAGACCAATATTGGCTGTTTTGACCAAACTGCCACTAGTACCAGTTACAATCATCGAGTAAACGCCAGCCATAGCAGGTGTTAGACCGTTAATAGACAGCGCAGAAGGCATACCAGGCATTACTGGATTTGGTGTAAATGTAATTACAGCACCGACAGGCGCACCGGAAACAGTAAAGTCAATGGGTGCATCAAAACCCGCCAATCCCGTTGTATTAATATTGCTGCTAAATGCTGCTCCTGCACAAACAGTGGCAGAATTATTACTAGCAACCAAAACAAAAGTAGGTGCAGCAGGTGCCTGAATTCGGAAATTGACATTTGAAATATCGTAAAAGATATTACCCACGCCTTCCACTTTTACACGGCAGGTTGTGGAAATATTATTCGGAACATTTACCATTGCCGAGCCATTATTGGGCAGTGTATCTGCCAAAACTACGGGATATGTAAAGCCCCCATCCGTTGATAAAGAGATTTTAACCTTAGCACAATTCACTGGTGCTAGGTCACTACCCGACACATTCCATGTTACGGTTTGTGGTTCTCCTACTGTCCATACAATATTCGTATTAGGCACTGTAACCGCAAATGGACCTGATGTGCCGGATACCGTCACCGTCACATTGTCTTCGGTATTACAGCCACCCACGGGGTTATTATCGCGGACAACAACCCTGAAATTCATTGTACGTGCTACACTTGGTAGTTTTTCCCAAGTATTTGTGGTATTGTTTACCAAATCCTGTAAACGCGGGAAATAGCGCGTAGGGGAAGGCGTTGGATCATACGAACGGAACAAGGGGCCGTTTACACTTGTCGAAACAGGTGGCATAGTGGCACTCTGCGGATTCATTTGCTCCCAGCAATAGGTCAAAGCATCGCCATCCAAATCTGCTCCAATGGCCGTTAAAGCAAATGGCGTTGACTTTGGAATAGTATAATTAGGGACATTATTGACCGTTGGGGCGTTATTGCCTGTAATTGTTTTTACGGGGCAATTATTTCCTATACCTGTAGTCACAAAATTAGCAATTTCTTGGATACTAATGGCATGGAAATAGTCATCGCTATTATTTTGTACATTAGGAGAACATATACCAGCATACGCCATGATTGTTGAACCCGAGCCTGGTTCCATAGCAGTTTGTGGCTCAATATTTCCGCTACAGGAATTATTAAAGCAGTGGCTACCAGCAAATTGGTGTCCTATTTCGTGGGCAACATAATCTATATCAAAAGCATCACCTATGGGTGAACCACCTCCTGTTACGCCTCTAGCCTTACTACCATTATTACACACCACACCAAAACCTGCTATGCCACCACCGCCGGTGCTAAACACGTGGCCGATGTCATAATTCGCCGAACCGATACGACTTGTTACTGTCGTTTGGTTTTGACCGAGCATTGCGCCGCCGTCCGAGTTTGTGAAAGGATCGGTAGAAGCGGACAAGAAGATCAAAGTGTCATTTTTAGGTATTAATTGCATGGTAATTGCAAAATCCTTTTCATATACGCCATTCACACGGTTCATTGTTGTATTCATCGCTGCAAGTACGAGTGGCTTTGTGCCGCCGTGAAAACTGGCGTATTCGCCAGTACAAGAAATCGCAAGGCGGTATAATCTTTTTCTGCAATCGCCCGCCATATCCGGCTGTGGTGCCTTCTTGGTAGGTGTGCCCAAAGTGATCTCTTCCATATTGGATTGGGCTTCTGCTACTTGATGGCATTCGAAAGCATCTTCTGCAGTGCGCTGTAAATCTTTTTTGAAATACACCAGCGCGCTAGTCGCATCACCATGAAAAAGCGGATCGATAAATACCTGTCCTTTGGGCGATCCCAATGTCATAGCATGAAAGCCCTGTGGGGTAATATCTAATTTGATACTGGCAAAAGGATCATCGATACCTTTTCCTGTGAAGCATCGAATTTCGGGGTATTTAGCCTGCAAATCAGGGTGCATCATTGAGGCTTCCCATACCAAAAATCGTTCACTGGTGCCATCAGGCATGGGAATCAGGACGACCAAACCATTATTTTCAGTAACAGCTGGTTTTAAATAGTCGCGTAAAACTTGCGCGTCCATTGTTACGGTACGGTACTTAGTGGGGAAAATAAAGCGATCAAATTGACCACTATTAACGATGTTTTGTTCGGCAACGTCGGACCAAAAAGAGGGTGCCATTTGTTGTGCCAACAAACTAGTGGTGCTCATAAAAAGCACCAAGGCGAGTAAGTAAATTTTGTGCATTGTGAGTAGTTGTGAAACGAGGAGCAAGGGTGGTGGATTAAATTTATTTTATCGGTGTTTTTTAGGGCATTTGTGGAACTATGTTTTTTTTTCGATTCGCACACGAAAATACCGTTAGAATTGAACGCATATCGCATTCAATTCTAACAATATATTTAAAAGGAAAACGGTAAAGTAATTCCATTAAAAAGCAGATAAATCAAATCAGCGTATCAATCAGCGATTTTGCAGCGACAAACAAAGGCTCCCTGCCTTCTTTTGTGAGCAATGCTTCTGGGTCGCCTTCATCTTCAAGTAGTGCTTCTTCGATAAAGGCCAGCAGATCTTCCTGTGTATATCCTTCGAAAAACGGATCTACCCGATCACGGAAAGTCTTAGCGGTGGAGGCTTCTAAAATAGCATAATTTTTTTCTTCTGCTTCACCAATTTGGTCTTCGCTGACAGGTTCTCCCGGGCCATTGACCCGTTCGATAGATGCCCAAGCAATAAGGATAAGATATTGCAAGAACCCACGTTCGTCCTCCGTTAAAAGGTGGAGGTTTTCTTCATCAAACAAATATGCAATGATGACGGGTTGAGCCTTGGCAAAGGCTTCCATACGCTCTTCATATTGATCGTCGCTAATAGCGTCTAACTCATCAATAATAGCGTCAATAACTTCTTCTGATACAAACTTCATCTATTTATTTTATTGTAGTAGTTCGTGCAAAGGTAGTAACAAACCGACGAATGTAGCATATCTGCCGACGCTGATTAACAAGTTATGGTTGTATGCGACAAATAAAAAAATGTTAATTATTTAGAAAAAGCTTGCACAGTCCAAATGTACGTCATACTTTTGTCATCACAAAGCGCACTCAGCGTATATTTTTTTACTAAATCAACATTTGCGTATCGGAAAAAACTTGTACACCACTTAAATCTTAACATAAAGGTTTTTGGTTTTTTTATAAAACCAGCTGTAGGCTTATGCAAGTTATGCCCATGATTTCTGATCACGAATTGATCGCACGCTATGTTGATGGTAACGAACAATCGTTCGAAGTTCTCCTCCAACGTTACAAGTCTAAAATTTACACCTCTATTTATTTGTTCGTGAAAGATCACGCACTCGCAGAGGATATTTTCCAAGAAGTTTTTATTAAGATTATTGATACGCTCCGCCGTGGCAAGTACAACCACGAAGGTAAATTTGTGCAGTGGGCGATGCGTATCTCCTATAATATGTGTGTGGATTACCACCGTCGCAACAAACGCCGTGCACACCTCAATCCAACAGAAGATTTTGACATCTTTGATGTATTGCGCCACAGCGATGATGGTCCCGATCAAATCATTATGCGCAGCGAAACGCATAACCGTATCCGCCGTTTAGTGGATGCGCTCCCCGAAGAACAACGCGAAGTAGTGATTCTTCGCCACTATGCCGATATGAGTTTTAAAGAAATCGCTGGCCTTACCCGCGTAAGTATTAATACTGCTCTTGGTCGTATGCGCTATGCATTGATCAATATCCGCCGGATGATGTCGGAAAAAGATATGATACTGAATTAATTCTCCTTCTTAAGAAATGATGTAATCGAGTAGGAGGAGGGCGTTAGCCCTCAGACCTCTCACACCACCGGACGTACGGGTCTAGTATCACGGCGGTTCATTAGAGTTTTACGACTAAGGGCGTACATTTCCGTTATGGGAGTGTACGCCTTTTGTTTTAGACGTTCGCTGGTAATTGTCGTGTGAAGGATTGGACTTCCCCATGTACCTGCCTCATTTACCACCATGCGCTCCGGGCAGCGGTTGGGCTTCATTTTGTTTTGCAAACTCACCCGCGCATAATGGCCTTGTATGCGATTTCTGTTCGTCAAGTAAGGGATTTGCCGCCGGCTTCCTTCAGATTATTCCACCTCTCGATGGACACCCTTGCCTTAGGCTAACACTCCTCGCTGCCAAGCGTGTAGCGGACTTTAACCGCCAAGTCTGCGCCCATGCTGGGCGAACAAAGGGCATTTCAGGTGTACCCCGAAATGCCCTCCGTTATGTATTATTGTCCAAAAACCCTACAATTAAGGATTTGGTAGCAACAATTTATTTACCTGGCGCTCGCCGGATGGCATTGGCCAAATGTACGTGTTGCTGCTGGATGGAATAGCCGCTACGTTGGCTTTAGCTGGGAATGGGTTGTTGAGGCGCATAATATCAAAGTTGCGCAAACCTTCACCCAAAAACTCGATGCGACGCTCTTTCAAAATAGCCGCTACCAAAGCATTGGCATCCGCGAAATCGGTCAAAGCATAGGCCGAACCTTTAGAACGAGTACGAACAGCGTTCAACAAATCAACGGCGCGTTGGTTAACACCGTTTACGCGGGCTTCTGATTCGGCTGCTGTCAACAATACCTCAGCGTAGCGGAGGATTGGAGCATAGTCGGTAGATTGTGGGCCAGCGGGGAATTTGTTGAGGTATGGCTTGTTATTGGTATGGATAATAATAAAACCACGACGATCATCACTTACCGCAAAACCAACAGAGTCTGCCACGATACCATTACCAGCTTTGTTCAAAGAATACTCGCCGCCACCGCGTGGGGCCGGGTTGTAGTAGAACCCTAAAGCATTTTGGGTACCAGGCAGGTTATTGGTGGTGAATGGGAAAGAGAAAATGCTTTCCGTAGTGGTATAATTGGTAAATGGCGTTTTTACACTTGCCTGCAACTCGTGCGCAACGCCAGTAGCGGCTTTAAACGGAGCCGCTGCCGGAACCAATTTGTTCGCTTCGGCCAAGGCATCCGCGTAACGGCCCATACCGAGGTAAACGCGGGCTTTGAGCGCGATGGCGGCATTTTTGTGCGCACGAATCGTAGCAGAAGCTGGTGTTGCAGGCAAGTTGGTTTCTGCATAGTTCAAATCGTCGAGGATTTGAGTGTACACTTCCGCAACGCTGCTGCGCTCTAGGTCGTTATCAATGGCCAAACGCTCCGCTTTGAGGCGCAACGGCAAACCGAGATTAGAACCATTACCGTCGGTATAAGGACGGCAATAGATCAATACCAAACTGTGGTAGCACAATGCACGGACAAAACGTACTTCACCGAGGTAGTTGGCCAACAAGGCATCGTTACCAAGGTTGCGGGAGTTCGCTTGTGCACCTTCGAGGTAAATATTTACCGAGTTGATGGTTTGGTAAGCGGCATCCCACATGTAGTTTATTTCGTTGGTAGATTCTACTACCGTGTGGTTCCAGGTTTGGAGACCAGTTACACCGTTACCGGTTTCGTTGAGGAATTCCTCGCCGCGTACATCGGTAAATACAGTGTAACGGCTGCCCAACAAGTTACCTTGTTTGCACTGTGAATAAATACCGTTCAACAAACTGAGGAAACGGTCGGGGGTCTCAAAGCTAACTGATTCTGCCAATTGGTTTTCGGGCAGAGCCGTTAACAATTCTTTTCGGCAACCAGTGCCACTACCAATGGCTACCAGTAAAAAGGCTGCCAAAAGAGAGAATTTAAATATTTTAGTATTCATTTCAAATAATCAATTTTAGATTAGAAATTAAGGTTAAGACCCAACAGGAATGTACGAGACATTGGAACTGTGTTACGGTCAACACCCGGTGTACGGTTACTGTTACCGTTAGAAGAAACCTCTGGGTCGGTACCCGTGTAATTGGTAAACAAGAATGCGTTGTTTACGTTACCATAAACGCGCAAAGAAGAGAAATACTTGTTTGCGAATGGGATTTTGTAACCCAAAGTGATATTGCGAATACGAAGGAAATCGCCTCTTTCTACGTTTTCGGAAATAGCAAATGCCGAACCGTTAGAAATATTATCGCCGAATACAACGCGTGGAATTGTGCCTTCGGTGTTGTTTTCGGTCCAGCGGTTCAATACATCGGTATTGTTATTCCAGAAACGCATATCGCGTAAACCGGCTTTTGAACCGTTGTAAATAACATTACCACCGGCGTAGTTCATCTGAATGTTCAAATCAATGTTACCGTACGTGAAGGTATTATCCCAACCACCGTACCATTTTGGCAACGCAGTACCTTGTACCACACCATCAGCCACCAATGAAGGCGCAGAAACTGCTGTACCGTCGAGCGTAGTCCAACGGGTTGCACCACCAGCATGGTTGTATTGTACCACTGTACCGTCTTTTTTCCGGAACAAACGACGACCATTCTCTGAGTTAACACCCAAAGTTGGTACGGCATAAATGCTACCAACGGCTTCTTTAATGCGGGTGATATTGGTCGTTTCCAAACCTGAAGTTGTGGCAAGGATATCGCTATCGTTGTACAGTTCAGTTACTTCGTTGCTCATGAACGTAATGTTCGGGCGCGTTTTCCAAGTGAATTTACCAGCGCGGAATGCTACTACGTCCAATGCAAATTCGTGGCCAATATTCCTCATAGAACCTACGTTGATTGGAATGGTGTTACCCGGAATACCACGAGAAGGTGACTGTGGTGCAAACAGGATCAAACCGTCAATCAAATTGTTGAAATAGGTATATTCACCCTGGATACGGTCATTTTTGAAACCAAATACGATACCAGCATCAAGTTTTTTGCTGGTTTCCCAAGAAAGTTCGCTGTTACCAGCCTGTGTCCACACGAATGTAGGTGCAGCACCGTACAAACCAGAGTTGTAGAGGTATTGTGACTGGAAGTCGCCAATGGCGTTGTTACCTACTGTACCGAAAGAGGCGCGGATTTTGAAATAATTGAACCAATCACCGATGGTATTTTTCCAAAAACCTTCTTCAGATACCGCCCAACCACCAGATACACCCCAGAAAACACCTTTTTGGTTACCCGGTGCAAATGCAGAGTACTCGTCCTGACGGAGGTTAGCCGTAATCATGTAACGGTTTCTGAACGCGTAGTTCAAACGACCGAAGTACGACAATAGGTAGTTTTGGGTTTGGAAGTTACCAGCCGGGTCAATAGTGGTGAAGTTACCTTGAATAGTAGAGAAAAATGGGTCAGCGATACTCGTACGAGACGCTCCCCAGCCTTCAGTGGTAGTAGCCTGCTCTTCGTGACCAACCAATGCACCAATAGAGTGTACATCGCCAAAAGTGCGGTTGTAATCGAGGGTATTTTGGAGGTTCCAACGGCGGTTAGCCACCTGAATATTGGTAGCGCGACCATTAGAAGACAAACCGTCACCGTGGAATGGATGCCAGAACTGCTCGTTAGAACCGTTCAGGTTATCCACACCGTACTGCGTGCGGAAATTCAACCCTTCGATGATTTGGTACTGTGCGTATGCATTGGCCTGAATTTGGTTACCACCAGAAATATTGCGGTTCAAATCAATAATGGGCAGTGGGTTCAAGAAACCAACCGACTGTTTGTTTTTACCTTGTGCCAAAGCACCATTGGCTACGTTGTAACCAGCCAAACCGGGCAAACGGTTACCATCAGCGTCGTATTTGTAAGGATCAACCAATGGCGACAATACAAACGCCAAACGACCGATACCGGCAGTAGCAAACGCACCACCTTCCAAAGAACCCGTGTTAGGGGCTTCGTTTTTCGATTCGCTGTACGCTACAACACCACCCACTTTGAATCGTTTGCTCACTTTGTGGTCGAAATTCAAACGAGAGTTCATCCGCTGGAACGAGTTACCCACGATCATACCTTCCTGATCGGTGAAACCCAACGAAAGATAATACGTCGTTTTATCAGAACCACCGCTGATACCGAGGTTGTGGTTGTGCGACAAACCCGTACGGTAGATATAATCAGCCCAACGGGTGTCTACTTTACGACCGCCAATGGTATCGAGGAAGTACTGCTGACCTGCTAGGTTAGCGTTGGCAGCGGCTTCGTTTTTGACTTCCAAATACTGGTCGGCATTCAATACCTCTGGTACGCGAGTGGCCTGCGTCCAACTTACCCAGTTGTTGTAAGATAACTGGGTTTTGCCCGATTTACCACGCTTGGTGGTAATAAGCATAACACCAGCCGAAGCACGAGAACCGTAGATCGCAGCAGCAGCAGCATCTTTCAATACCTCTACGCTTTCGATGTCGTTCGGGTCAATGCTCGACAATGGGTTGCTGGCCGCCGAGTTCTGAGAGAACTGGTTGGTGTACGTAGGTACGCCGTCAATAACGATCAATGGAATAGAACTCAGGTTGATTGAGTTGATACCACGGATACGGATAACCGGAGGGTTGTTCAATACACCATTCGGGATATTGATGTTTACACCCGGTGAGCGGCCTTGCAACAACTGGTCAAAACTTTGAGCCGGTAATTGCGCGATGTCGCTACCCTTGATGGTAGAAACGGTTCCGGTAATGGTTCTCTTTTGCTGAGTACCGTAACCTACTACTACTGCTTCGTCGAGGGTAGTGCCGTCTGCGAGAACGAAATCAACCACATTGCTCGTACCCAATGGCAGTTCCATTGTGTTGTAACCCGTGTACTTAACTACTATTGTAGTGCCGTTGGCGGGTACTTCGAGGGTGTAGCGACCATTGATATCGGTCACTGTACCACGGGTGGTACCTTTCACAAGAACGGTTGCTCCTACTAGTGCTTCGCCCTCGCTACTTGTTACTGTACCATTGATGCTCCGCTGAGCCATAGCCGAAGCTACTACAAACAGCAGGAAGCATAAAGTTGTAATTATGCGATTCATACAATGAATAAATTTGATGAAGAATGAAAGAAATAGTTTATCGTCTCATCAGTCAAGTGCTGGTTATTCTCTTAGGCTGTTTTCAAATTGAGCGCAAAATTAGTAAAACTATCAAGAAAAAAAGAATTACCACGGTTATTTTGCATTTAAACCCGATATTTAATAATAAACAAAGCCCGATTTTGTTCTTTTGTGCCGATTATTAACAAAAAAAGCGAACAAAAATTAGTTGTTTTTTTGTGTGTTCCATTTTTATCAGTCTGTGACTGACTAAAATCGAGTAGGAGGAGGGCGTTAGCCCTCCGACCTCTCACACCACCAGACATACGGGTCTCGTATCACGGCGGTTCATTAGAGTTTTAAGACTAAGGGCGTACATTTCCGTTAAGGGAGTGTACCCCCTTTTGTTTTAGACGTTCGCAGGTAGTTGTCGTGTGAAGGATTGGAAGGCCGTTTCACAATTTGAATTGTTTCGTTAAACAATATTCAAAGGTAAGTATTTGGACACAATTAATTGTATAATTATGTCCAAATACTTAAGGAGAAAAAATTAAATCATCAAAAAAAAATTATTTTATTTGATATGACTGGTCTGAAATAATATGGGGCATTTAGAACAATTGCCTACCTTTGCCAAACTATTTTCCATAAAAAGTGAATAATAGATTCCTTATCCAAAACTTGTATTAAAAAAATCACAAGAACAAACAAATACATGAACCGCACAGTTGCTCAATTTCTGTCCATCATAGGTCATCCCATCTTCGTATTGACCTATATTCTATTACTGATGCTGGCCATTAGCCCCTATGCTTTTGGGGTAGGACGCTTAACCGAGCAACGATCCATGTTACTCATCTTTGGGGTTATAACAACTACTGTTCTTATTCCAGGTATTGGTATGGCACTTATGAAAGGGTTGGGCATGGTGCAAACCTGGCAATTGGAAGATAAACAAGACCGTACTGGGCCGTATATTATGTCGGGTGTGTTTTATATTTGGCTGTTCTATAATTTGTTTTCTGGCGCACAAACGCCTATTTTGTTCACTGCGTTTGTTTTAGGTGCTACGATTAGCCTGTTTTTATGCTTTTTTCTCAATATTTTTACTAAAATAAGCGCACATGCCGCTGGTATGGGCGGTTTTTTAGCCATGCTTATTCTATTACCCTTTACTTGGAATGAAGCAACGCCGATGGTACCTATTTTTGGTTTTGAATTGAGCTGGCCTCTTGTGATCGCTTTGGGAGTATTGCTGGCAGGCGCTGTGGGTACAGCACGTCTCGCGCTGCACGCGCATACACCTGCTGATTTATTTCGAGGCTATATTGCAGGTGCTGCTGCCGTTTTTTTTGCGGCGGGACTCATTGGTTATTAAATGTGTACAAATACTTAACTCGCCCGTTTCTTGTAATTCATTACTGCCAGCGCATTAAATAAGATGGCAAAACCAATCAAATTCCACATCCTCGGGAGTAGATCTATTACGGTGCTTCCTTTCAACATTACACTTCGCATCACATCCACAAAATGCGAAACGGGATTGGCCCAAGCCAAATATTTAGCCCAAGTAGGCATGCTCTCAATAGACGTATAAAGACCGCTCAACAACACGAACATCATCATAAAAAAGAAAGAAATAAGGGTCACTTGCTGCTGTGTGTCAGAAAAACTAGCCAATAATTGCCCAATCCCTAATGCAGCCACCAAATATACCATTGCATAAAGGTAAATGGTTAAATAACTCCCCAAAGGATATAAACCAAATACCACGTAACACACTACAAGGCCAATCGTTAATGACATCATCCCAATTACCCAAAACGGAATCAGTTTGGCCAATAAAAATTGATAACTTTTTACGGGTGTCACGTTCATTTGCTCCATCGTACCTATTTCTCGCTCCCGAACAATATTGAGTGCGCACATAATGCTACCCACCATAATCAGCAGTAATGCAAGTATCCCCGGTGCCATATAATGCCGATAATTGAATCCTGGATTGTACCAATAGCGCGTACTAATATCCAGCATAGGCATCGGATTGAAACGCGGAAATTGTACAAAGTCCAACCTTATCTCATTGTTGACTTGATTAATGATTTGGCCGCAATAATTGATGGCCAAACCGGCTTTTACACCATTTACAGCATCGGCTTTTAGGAGGATTTTAGCCTCGTCTTCGCGGATTAGATCGCGCTCGAATCGCTGTGGAATTTCCAATACCATATCCACCCGTCCGTGGTCTAAAGCATCTTGTGCTGCTGTAGTATTGGCCGGTGCTTCTTTTACAATAAAATAGCCCGAAGATCCCAAGCGTTGCACAATTTTTTGGGAATACGATGAATGATCCCAGTCTAAAACTGCCAAATGAATGTTTTTAACTTCAAAATCCGCAGCAAATGGAATTAAGATTAATTGCATTACAGGTGCCGCTAACATCAATCGAATGATGCTGGGATTGCGGAATATTTGGCTAAATTCTTTTTTTATAAGTGCTCGTAACATGAATTTCTTGCTTTGGGGCGCACCGTTTTGCACGCCTTGTTTATTTCCCGTATCGTTTCACAAAATATACGGAATTACGATAGTCTGATATTAAAACTCCGTATGGCCATCGACATCAAAAATAGCGTCATGCCTACCATAACTAGGGTTTCTTTCCATACATATTCGAAACCTAAACCTTTGATCATCACCGATTTTAAAACACTAAAAAAATACTTCGTAGGTACAATATTACTGATGACCTGTAAGGGTTTGGGCATATTTTCCAAGGGAAACATAAATCCACTAAATACCAACGAGGGCAACATGAGGCCCACCAATGAAATAAATAAGGCCGTTTGCTGCGAATTTGTTCGTGTACTGATAAACAAACCCAACGACAAGGCGAGCAATACAAATAAACCACATTCAGCGAGCAATAATAATTGGTTGCCACGCATTGGTAAGCCTAATACGGTATAGGCCATAACGAGGATAACGCATACATTGACCAAACCAATCAACAAAAAAGGTAGGGCTTTTGCAACGATCATCATCCAAGGGCGCACGGGCGATACCAAAATTAATTCCATTGTCCCCGTTTCTTTTTCGCGCACAATAGCCACTGCGGTCAACATAGAACACAGTAAAATAAGGATCAATACCATTACCCCGGGTACAAAATTGAAGGCACTTTTTAATTGCGGATTATACGCCAATTGTGCCTCAATTTGAATACGATACGGCAGTTTTTGTTGTGCTAATAATTCGTTCTGGTAGTCGCGAAGTACGCTGCTGATATAAAATGAAACGGTATTACCCGTATTGGTATCCGAAGCATCGGCCAATATCTGAACGGCAGCACTATTCGTATGCAAAAGTGCCTGCTGAAAACCAGGTTGAAAAACTACTACTGCTCGCACCTTACCTTGCCGAAACATTTCATCGGCCTGCTCTGGCCGCTCAATATATTCCGTTACATCAAAATAACGGCTAGCATCCAATCGCTCTACCAATGCGAGGGTTACTTCATCTTTTGAAGGGTCAAGAATCGCGATTTTGGAGTTTTTTACTTCATTACTCAAGGCAAAACCATAAAGCAAGAGCATAGCGATAGGCATACCAATAATCACCACCAAACTGCGGCGATCGCGCATGACATGCCTAAACTCTTTGATGACAAAGGCTAAAAAAGTGTTCATATCGCTCGTATTTTAGAGGTGGAAGCCAATTTGAGAAAAACATCGTTCATATCGGATGCGTCGAATTGTTTTTTTAAATTTTTGGGTGTGTCCAAAGCCGCTATTTTACCATCCACCATGATCGACACGCGGTTGCAGTATTCAGCCTCGTCCATGTAGTGGGTGGTGACAAAAATCGTAGCACCTTTGGCAGATGCGGCGTAAATCATTTCCCAAAATTGCCGACGGGTAATGGGATCTACGCCGCCGGTTGGTTCATCCAAAAAAACCAGTCGCGGTTCATGGATCATAGCCACAGAAAAAGAAAGTTTCTGTTTCCAACCCAGCGGCAATGCGCCCACCAAGGTTTTGCGTTGATCTTTAAATTCGAGTTGATCGAGCAAAATTTCGGTTTTATCGGCCAATTCTTTCTTTTTTACACCATAAATACTGCCGAACAATTGGATATTTTCGTCCACAGTAAGGTCTTCGTACAATGAAAACCGCTGCGACATATAGCCGATTTGTCGTTTGATGGCTTCGGCTTGTTTATACACATCGCAGCCCACCACCGTGGCCTCACCGCTGGAAGGCGAGAGTAGTCCGCTGAGCATTTTCATGGCTGTGGTTTTTCCAGCGCCATTGGCACCCAGAAAACCGAATATTTCACCTTCATATACCTCAAACGAAATGGCATCTACGGCGGTAAATGCCCCGAAGGTTCGGGTGAGGTTTTGGGTGGTAATGATGGTCTTTTTTGACATAATTATTCCTTCATTAAGGCAATAAAACAATCTTCAATCGTTGCTGGTGTACGACTGATTTCAATGTTTTTATGCTCTTTTTTTAGCAAAAATGATTGAATATCTTCTTTTTTAAGCCCAATGGCAGTATGCTCGGCTACATGCGCATATTCACCAAACGCATAACAAGTGGATACGCCTGTTAACGTACGCAAATCGTTGATCAATCGATACATCTCGTCGGAACGGACGGCATATAAATTTTCAGCGTAATTATCCGTGATGCCTTGTGGTGTATCGATGGAAAGGATATTTCCTTTTTGAATGAGGGCTATGCGATCGCACAGGCGGGCTTCGTCCATATACGGTGTCGAAACCACAATGGTTAACCCGGATGCTTTTAACAACCGGAGCATTTCCCAAAATTCTTGTCGTGAAACAGGATCAACACCCGTGGTAGGCTCATCGAGCAACAACAGTTCGGGTTTGTGTACAAGTGCGCAAGACAAAGCCAGTTTTTGCTTCATACCACCTGATAATTGGCCGGCCCTGCGGTGCTTAAATGGCTCAATCTGGCTATAAATTGGTTTTATTTGTTCGTAGTTTTCGGCGATAGTGGTGCCAAATACGGCGGCATAAAATTCGAGATTTTCTAATATGGTTAAGTCTTGGTACAACGAAAACTTACCGGGCATATAACCAATGGTGCTTCTTATGGGTTTGTAATCGCGCACTACATCGTTACCATTTACGGTGGCAGTGCCTGTATCGGGTTGCAACAACGTGGCTAAGATGCGAAATAGCGTCGTTTTACCCGCGCCATCGGGGCCAATGAGGCCGAATAGTTCACCTTTGCCCACTTCCAAATTGATATTGGAAAGGGCTTGTACGGTGCCTTTATTGTATGTTTTGCTGAGTTGCTGGATACTAATCATGATTTTGGACGTAGTTTTTATAATGTCACATCTCCGTACATCCCTATTTTCAAAAAACCGTCGTTGGGGGTTTTGATCTTGATCGCATATACCAAATTAGCGCGTTCGTCCTTGGTTTGGATGCTTTTTGGGGTAAATTCGGCTTTATCGGAAATCCAAGTAATGGTGCCGCCATAAGTGCCGCCTTGGCTAATTTGTACTTTTACGGTTTGACCAAGTTTGATATTGGGTAGTTGAACGCCTGTAATATAGGCGCGCAGGATGAGCGTATCGAGGTTGGCCACTTTGTAGAGTGCTTTACCGGGTGCTGCCATTTCGAAGGCTTCGGCGTATTTGGTGAGTACGGTGCCCTTGAGCGGGTTGATGACTTTGCAACGGCGGATTTGATCGTCCAGTTGTGCTTTTCGCGCATCTAAAGGTTGTTTTTCACTTAAAATACCACGGTTGGCAATAGCGGCAGATTGTTCTTGCGAACGTGCTTGCTGTTGTAATACCGCAACTTGCTTTTGGGCACTGGTGATTTGTTTTTCGAGGATGGATATTTGCCCGTTTATATCGTCCAATTGTTTGGAGGGTGCTGCTTTTGCGGCTACTAGTTTTTGCAAACGGGTTTGCTCTACTTGAATCACGCGCAATTGCTCGCGTTGGGTGTTGATTTGACTTTCTTGGAGTGCAATTTGCTCGTAAAATACTTTTACTTGTGGCGCTGCTTCTGTTTGGCGCAATTGCAGTGCGCGCTCTGTGGCGAGTACTTGGTCTTTCTGTAGGCTGAGTTGGTCGCAGTCGATGCTGCCTATTTCTTGTCCCGATTGGAGGTTTTGGCCTTCACTGATATTGAATTGGCGCAAAACACCTGCTGCCTCGGCAGAAATGATGACTTCTTGGGCTTCGAAGATACCTGTGGCATCGAAGGGGGATTTTTTATTGCCGCAGGCGGCGAGGGATATGGATATGGCTGCGATAATGGCCGCTTTTATGGATGTTTTTTGCATAATTTTTTATTTTTTTTGTGATGGTGGTTCAACGTTTTTCATTTTGTTGGCCGTTGCGGTGCAACGGGGTTTTGTTTGTTTATTGCTATTTTGGTACTTTTTTTTTCATTTTTTTAGCCGTTGCAGTGCAACGGGGTTTGTTTATTGCTATTTTGGTACTTTTTTTTTCATTTTTTTAGCCGTTGCAGTGCAACGGGTTTGTTTATTGCTATTTTGGTACTTTTTTCTCCATTTTTTAGCCGTTGCGGTGCAACGGGTTTGTTTATTGCTATTTTGGTACTTTTTTCTCCATTTTTTAGCCGTTGCGGTGCAACGGCTCTACAGGGATCCGTTGATGAATGACTGGGTCAATTGTGCTTGTAATAATTGAATTTCGTGGATTACTGTATTGATTTTTGCGTTGGTGGCATTGGTGGTTTCCATGAGGTATTCACTGGCGGTTAATACGCCATTTTCTAATTGAACGGCTGCGGTGGCCGCTATTTGTTCCCGTAAACTAACAATCCCTTTGTCGCGCTCCAATACTTTGGCCAAGCGTTCAATATCGCGCTGTTGTTGGGTGTTCTTGATGGAATTTTGTAACAAAAACTGCTCGCGTTGTATGTTTACCCGATCGCTTTGGATACGCAATTGCTGCCGCTCCTTGTCGGGTGTTCCGTTGTAAAAACCACTTAGGTTCCACTTGAAATTAACACCTAAAATGGCATACGGCGCAAATTCGTTGGATAAAAAATTAAGACCTGGACGGGCATAACCCACTGTGGCAATGGCGTTAAATTTCGGCATTAATTTCGTTTTAACTGCTGCCGCTTGCGCAACTGTACTGGCTTGCTGTAGGCCAAATAGGGTGAGTTCGGGGCGCTCATTTTGACTGGTATTCGTGCTTTTGATGCTTGGTAATTGTAAAACATCGTTGGTAGAAATAGGCAATCCAGTCAACAGCGATAGACCGTCGAGTGCACTTTGTAAGCGAGCATTGGCATCCTCCTGCATTTGCTCTAGTTCTAGCAAACGGGCATCAAATGTCAGCACATTGGCAGCGATAGCGGTGCCATTGTTGACTTGTTCCTGCATTTTTTCGCGTCGGCTTCGAATATCTTTTTGGGATTCAGTCAATGCCTGTAATTGTTTTTGCGACAATAATGCAACACAATACAATTGCATTGTTTGTTCCCGTGCGGTATAGCGATCTACTAAAACCCGTTGCTGCTCCACTTTGGTCAGCGCGGTTTGGATATTGCCTTGCTGAGCGGTTTGGCCACCGTCCCAAATAGGTTGTACCACATCCAAAGTAACGCGATATTGGTCTTTACTGATCGTGGGTACTTCAAAATTAGGTAAATTGATGGGAAGTGAAGTTACATCCGATTGCCAAGTAGCTTGCCCGTTCAACGACGCTTGTGGTAGATAATTACTGCGCAATTGTGCCAATGCAGCACGATGCGCCGCCTCAATCAATGGTTGTTGCTGTACAAGGGGCAAATGGTTGTCGGCGGCTGTCAGGCAAGATTCCAGCGTTTGTACCGTTTGGCTATACCCAATATTGCTAAGTAATAGACAAATGCCGAATAATACCCTGTTTTTTAGCCTATTGAATCGTATAATCATAAAAAAATGTTTAGATTTTAACTGTTTAGATTAACCAATTGGTTAGGTTGGGTTTCAAAAAAAACCTCTTTGGTGAAAGAGGCTTTTTTTGAACCAATTTATATTTAATCACCAATCAAAATAGCACGAGCATATTGTACAGCATGTATGCGGCGTTCGGCTAATAATTGATCGTATTGTTTTGGTGTGAGGTCAAAAGTTTTGCTAAAAATGGGTCGTGCGATAAAAGGGAACAAGCACATGCCCACTAAAGTCAGCATAAATTGATGGGTATCTACTTTTTTAATTCTACCTTCTTTCATTTCAATTTCCATCAATCGAATAATTTCTGCGCCGAGTTTAACATCGATGGAATTGGCCAGTTCAGGATTCCGATGAATTGTACTCAGGATAAAAATGGGCAAACGAGGATTTTTTTGAAGCATGGAGAGGTATGCGAATACAAACCGATCAATTTTTTCGATAAAGGAAAGGTTAGTTTCGCTCAATGCTGCTTCAATTTGTGGGACAAATTGCTTCATTTTGTGCCTAAACACAAGTTCGAATAATTTATCCTTACTCCTAAAATAATAGTGCAACATCGCTTTATTGATCCCAGCTCTGTCGGCAATATGCTGCATACGTGCGCCAGAAAATCCCTCATCGAGAAACACGTGTTCCGCTGCATCCATTATTTTTTGCTCTGTTGTAATCTCTGATTCCATTCCAACTAAATGATTTAACCAAATGGTTGACGCAAAGATATGAGAACAATAAATTAACTACCAAATTTTTTTCGATATTTTTTGAGATTGGTTAAAAATACAGGGTTAGTAGCCGGAATATTTGATATTGGAACAGGTTTGTTATAAGTTAGTTACTTAGTGGTTACGAAACAAAAAAGCACGTTATACCCACATGTGTCCGCAATGATAGGAAAAGTCACAGTTACTAATTCACCCCACACTCCACAGCCCAATTGCTCCACCGCTTGCAAAAAATCATTACCCACATGTACTTGGTATAGCGCAAAATTGCGGCTTTTTTTTAGAGGCTTCAGTTAGAGCAGTTTTCCACAATATTTAACAATGAAATACTTGTACATTCAAATATCTTATCTATCTTTGTAACATTATTTCACACATTAAAATAATTTTCACACATGAAAAACTTTATTTCGCCCCCCCCATTTAGGCAAATTTTATTTTGCAATTCTGTTTTGTTTTTGTACACTTTTTCCAACAAAACAACTACTCGCCCAACCTAACTACAATTATGTGATTAATGGCCCGTATGAAGACTCACCAGGCCCTACTACATTAAATTATTTGTCAATTTTGTGCAAAAGCCAAATAACCAGTGGACAACGAATTTCGATCTCGCAACAGAAGCAAATAACACACTCAATATTTTGAATGCCGCGTTTAACAAACATAATATTTTTTTTGTACCATATACTTTTGCGAGTTCTTGTTCGGTACAAGATTTTGAGGTTCATACCACAAATTTAGGTATAGAAGCGCGAGTAGCGGAACAACGGCAAAACTCGACTTTTAAAGAAGATGCGTACCATGTCTATGTTGAAGATCCTAGTTCACCCACCGTTTCAGGTGCTGAATACAGGGTACCCAACAACTTTTGTAGCCTAGCAGGCTCAAGAAATGGTGTGCTATCTAACAACACAGAGATACTCGTACATGAGGCCGGGCATAACCTTGGGTTGGTGCATACGTTTACAGGAAGTGCTGGTATTGGTGGGCAAGGGCAATGCGATGAAACAACCAGTACTTGTAGCG
>JBEAVK010000244.1:0-5582 GCA_041160955.1 Bacteroidota bacterium
TTATTTTTTACCCCATATCCCCACTGTACCTTTGTACTAAGTTTATGAGAAGAGATGACAATGATCACGTAAAAACATAATTCTATAAAAAAATTGAGTAAAAAAATCAGAAAAAAGGCAAATTCTCAACCGTTTTTAAAATGTTATAAATGAATAAATATTTTTTTTATAAAAAAAATTGCTTTTATAGCAAAAAAAAATAAAAATAGTTATTGAATTTAAAAAATAGTTACTTTTTTGAAGGAAAACTGCATGATGTGCTTTTCCGCAAAGTGTTATTTTTTATCCATAACGATGTACTGACCTTTGCAGCATTAAATTAATGTTTCAAACTTTAAATACACTTCGTTATGACTTTTATCTTAATCGTACTCAACTTACTTATAAACTCATATACCACTGTTATCACCAATGAATCAGGTAAAACTCAAATCCAAAATAGCACAGAATTTATCATAATAAATGATGAAGTTATTTAATTTATATCGGGCTCTCTAGTTTCGGTTGTTAATAATCCCATTCGCGCTTTCATTTTTAGCCCACTGGCTTTGCCGCCAGTTAATGGGGAAAAGAACTAATTGTAACGATCAACCTTAAAAAAATACATTAGCAGGCACCCCACCCTGCCAAATTGAATAAAAAATAATCTAAGGTGAACTCCTTAGAAAAAATACATGATTGCACCAAAATGAATGATTCAATTTTCTGTATAACAGTTTTAACATCGTGTAACGTATCCGTGAAACATTAACAATTCTAAACCATTGCGAAACAATTCTTTTCGTATAGCATTTTTTTATTCGTGTTCTTTTTTTTATTATACATGTGCAACGATACTCCTTTTGAACTTCCTGTGTGTACTTTTTTTACTGATCAATATACTTTGCCAAGTATTTATTTAATTTAATGCAGGTATAACAACTTCCTTTAAGTTATATCTTTGTCCATCTTCCTCCGTGTACTTTACGTATTTGAAGTTGAAATTTAGATTTATGGTTGAAATAAGGATGCTAGATGGTGTACCTTATTTCAACCACTTTTTTTAGTTCGTTTTTTGCACTAAAAGAGCATTCTTGTTGCGCCAACATCAAAAAAATTGTATTCCCAAATGGAGACATACACTCCCACTCTATTCTAATAACACCCAGATGAGCCATTTTCACAGATACACCCAGAATAAAAGCAAAACGGATGAAGCATTTAGGAGTGGTACATATTTTCCAAAATCTTCTTACCTTCGCCCTCGAAAAATGGATATTACAGTTCGGATATGAAATGGTTAGTGAATGAAATAATGAAAATCACGCTCCGCCGTCAGTTGCAGCGCGTAGAACACTATATGCTCCAGCCCGGCGAGGCGCAGGAGCGTTGGTTTCATACACTCCTTTCTACGGCTCAAAATACTGAATTTGGCCGTAAATATGGGTTTTCGGAGATTAAAAACCACGAACAATACGCAGCACGGGTACCTATCCACGACTACGATGCGGTAAAAGACAGCATCAATAGGATGATGCTTGGTGAACGGGATGTGCTTTGGCCCGGCCAGGTCAATTGGTATAGCAAAAGCAGTGGAACAACCAGCGATAAAAGTAAATTTATTCCGGTTACGCCCGCCAATCTCGAAGAGTGCCATATTGCTGGCAGTTGGGATGCCCTCGCTTTAATGTACCATTACCGCGATGATTTGGAGATATTTCGGCGAAAAAACCTGCTTATGCCTGGTAGTTTCTCTTCTTTCCCCGAATTTCCACAAACCTATTACGGTGATGTAAGTGCAGTATTGACACAGCACATGCCATTTGTGGCGCGGTGGTTTTATACCCCAGATTTTGAAACGGCTTTGCTCCCCAATTTTGAAGATAAATTAAATAAGGTAGCGGAAATGTGCAGCGAACAAGACGATATAGTGATGTTTGGTGGCGTTCCTACTTGGATTATTGTGCTATTTCGCATGATTTTGGAAAAAACAGGCAAGCAGAATATGTTGGAAGTATGGCCACACTTGCAAGCATATATGCACGGTGGTGTAGGCTTTGCTCCTTACCGGCAAACATTTAAGGAGTTTATTCCCAGCGACGATTTTATTTATCAGGAGATATACAACGCCTCCGAGGGTTTCTTTGGCGCGCAATGCGATTTTGACAAAAGCGATATGCTCCTTTTGGCAGATAACGGCGTATTTTATGAATTTATTCCAATGGACGAATGGGACAAAACCCATCCCAAAACAGTGATCTTGGCAGATGTAGAGTTGGGTAAAACGTATGCGATCCTGATCTCTTCCAATAATGGCCTTTGGCGTTACCAGCCCGGCGATACCGTTGTATTTACGCGCCGATATCCGCATTGTTTCCGCATTTCGGGTCGTACCAAGCAATTTATCAATACATTTGGCGAGGAAGTAATGGTAGGAGATGCCGATAAGGCATTGGAAATTACGTGCAATACCCTCAATGCTGTTATTTCTGAATACACGGCAGGGCCTGTATTTTTTGGCAATTCCAAGGATAGCAGAGGCGGACATGAATGGATTATCGAATTCCAAAAATCGCCCGTGAATATGGATGAATTTGCGCGCTTATTGGATAGCAACTTGCAAAAAATAAACTCGGATTACGAAGCAAAAAGATATAAGGATTTGGCACTTGCGCCGCTCAAACTCCGCTCTGTACCCTCCAATACATTTATGCGATGGATGAAAGAACGCGGTAAATATGGTAATCAGAATAAGGTGCCGAGGTTGGCCAACCATCGAGAATATCTGGATAGTATTATTGGGTTATTAGAAAGTGTTTAAATACGTCTTATTTGCACTTTATGATAGGAAAATACATAGGAACAAACAGATACTTATTTTAATATGGCAAAAATTAAACAAAATAAAACGACTAGCGCGCCATCGCCAGTAACCGCCGCCCCTGATTCGGGGAATTGGAAGATATGGGTTCCCGTGGTTGCTGCTGCGTTGATGTACCTTATCACGTTGAGTTATCCGCTACTGGGTTTGGATGACCACCAAGCGACCGTGGAAAATAAAGCGGTAACCGAGTTCTCGCCATTCACCAATTTCAACTTGGGGATGTACGCGCCTTTAACTTGGGCAGCGTATGCAATTCCGTACAATTTGATGCCTAAAGATACCTTTTGGGGTTATCATTTGCTGGGTTTTATCGTTCATTTGCTCAATACATGGCTGGTTGCGCGCCTGCTCCTACGCTTGGGTGTACGTGAATCTATGCGTTTCCCGATTGCGTTGCTATTTGCGATACACCCTATTCAAGCGGAATCCGTGGCTTGGGTAGCAGGTTTTAGTACCCCTTTTTATGTGCTATTTTGTTTGTTGGGACTATTATATTACTTAAAATATCAAGCAGTGGCAGATCAAACCAAGTGGCAATGGTATGCTTTAGCCCTAATCATGATGTTATTGGGTAACTTGGCAAAAAGTGCTGCTGTAGTATTGCCGTTGCTTATGGTTATTATAGATTGGTGGTTGCCCTCACGTTTGGACTTAAAAAAACGCATTGCAGGATATGCTCCTTTTTTCTTGATGGCTTTAGGATTTGGTCTATTAACGATTTATAGCCGTAATGTATCGGGTACAGCCGTGGGAACAGATGCCAATGGGTTTTCTGCAATTGAACGCTTATTACTGGTTTCTTATGCCCCTGTTTTTTACCTAACAAAGATACTTTTGCCGTTCAAACTAAATATTTATTATTCTTTTGAGCGCGTAAATGGCGTATTACCTTGGGTTTATTGGGTTGCACCACTCGTTATTGCGGCGTTGTCTTATACGGCTTGGCGCTACCGAAAAACAATACCGGGTATTTATATTGGTCTTGCCTTTTTTATGGCCAATATCTTTTTCACCTTACCATTTGTGACACTCGGAACATTTGAACTTTGTGCGGATCACTATAATTACTTGGCTTGTGTGGGCGTATTCTTTGCAATTGGGTCGGTATTGGCCTATTGGAGCGACCAGTATCCCAACAAAGCGGCTTTGATTCGTAACGTATTCATTGGTTGGACTGTGATGGTGGCCGTATTGGGAGTTAAGCAAGTTGGCATGTGGAAAGACACGATTACCGTGGTAACCAATGCCATTGACAATGGATATTACCACAAAGGAATGATGTATTTTGGTAGAGGCGTAGAATATGGTGACTTGAGCAAACCTCAATTGGCCATGCAGGATTTTACCAAAGCACTGGAATTAGACCCAAATATGCGGGATGCTTATAAATTTAGGGGCAGTTTGTACGCGCAAGCGGGACAGATCGACTTAGCCGTAAAAGACATTCAAAAATACCTCACTTACGATTCCACCGATGTCGTTTCCTGGAACAATATGGCGCAAATATATATGCGCCAAAATAAGTTACAGCAATCGTTAGAGGCGTTTAATAAAACGATTGAATTGAAACCGGGAGCGATTGTTTCTTATCAAAATCGTGCAAAAATACATGAAATGATGGGTAATCAAGCGGCAGCAGCAGCAGATTTACAACGGGCTAAAGAACTTTCGGCAGGCAGAAATAAATAATAATATTTTTTATTAGTGACCCTCCATCTGCCGCGAGCAATGATGCAACGGCAGATGGAGAGCAGTAATCTCGAAACATATTTAGCGGCGGATTTCAATCCGTCGAGGCTCGATACATCTTCCGCCATTTCAAATCTTTAGAATGTATCTTTCACCAAATGATCTTAAATCGCTCCAATAACCCCAAATATGTTGTCTTTACCAAGCCAATTAATTGGTTTTAACGATCTGCTGTGTAAATCCACCAACCCGTACATGATAAACACCCGGAGCAGTATCATTCGGCATATCGACCCATTTGCTTTGTGCTTTTTGTTCCAGTATCAATTTTCCAGTATTATCATATATTTGGAGGAGTGTTGTAGCAGGTAATCTCGAAGGTGTTTTCACCCAAAAACCATTCTTCACTACAGTTGGGAAAACCGATATCACATCATTATCCCCAATGGATGCAGTACTTACATCTTCGGGCTGAAGCGCAATATCCAATGCTACCGTAGTTCCATTTTGTAATAAACGATTTACTGTTTTTGTTACATAACCTTGCCGCTCCGCACGTATGTTATAGTTGCCAGTTTGTGGTGCTCCTGTGGCATAAAGTCCTTGAATATTAGTGGTATCGGCATTAGACGTGCTTTCCACAAATACTTTTGCATTAAACAATGGCAAACCTGTAACAGCATCAGTCACGACACCTTTTAACCTAGCAGCCCGAACATAGGTGGGCTGATAAATAAACAAACCTTCGTTTTTGGCAGTAGCAAATATAATACCCGATGGCAAATACGGATCCGCGTCCCATACCAATGAAGTCCCCAAAATAGACCATGCTGTTTCAATCATATTGGTCGGCTCGGAAGCATCCACAATGGTAAGTTGACCTTGATAGGATGGACAAACCAGGTAGTCGTCCCCTACCCTACGCACATTATGTACCTCGCCAGTTGGTCGTTGTGAAGGATAATAAATATCCAATAACGTAATATTACTTAGATCAGAAATATCAAACGCACCTACAGGTGTAAACGGT
>JBEAVK010000277.1:0-3696 GCA_041160955.1 Bacteroidota bacterium
GCAGGGCTGGTTTCGGCTTTTACTCCCGAAGATATAATTGTGGTAGAAAATCAAGATAATGCCTCTGTATTTAAACGATTGAATGATATTGATCTTGATAATTGGTTAACGGAATATTCCCTTGGGCAGTTGTGGGAAAATAATGTTTTTGGAGGGCGGCCATGATAAGAATAAACATTATTTGTGAGGGTTCGACAGAGGAGCAATTCGTTAACAAGGTACTGTACGGGCATTTTTTAAAGAAAAACATCCAAGTTACTGCCCGTTCCATTGGTACTGGGAATCAATATGGAAAATTACACCATAATATTGTTCAATGGTTGTTGGAAGATAAAGGTGCGTACTTGACGACCCTGATTGATCTATATGGTATGCAAAAACGATTTCCCGGTTATACAGAAAGCAAGGATAAACAACCTTTTACCAAAGTACTTGCAATAGAAGATGCTGTAAAAAAGGATATTGAACGTTTTGTCCAAGATGCTTCTCGTTTTATCCCTTATTTTCAACTGTATGAATTTGAAGCCATTTTATTTTCGGCTCCGGATATATTAGAAGAATGGCTTAGCATTGATCAAATAGTTCCTCCAAAGGCTTTTGCTAAAATTCGAGCGCAATTTGAAACACCTGAACATATCAATGATAGCCGCGAAACGGCACCATCCAAAAGGATATTAAAAATTTGTCCGTCCTTTAGTAAAGTGGCAGATGGCGTACTCATTGCGTCAGATATTGGGATAGAAACCATACGAAAAGAGTGCCCCCATTTCAACGCTTGGATTGAACAACTTGAGGCGTTGTCTGGAATATAAAATGGTATTGTATTTTGCGCTATATTCAGGATTTACTGGCACATGAAAGCAGCAAAACAACAGAGATTTATACCCATATTACGAAAAAAAGTTGGAATAAGATAAAAAGTCCGCTAGATAGTCTGCATATATGAATCACTTTACTATATATTTGCAGCGCACTTAAATGGTTTGTCCATTATTTCCAAATTACAATGACCACTTTGTACGCTTTTTATTTACATTTATTGCGTGTTTTATATGGTCGAAGGGTCAACTAATTTCCAATTATACTCTACCAACGGCCGAGAGGTTTATTCGGGCGTAAGTGAATCAAATCAAATTAGTGTACAGAACCTACCCTTTGGTTTTTATTAGTTAAAAATCTCGAGCGAAAGGTTTGTGTCCACTGTAAAATTAGTCATTCAATCATTATAAACAACTATACACAATTCAATTTTTCAATGAAAAAAGTCAACCAATTTTTTAAAACAACATTTTTTCTCTTATTAACACTTCCTGTTTTTTCTCAGACATGGAACCGACCGATTGATCTTGGAAGCAATGTAGCTCCCCATTTTTTTTCTAGTATTTTCATGCACGATGCCAACTTAGGGTGGGCAGTAGGAACTTCTGAAACAATTATAAAAACAGAAAACGGCGGTGAAACCTGGAAACGTCAAACAACCAATGTAGCAATCAATTCTTCCTTAAATGATGTGCATTTCAAAAATGAAAATGCCGGATGGATTGCAGGTACCAATGGGGTTATCCTAAAAACAACGAATGGTGGCACCAACTGGATCAAGCAAACTACTAATACGACGCAATCTCTTAATAGTATTCATTTTCCGACACTCACCACCGGATACTGTGTAGGCGCTACTGGTACGGTACTTAAATCCACAAATGGCGGCACTTCATGGTCGAATCTTGGATCTGTAGGTGGCCTTAGTATCGAAAACGTATTTTTCATCGATGCTAACAAAGGCTGGTTGGTTGGAACGAACGGAGTCATTATTCATACCACCGATGGCGGAAATAACTGGTCGGTTCAAACTTCAAACGTAAGTACTACTTTATACGATGTAGAATTCCTCAGTGAAAATGTTGGGTGGATTGCTGGCGCAAAAGGAATAATTCTAAAAACGATTGACGGAGGGCAAACGTGGAATAGTCAGCCTACCAATTTCACTTTTGATATTTATAACTTAGATATTCTCAATGCAGATTCACTTTGGGCTGTTGGTCAGTTAGGAACCTTACTAACCTCTACCAATGGTGGTGTTAACTGGAGCACTGAGATCATCAACAACTCTTCTCTTTTACAGGATGTTGAATTCATTAATAGTAACTCAGGATGGCTTTTAACTGATAAAAATATTCAATCAAGTACTGACGGGGGCGGTATGTGGGAGCCACAGTTATTACTTCAAACACCAGATTTTCGGTCAGTATTTTTTGCTACTCAAGATACAGGTTGGGTAGTTGGTTTAAGTGGAAACATCTGGCGTTCTGAAGATGGTGGCAAGATCTGGAAAGTACAAGAATCCAATACTGGCGTATCGTTATATAATGCTCATTTTACAAGCAAAGACACAGGTTGGGTAGTTGGTTCTAGCGGAAAAATCCTATTTACTTCAAACGCCGGTGAAGTTTGGAGTAGTCAAAATTCATCTACCTCAAATGTTTTGTGGGATATTGAAATGGAAGGCAGTTCAAACGGATGGGTTGTAGGTCAAAGCGGAACGATACTTCGTACAGCCGATGGTGGCTCAAACTGGAGCATACAATCTTCTGGGACAACTGTTTTTCTATATACCGTAAATTTTGTAAATCCATTAGTTGGTTGGGCCGGTGGAGACAATGGAACAATTTTAAAAACCATTGACGGCGGGGTAACATGGACACCACTGGTGACCAACCAGACAACAACTATAAACAGTATTTTTTTCATCAATGATCAGGTTGGTTGGGCTGCTGGAGCGGAGGGCTTGTTACTCAAAACCGTAGATGGTGGTAGCACATGGCAATCTTTGTCACCTGGAATTACTTCAACTATAAATTCAGTATGGTTCGCTAATTCCAGTAGAGGTTGGTTATGCGGCGATAATGGTGTTTTATTAAAAACAATCAATGGAGGTTTAAATTGGACACCGCAAGATGCAAAGGTCGGTGGCGTAAGATTGATGTCCACCCAATTCACGGACGTGAATCATGGTTGGGCTTGTGGTGACTTTGGCCGAATTATTATTGGCAATGATAACTTAGTGAATTCGGTAAACGAACTTACTTTGCCGAATGTACAAGTCTTTCCAAATCCAACCGCTGAATATATAAATGTAAAATCGCAAGGACTATCAGAGGGGCAATTGGTGGTATATAACAATATTGGTCAAGCGGTTCTATGGCAAAAAATAACGAGTGACCACACCGTTATTGATGTTAGTACCTTAAACACCGGCGTGTATTTCATTAAAATATGGAATAAAACACAAATTTACGCCCCAGTAGGGTTTGTTAAGAAACTGTTTTAAACCCCCTACCGAAGCTGAAAGATTCAGATTTTGTGGATAGACAAGACTCATTTTTGGAGTAATATGGGTTATATTCGCCCCAAAAAAGCCGCAGTATAACCGCAAAAAATGAGGCTTTCAGGCCCGGAGAAGGGGTTTTAAAACAGTTTCTAAGCAATAAGAGCATGTCTGAATGGTCGCTAATCTGGCGCGGCGGCAAGTAACCTCTGCGCCAGATTAGCGACGACACAATACGCCGAAGGTTATTACGGATATACAAACGGAAAGCCATCGTATTTTTGTACGCGATGGAAAGGGCAAAAAAGACCGTTGTACGCTACTTTCCGGTAAATTTGAGCAGATATTGAAGCAATATATGGAGATATACA
>JBEAVK010000291.1:0-6210 GCA_041160955.1 Bacteroidota bacterium
AATATGGTAAATTGCCCAAATCCCGTAGGGATTTTATGTAAAAACGCGCAAAATAACATACATTCCCTACGGGAATTGAACCAGGTTTTTCATTCCACCCTATAAACATACATTCCCTACGGGAATTTGGGTGACGACTGGACAGTTACTTTTTATAAAAAATTAAGCAATCTACTGCCCTGCTTTTTTCTCCAAAAAGACAAATCCATTTTTTCGGTACAGCTCTTTAAACCCTTCTACGCTAGGTGGATTATTGGGGTCTTTTAGTTTGGCCACCAAATACACCGGTTTGGTTTGTCGCTCATGGAGTAAATGTTCCATATCGTCTTGGTGTACATCGCCCACAACGGGTTTTTTAGCACTATAAAACAAATGTGCAAAACTCTTGTAACCCAAAGTACGAATATAACAATCCTCGCCTTTTTTGCTTTCATAAAACTCAATAGCGGACAGTTGTGATATGCCTTCAATATTACGGATATAAAAAGCAAGGGTAAATGTCACAAAAACAGCCCCACTTCCAAAAACGATATGTGCTACATTCCAAGGGTTGTTGTTGCGCCAATACCAATAACCGACCAGACTACCTACAGCCAGTACGATACCCGGCCATCCCTGCCAAAGTTCCCAGTGGATATTGGCTTTTAGGTTTTCTAAAGCAAAATTGTCATTGGCAAATAATGGCTTCAAAAGATCCAAATGCTGGCCGAAGTAAGGTAAACTCGCGGCTAGACCGCCAATCGTAACACCCAATATAGGCAATAAAATACCCGATATTTTGGGTTTTACATTCCAGTGGATCGCCCGCCAAAGCGTTAAAGATCCTAAATAGGTCAGTGGGAAATAACACAAAGAAGAATAATGGACAATTTTGGTACTTACCACCGAAAACAAAATCAAAACGACCCAAAACAAAATTTGCATCCAAGTGGCAAAATCACTGCGTTGGCAAACGGCCAAAGTATGGGTATCCATCACTTCTTCGTCTGGTTGCTTGTCGCCCCACAAATTAGGAATGGCAAATACCGAAGCAGGAAAGCAACCCAACAACAATACCACAAAATGATAACCAAAGAAACCACCGTGACCAGCATCGGGTGTGGTGAGTAATCTGATTTGATAGGTAATAAATTCTTTGATAAACCACGTGCCGTGTAATGCAATCTCCAAACCAAACCAAAGCAATGATACTGCTACTGATGCCACAGAAAACATCACAAAATGCCGGAAATAGCACCTGCTTCTGAATTTTCGCAGTCCCCAGTAGGACATAAGTGTCAAAAAGGCTATTAAATAAGCAGTAGGCCCCTTGGTCATAATCGCTAGTCCCAAAGCCAAACCACCTAGAATCAGATAACGGAATTTCATCCAAAATGTCCAAGTGGGTTTTCTATTAAAAAACTGCCAGCGGAACTGAATAAACCCGTAAATACTTGTAAAAATAAAGAAATTGAACCAAGGATCTATAATACCAGAGCGAAAGTACAAATGCGGTAGTATAGAACCCAAAAAAGACAATGCCCAAAGCCATCCAAAATAACGGTCGTGTAGTTTTAGACCGATATGATACACCATGAGTAGGGTAAGTAAACCACAAACAGCATTCGGGAAGCGGGCGGCAAATTCGGTGACACCAAAAATGTGCATCGACAAGGCCTGCATCCAAATAAACAAAGGTGGCTTTTCCCAAAATGGCTCAAAATCTATTTGTGGTCGAAAATAATCGCCCGTAGCCAACATTTCGCGTGCGCTTTCCGCAAAATTGATCTCATCCCAATCGAATAAGTGTACACCACCCAAGAATGGGAAAAAGAAAAGGATTGCAAGTCCTGCAAAAATGAGGTAGTCGCGACGCATGAATTGATAGCAGCAGCTAATGCTGCCAAATGTTTAGAGATGCGAAAAAGTTAGGAGTGATAAAAGGCGTATTGCCTTTGTATCGTACTTCATCTAAACGGCAAGCGTCGTTTTTTGTTCAAAATCACTTTTCTATATCGAACTTGTATTCCACTACTTCGATGCGTGGATTACCATCGGGGGCGGTATTTTTGAATACGACATTGATACCGATCGTCTCCGAAGTATCTTTTTCTGCGCTGTTGAAAAGGACATCCAAGCGGCCTTTACCATTGGGCGTGATTACGCCGCGCGGAAACTCAATTTTGGTACATTCACAGGCATCTACAATGTCAATTTGAATATCTTCTTTGGAAGTATTGGTAAATTCAAAGAAAAGCGACCTCTTATCGCCTTTTTTTACTTTACCGATGTCCACCATTTTTTTGTCCCAAGTCACAAATGTAGCGACTGGTTTTACGGTGCTTGTAGGTGGTATGGTGGCGGTTGGTTTGGTGGCGTTGCACGCAAAAAATAGGATGGTGAGTGCTAAGATAAAATTTCTCATAGTTGTGTGTGTAAATAAATGGGCAGCAAAGGTAAAGACAAGGATTGGAGGAATTGGTTGTATGGGGTGGGATTAGGTTTTTGTTTGGGAAAAAGTGTTTAGGTTTTAACCCTTTATTACGATCGCACCTGAATTAAGAGCATGTAAATATATTTATGTTTTTTGCTCTTCCTTAGGTACAATTGCCAGATATTCCTCAAATGCCCTCCGTTCTTCCAAAGTGAGTTCCAGCAAGGCTTTGGGATCCTTCTCTTTTATATGACGAATGCCGACATAAAGGAATTTAAGCGGATAGGTGAAGGCTTTTTTCTTTCCGTATAGTTCTGTTAATACTGTATGGAAATCGTAGAGACGTTGGGTAGTGCTGTCTTCTCGTTCTAATAAGATATGCATTACAGATTGTAAGATATTGGGTAGAGAGGTCTGTTTGTTTATCTTTAAAAGTGACTTAAAATTAGTATGTTGCAATACTAATTTTATGAAATTTTTATCTGCTTTCAATGCAAGCGCAGCAATGACAATACACAAAAAAACGTCAGACTCATCTTCCTTATATTTTTCAAAAGACAAAACCGCCCATTGGGCATCGCCTAAAAGGATACAGATAGCAAAATGCAGCAGCCATTTTTCTGTTGAGTCAGGGCAATGATGAAGGTATTGCTCCTGTGCTTTTCGAGCCTCTTCATATTGCATTGTATTAATGAGCAAGCGGCTTAAGTAATCCCATGTATCATGGTTATTCGGTTTTAATTCCAATGATTTACGGTAAGCGGCTTCGGCTTCTATTAAATGTTCTTTATAGGACAATAAAACACCGGTGGCATACCAATAATAATAAGACAACTGATCGGGGAACACCTTGTTCAGCATGGCTTCGGCTTCACGAAATTGTTTGTTTTTCAATAACTTATTAAATTCAACAGTATCCAACTCCTCAATATCGCTATCCTCTACCAATCGCCGTATCCCTGTTTCGCGCTCAGTCTCTGGTAAACAACGCAGGTATTGTAAATCATCTTCCGAAGCATACCAACCCTTCGCATATTTGGGAAAGGCTTTGCTATAAAAATAAGCTTCGTCGGCGATCTTGGGGCGCAGTTCGGGGTCGGCACTTTCGGCGGAAAGGTTGAGTTGCAAAAACGTGATTTTTAGGTCGCGCGAGGAGTATAGGTTACCCAAAAAATCTACGAAGATGCTCAAAATACCATCCGTGTTTTCATTCGATTCGAGACACATACGCAACATAGGCTCAGTAATTTCGTAATAGGCATCGCGGCCTTGTCGGGTACTGCTCACGTAACCGAGGCGTTGGAGTTCCGACATTTGTTTGGACACCGTAGTAGCAGGCAAAAAGCAGTTGTCGGCGATGGTTTTTCCCGGTTGAGGTATCCGCTCTACCACAAGGAATTGGACAATTTTTTGTTGTTGAGGTGGCAATAGTTTTAAAAAACTCTCATAATACGGTTTCATTTGGTCAATTGTACGGAGGAATGTCCGGCTGAGTTCTGAACGAAATTCGGACATGAAAAAATCATAAAACGTCACTAACAAACGATGGTTGCCCTCTGTAAGTTCAAAAATAGCCCGCAGTTTCCCCTCGCCTTCGGGGGTATCCAAATAGGCAATCAGATCGGTATTATGCTTTTCTGTGGCCATAACAATGAGCAAGTCGCGCGCCTCAGTGAAGTCTAGTTTTTGCAAGTAAGTCAGGTGGAAAAAGCCAAAAAAAGGCCGTTCTCTGCTCTGTACATCGCTAAATATGGCTTGTGATGTGGCGCAAATCATCGTATTGTCATGGGTTTGCAAGAAATCACGCCAGCGGCTTTGCCCTGTTTCACCTAGTGCTGCAAATATATCATTGAGGTTTTCAACCAAAAGCAACATGCGTCGGCCATTGAGATAGTCCGTTAGGATGCGTTCGGCGGTGTGTACACGCATTTTGGGCTCTGTACCGATTAGGGTTTGGTGGGCATCATGAAGGCTTTTTTTAGCGACGGCATTTTGCTCCATACGGGCAATCGCTTTGATGATATGGCGCAACAGATCCAAATAATCTGCAATACCATAAGGATCTTCTTCTAAGTAGGCAATCACCACATTTTTTTGTACGATTTCTGCGCGCATCAAACGATGGAACAATACGCTGATGAGGTGCGATTTGCCCATGCCTCGGTTGCCGATCAACAGCGAGTGTGTGGCGTGGCCTGTTTCGGCAAAGATCAAAGCGATTTTTTCCAGCCAGTCTGCTGTGTCGCGGCGACCAAACAAGACCTTTTCCAATAGGGCTGGGTCTGCTATTTTTGAATGATAAAGGAACATATTATTTTCTTTATTAGTTTAACCATAATGTACTGTCCACCAGCGACGCAATAGTGCATATCGAAAGGCATATTGGCCATTTTCAGTGGTTTCATCTTATCGTCCAATTAATTTAATCTTGTGCGATAATTTTATCGCAAGATAATGGTATCGTGCGATAAAATTATCTCTTTTGAGGAAAAATATTTTTACAGTTGAAGAATTATCACTCCATCGGGGTTATTTGATAAACATCCCAGCCGTTTGTTTAGAAGTCAATAGCCGTTTTCAAAAAATAAACAATTTCTTTTAAAATTATTTTGTCGTTTACCAAATAAGTAATAATTTTGCAACCATTGTATAATGTTGTATAACTTGGTTATGAAAAAATATTTATCCTTAACGGAGGCATCTGAAATATTGGGCAAAAGTAAAGAAACATTGCGAAGATGGGATCGGGAGGGCAAACTTACTGCTGTCCGTGAACCGATGAGTAATTACAGGGTATATAGCAGAACACAGGTGGCATCGTTATTTCCCGATTATTTTCCAGAGCAAAAGGCAGAAGCGGAGCTTTCTAATGTGGAAGTGCCAGACCATGATTATTCTGTTCTTGAATTGTTTGCAGGTGCAGGAGGTTTAGCCGTAGGTATGGAAAAAGCGGGTCTAAAATGTGTGGCTTTGAATGAAATTGATAAATGGGCTTGTCAAACCTTACGCAAAAACCGTCCTAATTGGAAGGTTTTGGAAGGTGATATTCGCAATTTTGATTTTTCTGAATACCACAATAAAATAGACATTGTGACAGGAGGATTCCCTTGTCAGGCGTTTAGTTATGCAGGAAAGAAACTGGGTTTGGCAGATGCGCGGGGAACGTTGTTTTATGAATTTGCAAGGGTTGTACAAGAAGTGAACCCTCCTATTTGTATTGGCGAAAATGTACGCGGATTACTTAGCCATGATAATGGGAAAACATTGGAAGGCATGGTTTCTATTTTGGATGAAATTGGGTATAATGTTGTCCCAGTACAAGTCCTCAAGGCGATCAATTTCAAGGTACCTCAAAAGCGTGAACGCCTAATATTAGTAGGTGTTCGGAAAGATATTCCCTTGAAATATGAGTACCCAACACCTTATAAAAAGATTTACAACCTCTCTTCGGCACTTAAAAAAGGTGATTTATTCGATTGCGATGTACCATTGTCGGATGGTGCAAAATACCCCAAGAGCAAAAAAGATATACTGGACTTAGTGCCACAAAAAGGTTATTGGCGAGATTTACCCCTTGATCTGCAAAAGAAATTCATGGGTAAAAGTTTTTATTTGGGCGGTGGTAAAACGGGTATTGCACGCAGGATAGGTTGGGATGAACCAAGCCTTACGCTTACCTGTAGCCCTGCTCAAAAACAAACGGAAAGATGCCACCCCGAAGAAACACGACCATTTACAGTGCGCGAATATGCCCGTATTCAAACATTTCCGGATGATTGGGCTTTTCAGGGTTCTAT
>JBEAVK010000301.1:0-9481 GCA_041160955.1 Bacteroidota bacterium
AAAACTAAAGGCCGCCCTTCATTCCGAGAGGCGGCCTTTATCAATAAACTAAACCTTTTTTTCAAAAATTCTATAAACCTTCTTTATATTCTTCAAACCTTCTTAAACATGAATCATTTGAACAGAGCGCGAACGGCCACTTAAATCCGAAACCGTTATTGAAAATGCGCCTTTAGGTAAATTACTGGTTGAAATGGATTGTGAACCCAACTGAAATGCATCGTGCCAAACCCGACCATCCATGCCTGTGATGCGTACCATCATTAATTGATCCAAATCATTACCTTGCAATTGTACCCAATTCGTAGATGGATTTGGATATGCTTGTAGCGTAACAACTTCATTGGCCAATTCGTTGCTACTAACGCTGGCTTGATCTTCTTTGAACAACCAAGTATATGCCGAAGGAAACTCCCTCCCCCAAAACCACTCACTGTGCTCTCCATCTGCTGGGTTGGACATATTTATTTCTGACAAATCGAATCCGGCATTAAGCATGGCTTCATACACCAGTTCTACGCCTAATCCAATATAATTTGGCTCCAAACCTCCTGCTAAGAAAAATACGCGTACATCATTCAGTTTACCTTTGCTGGCGATGTACTCGGCCATCTTTGTTCCATTAAAACTAAATGTAGGTGAAAAAATACCTGCTTTAGAAAATGTCTCTTGGTGCTCAATTAGCGCATACATCGAAATAAGACCACCCATTGAACTGCCCATGATACCCGTATGATCGCGGTCGGAGAGTGTCAAATAATTGTTGTCGATATATGGCTTGAGCGTACTTACTATAAAGTTAACGTATTCAGCACCTTGTCCGCCACCATAAGAGGCTGTTGACCAAGGAGAATATTCATCATTTTTGTGCGAACCACCGTTATCTATACCTACAATAATACATCCAGCATCGCCATTTTGTGCTAAACCATTCATAGCCTCGTCTATTTTCCAATCAGATGTAGTGCTAGTTGGGTCAAACAAATTTTGACCATCTTGCATATAAAGCACTGGGTAGCGCTTATTTGGGTTGAGTGCATAATCGGGAGGTAAATAAGCCCAAATACGGCGTGTCCTATTCAATTGTGGTATAAAATAATTTTCATCCAATACATTAATACTACCACCTACCTGACCAATATTGGAATTATTGCCATTCATCAAATCTGGCCAAGACAAAATAACGACTTCTACCGTTTTGGGTTGGCCATTATAATATATCTTGTGCGATGGTTGTGTTAGACCACCAATATTACCCTCTACAGAATTCCAACTGCCGCGTGTGAACTTAAATTCTACCTGTCCTGGAGCAGGATTAATGGTAATCATGTATTTACCATTACCGAGTGACGTAAGTAAACGATTTGGATCTGCTGGATTCCAATTGTTGAACGAACCTGCTGCGTAAATATTAGCACCAGCGGGTGTGTTCATTGGAACAGCAGTTACTTTGATCGTCAACTGCGCATTCAATACAGAGCAGGTCGTTAGTACAACGGCCAACGCTATCATGCGCAACGCTTTCAGTGGATTCTTAGAACAAGAAACATAACCTACGAAGGTATCTGATGGGTACAAATGTTTCATCCTCGATTAACTTTTTTTGACCAAACAGTCATTAACTGTCTAATACTTGTGATAAATGCTTTTCCCTTTTCACGTCAGGAGGAAAGTTACAAGAGAGGGGAAGGGGGGGGGATTAAAGAGATTATGTTTGGTAATTTGGAAAAATGTAGATATTGTAGGTGTCTGTTCTTCGTTTGATGTCACAAATTTGAACAGAAATGTCAATACCTTGTATGTCATAAAAATGACAATAGGACAAAGGGAACTATTTGAGGATTGAAGTGCAGATTTGCACCCCTAAACGACAGGAATATTTTTTTGCGAATTTTGGCAAAAAAACAGCGAAATGGTCGAATTTAAAAACAATCGGTATCTTTTTAAAAACAAACGGTAAATTTGAAAAGGAAGTATTTTGATAGGAAATTACAAACACCGTGCCATTTACCGTTTCTGAGCGGTCAACGACAGATATTTATCTCTGTTTGGAGATAATTACCACTTAATGGGTAGGTGTTGTGTTGGTGTGAACTGGACAAGATTACTTTTTTAGAAAAAAGGTAAAATACGGAGTACTTCCTGAGTTCATAAATAAATGCCGCTTGATTGGTATGGATTTACAAAATCAATATCATACTTTTTTTCCGCAAACCCGTTTTCGTAGTACAACTGGCAACATAAATCCCTTGCGCCAAAGTAGCAGGAATTTGGACGCGACCATTTAAGATGGGTATTTGCGCCATTTCGGCACCTGTGGTATGGTGTAGGGTGAGTATGCCATCCGTGATTCCTTTTATTGCTACCGAATTGCCGCTATACACTGGATTGGGCGCAACCTCAAAAGTAAATAAATCGGGCTGCTCTATTGTGGATGAAACATTCAATTCAAACGCATATTCCTCGGTACACCCGTTTGCATCACTAACGGTTACTTTATAGACCCCCACAGGCAATTGCTCTATATAATTAAGCGTATCTCCATTTTCCCAATAGTATTGGTATGGAGGCGTTCCTCCTTCTACTTCGAGCAGTACATCTCCATCCAATGCTGTTGTTGCTGTTGGATAACTAATAAAAGAAGTAAGTGACCATGCCACCGGCGGCTGTGCAATACTAAAGGTATCGTATAAAGTAAGGTTGGCACCTGTTATAGTTATATGATATATGCCTTCATTAAGCCCTTCTAGTGCGCTCCCTGTTGTACCGTTACTGGTATTGAGCCATGTATAAGCAAAGCAATCAGCAGCCGAGTAAGCCACAGCACCATCCGCATTACCATGACAACTCATATCCGAAATGGATGTCCGATCAATGACCAATTCCGTTTCAAAAGCACCGGCATCGGGAATACCATTAGCAATACGCGGATTGCCATTGAGGTCGAAAGGTATATCGACAACAGCACCTATATCACCAAAATTGACCCCATCGGAGCAAGGCAACAAACGAAAATCGCCCGCAGCGGTATCATAAAACATAAGGTGTGCATCATATAGATTAGGGCCATTACAAAACTCGTTCTTCGGGTATTGTATTACTTCGGCACACGAACCTCTGTCAAAAACACAGTTCGATGCGCCCACATACTGGGGAAGGGAGTCCTGATTTTGGATCAGCAGCGCTGCATCGGTATTATAAAAAACACAAGAATTGAACAATATAGAATCCTTTTTTTCTAATTCAAATACGGCGGTTGTATCCGTAGCACCTACGCAATTGATAAATGTACAATGTTTAAAAAAAATATCGGAATAGACGTATGCAGCAGCGTATTGTTGACCCGATATCGACCCAACATTACGATAAAAAAGGCAATTGGTCATTGTAGTATATTCTACTGGGGGTAGAAGTGGGCTATTCCCAAAAACACTAAAATCAAAAGAAGTACGGTTTGAAATAAATACATTATCCCTAAAATGCTGTTGCGCCCAAGATCTCAATATAAGGGTATTGTCAAAAAAATAATTTTTACTGAGCCGATTAATGTAATTTTCTCCAAGAAGCATTTCAAATGACTTATTGGACTTTACAATATTATTGCCAAAATGTGTCTCAAAACTAGTGGCGGTAGAAAAAAAATCATTTTGTTCAAAAGTACAACCATCTATATTCAATTTGAGCGGATACGATTCACTTGTATTATAGCAGTATATTTTTCCATTGATATTGTTTTTAAACAATGAATTAGAAATATTTACAGTAGTTTTAAGGTTTGCCGTCCGTACATTGAGACAAAAGCCATTAATATTAGAAAAAGTATCGGAGTCCATATTTATTTCAGCATAATTGGCAGGAGAAGTATAAAAAGCGATTACTGATGTTCCTTGAATTACATTTCCTTCAAATATAGACTTATTTACAAACACTTTATTATTGCGTAGATCACCATACAGAACACCTAGACCTCTGTTACTATAAAAACTACACGACTCTATACACAGTTTTGAACTATCGCTAGGGTGTGCCCGAAAAAACAACCCACCACCTTCACCAAGTGCGCTATTGTTATTAAAATGGCAGTTTCTAAAAGTCGGCGTGGCAGTTTGGCTAGGCGAAGCCGCTCTCAGGTAAACGCCAGCACCACGCCTGCCGTTGGGTTTTATACCCGTAGGGTTATTTGCGTTGCCATCCCTTATGGTAAATCCATCAATAATCGTGGAATATGTAGCCCGTGTACAACGCATTACATTGAAACTATTGTCTAGGCTATCCCCCAGCACCCCAATATCACCGCTTAATATCGTTTTGTACAACCCCACATTACGCTGCAACAACATGGTCTCGCTCCCATTAAAACCACCAAACATACAAACGCTGTCTTTGATCATAAAGGCGGAGTCTCTGTTGGTATCGGTCGTTGGAAAATAAACGCCTTGTGCCACCCATATACTATCGCTGGGGTGTGCCGATTGAATGGCTGTACTTAAAGAGGTAAATGCATTTTCCCAACTGGTGCCGTTGTTTAGGCCAGTTGCATCGTGTTTTACTTTGAGTACTTGGTATTGCGCAGCAGCGGTAGCGGTAAAAAATGCGTACAAAAGTAAGGTGATGTAGAATTTCATATTATGTACAAAGATAGGAATAAAATTTAACGCGCAAAATATTTCAATGTTTTTTTATTGTAAATTAATAATTGACTACACAATCAAATTCTATTATTTTCGCTAATTCACTACCTTTGCGAAAAAGATACTCCCAATCATGAGAAAATTATTTCTTTTACTCCTTTGCATACCTTTCTGCCTTTTCGGGCAAAAGCAAGCCGTTTTGGTCAAAAATGGGCTGCCGCAATTTTCTATTACTATACCTGCACAAGCAGGCAATGATGATGAAAAAGCAGCCATTTTATTACAATCAACGATCCAAAAAATGGCGGGCTGTGCACTACAAATTGTAAGAACAGATCAACCCAGCATTAAAAATACGATTTATATCGCGTCGGCCGCTGCTGTATCTAGCCTTCCAAAAGGGTTTAAACCGCATTTTACCAAAGATTTTGATGCTAAAAAACAAGACTTGATAGATGATGCTTTTCTGCTTTCTGTTCAGAAAGACCATATTTTGTTACTGAGTGGTGGTAAAAAAGGGGCGTATTATGGTGTTGTACATTTACTCGAAAAATATTTAGGTTGTCGGGTGTATGCGCCAAATGCCGAGGTTATGCCGCAAAAAACAACGATTGCATTGCCTGTTTTGTGCGAAATGGACAAACCCGTCAATACCATGCGCATCGTGAATGGCACAATGACGGAACAAAATGAAGCCTATCGCAATTGGCACCGACTGAATAGCCATACCGAGGCATTTGCAAAAGGCTATTATGTGCATACTTTTAATCGCCTTGTGCCTTGGGAAACGCATTTTGAGGCGCATCCCGAATACTTTGCTTTGATGAATGGTAAACGCTTGATTGACCAATTATGCCTAACCAATACAGATGTATATGATTTGACGATTAAAAAATTGAAAGAGGAAATGGCCAAACAGCCCGAAAAAACGCTGTGGTCGGTCAGCCAAGATGATAATTTCTCCTATTGCCATTGTGACAAATGTGCTAAAATCACCGCTGATGAAGGCTCCGCAGCAGGGCCAATTATCCATTTTGTGAATAAGGTGGCGGCGCAATTTCCGGATAAAACAATTTCAACGTTGGCCTATCAATATTCGCGAAAAGCCCCAAAACAGGTCAAACCTGCTAGTAATGTACAGGTTATGCTGTGTACGATTGAATTGAATCGCAGTAAAAATATTGAAAATGACCCCGGCAGTGTGTCGTTTTTAAAAGATATTACAGATTGGGGGAAAATCAGTAAAAATATCTATTTATGGGATTATACGGTCAATTTCTCGCATTATATCACGCCTTTCCCCAATTTACATACGCTACAACCCAATATACAGTTTTTTACAAAAAACAATGTGCGTGCCCACTTTCAACAAACCAATGCTGCAACTGGACATGAATTTTCGGAATTAAAAACGTATTTAATTGCGCGTTTGCTGTGGAATCCGAATATCAATGTCGATTCGGTGATGACCGATTTTATCCATGGTTACTATGGTGCGGGTGGCGTTTTTATTCAAAAATATATCCAGCACTTGACCGACCAAATTAAAAAAACAGGCGAAGGACTGGATATTTATGGACACCCGATGGCACACGTTAAGACCTTTTTATCGGCAGACAATATGGCGCAATACAACCGCTACTTTGACGATGCTGAAAAAGCCGTTGCAGATATGCCCACTTTATTACAACGTGTTAAAGTCTGCCGGTTGCCGATACAATATGCCATGATAGAAATGGGCAAAAGCGATATGTTTGGCACACGCGGTTTCTACGCAGAGGGTAAAGAAAAATTTATTTTAAAACCCGAAATGCAGCAATTAATAGAAGATTTCTATACTGTTTGTACGCAAAACAAAGTTTTAACGGTAGATGAAGCAGGTTTGACATCCGAAGCGTACTACCAGGCATCGAAGCGATTTATCAATGTGCAAGTGGAGGGGAATCTCGCTTTTCGCAAAAAAACAACCGCCAATCCTACACCTTCTACCAAATACAGCGGTGCCGATTTGGCCATTTTGACGAACGGCGTACAAGGAGCAAGCGATTTTAAGGCGCATTGGCTGGGCTGGGAATCGAAAGATTTTGACCTTGTACTTGATCTTGAAACCATAAAAAAACCTACATCAATCCGTATTTCTACCTTGTACAGCCCGAAAAGTTGGATTTTGCACCCAAAATCGGTGACGTGCTTAGTTTCGGAAGACGGTGTACAATATCGAGTTGTTGACACGCAAAAAATAGAAGGAGACCAACGGAAGGAAGAAGTGACGCATAGTTTTAATTTTGATAAAAATATCGGTACTTGCCGTTATGTCAAATTTGAGGTAAAGGGAACGCTCAATCTATTCAATTGGCATCCGTCGGCAGGGGGTGGGTCGTGGGTTTTTGTTGATGAAATTGTGGTGGAATAGGGTGTTTACAAAACTAATAATATGCTTTTTTTCCGCAAACCCGTTTTCGTAGTACAACTGGCAACATAAATCCCTTGCGCCAATGTAGCAGGAAGTTGGACGCGACCATTTAGGATGGGTAGTTGCGCTATTTCGGCACCTGTTGTATGGTGTAGGGTGAGCATGCCATCCGTAATCCCTTTTATTGCTATCGAATTGCCACTATACACTGGATTGGGCGCAACCTCAAAAGTAAATAAATCGGGCTGCTCTATTGTGGATGAAACATTCAGTTCAAAAGTATATTCCTCGGTACAGCCGTTTGCATCACTAACGGTTACTTTATAGACCCCCACAGGCAATTGCTCTATATAATTAAGCGTATCTCCATTTTCCCAATAGTATTGGTATGGAGGCGTTCCTCCTTCTATTTCAAGTAATACATCTCCGTCCAATGCTGTTGCTGCTGTCGGATAACTAATAAAAGAAGTAAGCGACCATGCCACCAGCGGTTGGGCAATATTAAACGTATCGTATAAAGTGAGGTTAGCACCTGTGATAGTTACATAATACTCGCCTTCAGTGAGTCCTTCTAGCGCGCTCCCTGTTATACCATTACTGGTGTTGAGCCATGTATAAGAAAAGCAATCAGCAGCCGAGTAAGCCACAGCACCATCCGCTTTACCATGACAACTCATGTCCGAAAGGGATGTCCGATCAATGACTAATTCCGTTTCAAATGCCCCTGCATCAGGAATACCATTAGCAATACGCGGGTTACCAATGAGGTCAAAAGGTAAATCGACAACGGCACCTATATCGCCAAAGTTAATCCCATCGGAGCAGGGCAACAAACGAAAATCACCCGCAGCGGTATCGTAGAACATAAGGTGTGCGTCATACAGATTAGGGCCATTGCAAAACTCGTTCTTCGGGTATTGTATTACTTCGGCACACGAGCCTTTGTCAAAAACACAGTTCGATGCGCCCACATACTGGGTTAGGGAGTCTTTATTATGGATCAGTATCGCTGCATCTGTATTGTAAAAAACACAAGAATTGAACAGTATAGAATCCTTGTTTTCTAATTCAAATACGGCGGTTGTATCGGTAGCACCTACGCAATTGATAAATGTACAATGCTTAAAAAAAATATCGGAAGGAAAGACGGTGCTAATAAGCATTTTACCTGATATTGAGCCAACATTATGATAGAACAGACAATTGGTCATTGTTGTATATTCTACGGGAGGAAGAAGTGAGTTGTTTCCAAAAACATTAAAGTCAAAAGTAGTACGGTTGGCAATAAATACATTATCATTCAGATGTTGTTGCGCCCATAATCTCAGCAATAAGGTATTATCGAAAAAATAATTTTTATCGATCCTGTTAATGTTGTTTTGGCCGATACGCATTTCAAATGACTTGTTGGACTTTACAATATTATTGCTAAATTGTGTCTCAAAATCGGTGACGATAGAAAAAAAATCATTTTGTTCAAAAGTACAACCGTCTATATTCAATTTGAGCGGATTCGATTCACTTCCATTATTGCAGTTTATTTTTCCATTGATATTGTTTTTAAACAATGAATTAGAAATATTTAGGGTAGTTGCAAGATTTAAAGTAGATACACTAATACAAGAGCCATTAATATTAGAAAAGGTATCAGAGTCCATATTTATTTCAGCATAATCGGCAAGAGCAGTATAAAAACCAACAGCCAATACTCCAGGAATCGTGTTTTTTTCAAACATAGAATTTTTTATAAACACTTTATTCCTTCGCAGATCGCCATACAGAACCCCTATACCCCTGTTATTATAAAAACTACAAGACTCTATACACAATTTTGCACTATCATTAGGGTGTGCCCGAAAAAACAACCCACCACCTTCGCCAAGGGCATTATTGTTATAAAAATGGCAGTTTCTAAAAGTAGGTGTAGCGGTTTGGCTAGGTGATGCTGCCCTCAGATAAACGCCAGCACCACGCCTGCCATTGGGTTTTATACCCGTTGGTGTAGGGTTATTTGCATTACCATCCCTTATGGTGAATCCATCAATAATAGTGAAATATGTAGCCCGTGTACAACGCATTACATTAAAACTATTGTCTAGGCTATCCCCCAGCACCCCAATATCACCGCTTAATATCGTTTTGTATTGCCCCACATTACGCTGCAATAATATGGTTTCGCTCCCATTAAAACCACCAAACATACAAACGCTGTCTTTGATCATAAAAGCGGAGTCTCGATTGGTATCGGTCGTTGGGAAATAAACACCTTGCGCCACCCATATACTATCGCCGGGGTGTGCCGATTGAATGGCTGTACTCAAAGAGGTAAATGCATTTTCCCAACTGGTGCCGTTGTTCAGGCCAGTTGCATCGTGTTTTACTTTGAGTACTGGGTTTTGCGCAGCAGCGGTAACGGTAAAAAATGCGTACAAAAGTA
>JBEAVK010000306.1:0-3249 GCA_041160955.1 Bacteroidota bacterium
GGGGGTTTGTGCACCCGTTGACCAAGAATAACCTGTTGCATTCGGGCCAGCATCTAACACGATATTTTGACCATCGCAGATGCTTTTATCGGCACCGAGGTCAACCGGTAATAACGGGTCATCATCTTGGCGAAAAATCGCATTGTCAAAATTAGGAAGGCTACCAAAATAAATAGAAGCATCAAATTTTATTTTCTTAAATTCTACAAATGGAGCCGTATTAGGACAAACTATAGTAGATAGCCAATACTCACCAAAACCGACTTGACTAATATAAATTTTTCCATCGGGTGCTAATTGCATTTGTTGCTCAGAAAAAACTGAGCTATCGCCAAAAGGGATAATATCTACCTTACTCGCCTTGATATCTGGGCTGGTCAAATCAAAGTAGCAGAGAGATTGAATAGTGAAACTATTTATAAAAAGCCGTTTACTATTGGGCGAAAATTCACGCCAACCAAAGAAAGGATCTAACCACAACGGATTATTTAGTTTGCCGGTGGCCGCATCAAATTGGTAAAGGTATCTAGTCATCGAGACCCATTTTCCATCTGGCGAGGCTTTGATCTCACCACCCGAAACACCATTAAAAAATTGGGGTGCACTAATACCTCCCGCACTGACACCAAAAACAGCCCAGCCAATATTTCCATTATTGACAATGATCCAATAATCGCTGCCATTGGTATGCCGAACAGCACATATACCTTCAACAGATGGGGTAAAAATGGCCTCTTTATAGTTGACAACACCGCCCAAACCTCCATTGAGGGACATATCCACCTCAAAATACGATAGTCCCCTTCCAAGTGGTCGAGCGGGATATGGATCAAACTCAAACTCTTCCATCGTGAAAAGGTAGTAATGATTGGGCGAGCCAGGCTTTGGAATAATCACAGACGATTGTATTGCACTATAACCACCACCTTCAAAAATACCCATGTCGTACATGACCTCATGGTTACGGTTCCATATTTTTCCAGTGGTGCTATATGGCGGACTAGGTATACGCCCGCCACCATTGGTATAAAATAACAGATTACCATCAGCATCAGAAATACTGGCGCAACCCTCGGGGGTGAACATCGAACTGGGGGCGGTAATCACAGCAGTTCCAGTGTTAAAATCTAAAGCGGCTCCTCTACCAAAATGCCATACATTCCCTTCTTTTTGAGCATAAACAGCATGAAGGGACATACAAAAGGCAAATAATACAAAATAGTGTACGTTGTTTTTCATTTTCTTAAAATATAGAATGAGTGGATAATATTATCCTTTGGTTGTCAACACTTGGTGGAATAGTTTCGAGTCAAAGAAACAGCCGTTTATCGAATTAAAGTAACATCTCCTAAAAAGGTTTGATTATTACCGCAAATTTGCATATTTAACTTATAAATATACACATCGCAAGGCGCATCTTTGCCGCCCAACTGCCCATCCCAAGGCTTGGTATCGCTGAATATTTCCTGTCCCCAGCGGTTGTAAATCGTTAGGTTATAGGCATCAATCGTATTGCCAATCGGGAAAAAACTATCGTTGGTACTATCGCTATTCGGTGTAAAGGCATTGGGTATCTTCGGCGTACAATCAGGAGGAGTGACGGTGATTGTTATTTTTTCTGAGTTAGAGCAACCGGCCGCGTTGGTTACCTCTAATGTATAAGTAGTTGTTTCCGTAGGTGTTGCAATAGGGTTCGTACAAGTGGTACAACTCAATCCTGTTGCTGGCGACCACAGTATTGTTCCAGTACCCATACCTGATAGTTGTACCGATTCGCCTGCCTCGATCGTCGTCGTATCCAACGCCATGATACCCACAGTGGGACGATCAATTACCGTAATTGTTATCGAATCTATTAAGGTACATCCTTCCAATTGAGATGTAATGAACAAGGTACTTGTGCTATTACCTGTAAAAAATGGATTGAGCGTACTAGGAGCAGTAACCAAATTGGCGGGTGTCCAAGATACTTGTCCATTGCTTTCTGCCGCCAATTGAAGCGTATCACCGATGCAGATACTTGAATCACTGCCTGCATTTAGATTAATGAATACCTGGTTTATCGCTACCGAGTCCACCACCGCAGCACCGCAACCAGGGCTTACTGTTACGGTATAGGTGCCTGGTGTACTGACACTCAGGGTAGGCGTTTGAGCACCATTAGACCATGTATATGTGGCATTGTTTACACCTGTACTCAATACAATTGTTTGATCGCCGCAGAGGGTTTGATCATTGCCCAAATTACTAACTACTGGTGGTTCTGTATCGTTAAGGAAAATAGCGTTGTCAAAATTGGGCAAACTATAGAATGTTCCATAATTTAACCTACTAAAACCAAATGTTTCTAATTCCAACAATGGTGTTGTATTGGGGCAGGCAATATCAGATAAATAAACAGTATCTCCTGTAAATGACAATTGCACAAAGTAGATTTTTCCATCGGGTGCTACTTGCATCGGGCCTAGCAAAAAATCCGTACCTTGCTGTACTTGACCCAAGATTACTGTACTCGAATTGATATTTGGACTAGTTAAATCTAAATAACCAATATCTGTATTTAAGGTGTTGAAAAAAAGGCGTTTGCTATTCGGCGAAAATTCTGAAAAATAAGGAAAAACATCTAATTCTAACGGATTGCCCAACACACCTGTCGTGGCGTTAAAAGAAAGCAGATAGTTCGCTACACTCACCCATTTACCATCCGGTGAACCTTTGATGCCGCCCCCGGCTACCCCAGTAGTATTGTAGAATACGGGTATCCCCACACCATTTGGATTGACTGGAAAAACGGCCAATCCAAACGTATCATTATGTACAATAATCCAATAATCGCTACCATTCGTATGTCGAATAGCGCATAATCCCTCGTAGGAGGGTACAAAAATAGAACCTTCGTAAGCAGCAACACCACCCAAACCCCCATTGAGTGACATATCCACATCAAAATACGATAACCCGCGTCCTAATGGTTGCCCCGGCACAGCACCGCCCACGTCAAACTCACCCTCTTCCATCGTAAAGAGATAATAATTTTGGGGATCACCCGGTTTGGGAATAATGACCGATGATTGGGTAGCACTAAAACCGCCACCTTCGGTAAAACCCATATCATACATAACTTCATGGTTGCGGTTCCATATTTTACCACTCGTTTCCCCTGCAAGAATTGGGTTGCGCCCACCCCCATTGGTGTAAAACAATAAATTACCATCCGCATCCGCAATGCTGGCACTGCCCTCAAAAGTA
>JBEAVK010000320.1:0-4906 GCA_041160955.1 Bacteroidota bacterium
AATCGCCCGTAAGCAACCAAAACTGCACCCCTGCATCTTGTTCTGTGCAATCACCTACGTTCATTTGCAAGTTTATACTATCTTCACAGGGCGAAAAACGGATAAAACCTGCCTGTGGAATGAGTACACCATCAACCAGATCATTGGTGAGTCCGCTGGTATTTGTACAATAATTGTTCAAATAATTGCCACAAAGAAACGGTGCTACATGACAACTATCGCCCGGCGGTGCTGGCATATTGACATTAGGGCAATCAAAAATAATGGGGCAATTAGGGTTTTGCACGAGCGTATAATTGACCGTACTATCGCACCCAAAAGCATTCGTAAGTACATTGGTAAGCACTGTGTTTATCTGCGTATAAGGACTGCCATTGAGCCAAAATGTATCATTGGGACAAAGGGGAATATTTTGATCGACAACAATAGGGTTTATCCGTTGATAATTATAAATATGCTGCTCACATTGGGGCAAACCACTTAATACGCTACAAGTGGCCGTTGAGCCATTGACTGTTGTAGGGTCACCATTGGGGCAGGTAGGAGGCCAATTTTCTGCGCAGATTTGCTCCACTGCGTGGTTTACAACGGTAATCGGCTTCACGGTTATGGTGGCCGTAGCGGTTTTGGTACAACCATTATTATTATTTGTCACCGTAAGGGTATAGGTCGTTGTTACCAATGGCGTTACTGCTGCTGGTGCCACAGGTGTACTCCATGTGTAAATAAATTGTCCACCGGAACTACTTCCTGCTGTGCTTAACGTTACACTTTGCCCTGCACAAATGGTTGTGGTTGGTCCGGCAACTGCAATGGGAGGTGTTATATCCATAAAAACAAACACTTCCGCCTTACTTGTACACCCATTGGAAGGATTTGTCACCGTACAACTATACGTACCGGGCTGAGATACATAAAGAGGATAAACAGGATTTTGTGGTTGACCAAAAGGCCCTGTCCATGCTATAACATAGTTCATGTTACCAATCACGGGATTGATAGGTATTACAGGTTGGTAGCAATTGATAATGCCTTGGCTCAACACCGCCACCGTTGGAGGATCTAAGTCTTTGCTAATATTATATATTTTAGTCAAGCAATTGGTGGTATTTGTCGTTACACCTGGCTGATTAAATACTATACCATCCAGTACACAAACGGGATTTGTGCAGGTTAATGTACAATTCAACTGCTCCACTTTGTGCATCATGCGCACACCTTTGCCTTTAAAACCGCTAATACAGGCAGCGGCGGTACAATCACAAAAAACCAATGTATCCGAAGGAGGATTTGGATTGGTAGGGATATGCTCCAAACTCACCCAAACAGAATCCATCAAATCCACATTCACACCTAAAAAACTAGAGTCTATTTGAACAGTAATAGTGGTTACGCCAATACTATCGCTCAAAAAATTCATAAACGATGGAATATGCCAGACCAGTTTTAATGCATCTGTACTATTAATACCATCGGGGCAACAGTAGTATCCATTACCTGCTGTGCCAGGAGTGAATCCAAAAGTACAAGCCCCGGGAACGATAGAATACTGGACAATATCAGCAGGGCAAATATCCGTAGGACCTGTTACGTAACTATCTGCACAAGAGCAAGTTGCACCGCCCGGACTACCGGTACCAATTCCACTCAATACTTCAATCTGAAAAGCGCAAATATCATTGGTGAAATAGGCACTCGAAACAAGGAGCAAATAGCTGGTATCGGCTATTAATCCAGTAGTAATCAAGGTATCCGTATCATTATTGTCTATTTCGATAACACTCAATTGATTAAAGAATTTATCCGTTACCTGTACGAGTAGTCCAGCATTTTCGTAGCAATCTTTCACTGTTATTTTTAAGGAAACCGGCTCGGTCGAACAGGGCGAAAAACGCAAAATACCCGTATTGGGAATGCCTATATTGCTCAATCCGCCGTTCAAATCGGTATTGCTGGAACAATATCCATCGAGGTAATTGCCACAAAGAAATGGTGCCGTAGCAACAGCATTGCCCATGGGCGCAGGCTGGTTGTACGACAAACAATCATTATTACAAGAAAAATCCTTCACAATCGTAAACGTCACCGCACTATCACAACTACAGAAATAAGTATGTTGCCCCAAATCCGTAAAAAAAGTATCGCAAATAGCCACCGAATCGCCTTCACAAATCATAATAATGCCCAAATTGGTTGTATCTGCTGGTATTTTACGGTAAGGCTGCAAAACTTGCGTACAAGTACTGTAATTGAGCCCCAGTTGACAAAAAGCCGTATTGCCCACCACAAAACTACCAAAACTTTGCACACACGCAGGCGGCCATTGGTTGGCGCAACGTTCTATGATCGGCAATTGTTGTACCGTGCCTTGTTTGACATTGATGGGAAAAAGTAGTTCTTCCACTGGGCAACAAAGCTGCCCACAATTGACACAAAAATCGTCGGGGCAAGCGCAATCCTTTGGCTTCGCCCGAATAATATAATTCCCGGGAAGTACATTTGCAAAACTGACTTTCACCGGGTTGTCACAAGAATCACTCAGATACACTGTGCCGTGAGGAAATGTCCATTCAATACCTTTACAAGAATCTTCTTTAATTTCGTAGCACGTCAATTGAGGTGTAGAAAAAAGGCTACAACCAGGCCAATCGGCCTTAAAAGATACCGCACCCACAGTACAAAAATTATTACCATTGGGGATACTCGTAATAATACCCGCTACTACTGGCATCGGCGGCGGCGGCGCAGCCATATCAATACCACTGATTACTTCAATTGTAAAATCGCAAATATCGCCATTAAAACCATCTACCTGTAACCAGTATTCTTTACCAGGCTCTACAATGGCAAAAAGCGTTAATGGTAAAAATGCGCCGCCCGACATACCTCCGTTGCAAACTACCACTGTGTTGGGGTCACAATCCGTGTATAGCGCCATTTGTAAACCATCCCCATTCCATGTATTCAAAGAAGTAACTGTAAGAACAAGCGGATTACTACATGGAATTATCCTAAACCAACTGCTGGCATGGGACACAAAATTATCATTACAATTAGGACTAAACGCTCCAATTGGCCCAAAATTATTAAATATTTGGTTTTCTAAGGCATGACCACAAAACAATGGCGCTTCAAAACACTGCGTTCCGGGTATGCAATCTTGTGCACCAAGCATCGACCGGAGGCATAAAAAACAGAGGATAAAATATAATTTGTTCATAGCAAAATAATGGTTGTAGCCAATTGGCAATGACAGATAAAAAAGGATTATTAGTGCGCTAAGGAAATGATATGACCAACCGCAACTCGTTGGCCGTTTTGTTCAATTTGTACCCAAAGGGATTGACCTTTAAAGCGTTGACGATCAAAAAGATAGGCATTCTCCTGCGTTTCAGTTTGGAATACGGTTGCGCCTACCGCATTCATAAAACGCAATTGATACGGCCCCGCCGTTCCTTTTGGCCAGGTCAGGCGAGTCGATGCCCTAAAAGGATTAGGAACCGCTTGAATACTGGCTTCTTTTTGAGTATCCGGGGTTTCGATATTGGTCAGCAATTGCAGTATAGGCTCACCAATGGTATGCAAGGTGCTGGCTGTGATAACCGGCAAATTAAAATCAAAATAAATAGCGGCTCTATTGCGTATTTCAACACCATTTGCAAGGTTTTTATGGGTTTTAATACGGTATTTGACAAAGCCTTGTGACGCATTAACATTACTAAATGAATCGGGCAATACAATACCATCAAATACAAACCGCAATACGCCTGTACCTAGCCTTTCTAACCGATAGGGATGACTGCCCGCCCCTTGCTCCAAAGCGGAAAAATCCAACTCAGGAGCGAGGGTATCGCGTATTTCAACGCGAAATGCGGTATCAGTACCCGTGTTTTGAAACCTTATTAAATATTCAATGGCGGTTCCGGCCTCAATAAAATGGTGTTCATTGTCCACGCCCAGCGGTAAACCCGTTTTGTCGTTGGGGTCAAATGAACCAATATTGGGTCGGCAATCAATATCGGTACTTAGGTCGCCGTCGTTGGTGGGAAATTGGAAAGCAAAACCTACCCCTACCCCACCACAACCTTCGATCACCAACATGGGCTGACTCGTGCTGGGATGACCGGGTGTTTGCGGCACCGTAAGTGTTACCGTTGCACCATTGGGATATACAACTACTGTGACACTTTCGCCTGCGGCCAATTGAATGGCTTGCATTTTGAAAATAATCTGATCTTCGGTAATCACGTATTCCAAAGGCTCATTCATACCGCCGACACCAGTATTGGTCAGAATAAGCACCACCGAATCGCCGGCACAATAGCCATTCACATCCAAATTAGCGCCGTCCCATCCCGGGTCAATTGCGCTGCACAACGAATCGGGGGTAATATGCGCCGTGGTACAATGCATTTGCCCTAAAACCGTACTATCACAATCCAATAATGCCGTAAACTGCAGACTACCACCTTGCTGAATAGGCACATCGCCTACTGAAAAAATAAGCGTATCGCCCGCCGTGGTATAAGGCCAATTGCTACTTGTTGGGGTTAAATACTGGTCTGGAAGCACCCTAATTTGTGCATTATTGGCCGTAATTGTACCGTAATTAAAATATCGGACGGTATAGGTATTTTCAAAACAACGCCGCAAAAAAGGCGTTGCAATATCCACTTCCATCACCGGACAAGCATAATTGGCCTGTACCAAAAAATCGAGAGAAAGACTATCATTGATTCCCGAAAACACAACCTCAACGGAATCCAAACAAGGCAACCAAGCCGTAGCAAACGGCAATACCGAAATATACCAAGTGCCTGTATCGAGTGAAAAATGGTAATGCCCAGCCGCGTCGGTGGTGGTGTACCATTTCCCTTGTGTTCCGGCAGCGGTGACTAACCAATTT